>CAMCSO010000307.1 GCA_945877545.1 Bifidobacterium breve | reverse complement strand
CCTATGCCCTGAGGCGGCTGCGGGCGGACGAGGGGTCCGGGCCCGATCCCGTTGCACTAAGGGATCGCGCCTATTCGGTCGGTTGGTCGAAGACCTCAAGCCGCCACTGCTTCCAGCCGCTGCGGTCGTCGACCCGATACAGATCCAACGCGAACCGCCCGTCCGGAGTGTTCGCCTTCTCGTGTACGCCTACTCCGGATTCGCTCTCGATGACCCAGCGCTCGAGCCGTCCTCTGTCATCGATGAACTTCACACCGGCCCGAGTGTCACCAAGCGAAAAGTTTAGAGCGAAGATCTCCAACTTGGTAGGCCCGCTGATCGCGCGAAGGACGGTGTCTTCGTAGCCTTCAAGATACCCGGCCTGGCAGTAGTCACTGCCCGGATCCACGGATGTCGAGTTGCTCTTCTCCTTGTAGACCATCGGTTCAATCTGGAAGTTCTTGCTGCTCTTGTTGATGATGCAGATACGACTTCCATCAACCAATGCTCCCTTCGCCGACGATTCAGCAGAAGGCGACCCAGCGGAAATGGCGTCGGTGGTTGCCTCGGCTGCCTGTCGTCCCCCTTGACCGCAACCTGCGATGAGTCCGGCTATCAAGATGAGCGGCAGCATTTTGCCTGCGACCTCAAAACGAGTGTTCATTCGCTGCTTCCCTCACGTTGGCCTGTAACGAAAGGTGTTACAGCTTCGACGATATCGGTGAGTCGCGAAGCCCCCCCATCGATCATCGTCAATCTGGTGTCCGAGACATCGCGAGCGCGTCAAGTGGAGGAGATATGTCAGACTCCGCCCATGAGACGTGCGCTGTCGATGGTTGCAACTGTTTTCCTGGGCGCTGGCGTTTTGGCCGGAGCCACCGCATGCAGTTCGCCTGCGTCGTTCACGGCCTCCGAGGGTCTGCGTGAACCTGTCGCCCGCGACAAGGGATTTGAGATTACTGTTCCAGCCCTGTGGGCCGACGATGGGGCTGGCACGAGCGGCACCGAGCCCGCTCGGATCTGGGCCACGAAGGAAGGCTCAGCGCTCTTCACGATCGACCTCGCCGACATCAAAGCGCAAGGGGCTGGTGCGCAATGGACAGCCGCATCGGCGGCTGCCGCCGCGGTGGGTTCCATGGTCAGTGGCGTCAACCCTGGGCGAGTCGATGTGGACTTTGGCGTGACCGGCCCGATCGACGGACCATCGGCTGGCGGAATTCTTACCGTGGGTGTGATGGCCGCTCTACTGGGTGCGCCAATCCGCGGTGACATGACGATGACTGGAACCATCAGCCCCGATGGTTCGATTGGTCCCATCGGGGGCGTAGTTCTGAAGCTGCAGGCGGCGGCCGATCAGGGGTATCGAACCGTACTGCTCCCCCTGGCCAATATGAGCCTTCGCAATCCGGAGACGAATGCGGTCGAGTCCGCGGACGAGGTCGGCAAGCGCCTTGGCCTGGAAGTTCGGTCAGTGGGAAACGTTCAAGAGGCCTTTGCGTTGTTCACTGACGACAGGTTCGCCTACCCGTCCGCTCCTGCTTTCGTCCTGCCCCCAGCCGTGCAGGAACTCTCGACAAGGCAGGTAACGGCACTTCTCGCGTTGCTCGCTGACGAGGCAGCGTTGCTACCAGCGAATCAGGAGACTGACGCTGTTAACGGCCTCCTCGCCCGGTCCGCGGCCGCTGCAGAATCTGGGCAGGTGGCAACGGCCTACGGCATTGGCATGGAGGGCCTGACCATGGCGGCCCGGGAGCGAGCATCGGCTGATGCGCAGGCGCAGGTGGCCGCTTCGGGCGTTACTAGTGCCGCATCGTGGCTGACTGATTGGTTGGACCGTTCGACCGCCAGCAATGCGGCTGCGTTGGCGCAAGGCATCCAACTCGGCGATGCCATGGGCTACGAGCAGCAGCTGACCCTGCCAAACGCCCTGAGCTGGTTGGCATACAACGACTCCATCCTGCAGTCAGTGCAGCAGCAACTCGACGCAGGCGCATTGGACGCGGTAGGCATCGATCGATATGCGCGCATCCTTGCCGATGTGGATACGGCGATCAACGTGTTTTACCCCAACCAGCTAGCCATCATCCAAGCTGCGCCAGCCCAGCCGGGTCCGGGGGCAGGACCAGTGGCCGCGTATCTCTCGGACTACACGACGTTTCTTGCAAGGGCGGGGACCGCTCAGCAGGACTACGTACAGCAAGTGGTGATGCGAGGCCAAGATCCGGCTGAGCTGGCCCGCCAGAACGATGTGGGTCTTCTCCTGCCGGTAGTACTCAACCTCAGTTCCGCGGCGGCGGCCATCCCCAGCAGCCGGGATTCCCTGTCGGATGAGTTGCTTCAGGCGACGGTCGCGGTGACGTACTACATCGCTACCACCTCGCTGATCGCTACCGTCCAGAACTTCGGCGTGGACCAGTTCGGCATCGGGGCAGACCCTTCGGCGGTCCAGCAGCCCGAGGTCCTCGTCGCATCGATGTCGACAGCGAAGATGGCCGTCGACCAAGTTGCCGCACTCCTAGGTCAACGGGGCTTGGATGCGAGCCTGCCGGTGTGGGCTGCGGCGTACGGCACTGGTGCGGCGGAGGCACTGGCCGGAACCCCTGAGGCCACGGCAGCTCAGGTCCTTGCCCTCAATGAGCTGTACTTCGATGCGATCACGGTGTTCATGTTGCAGTCCGGGCCGGTCCAGTAGGAGTAGCTAGCATTCGAATTGTGACCCCTTGATCAAACGAGGTGGCCGAGGCCCGCCACTTGGGTGAGGAAACTGTCGACGAGCGAATGGGCGCGCACGCGCGCCTTCGGCTGCTCCGCGCGTGCGTATGCGAGGAGGATGTCGGGATCTTGGCCGTCGGCGATGATCAAGTCCCGGCCCTCGCCGGGTGAGTTGAGCCAGCCTTCGAGCATGTCGCCGGTGAGTTCCGGGTGGAACTGGAGGGCTAGGTTCTTGCGCAGGGTGAAGGCCTGCGAAGCCCGCGACGTGCGTGCGATCTCCGTTGCACCAGGGGGCAGTTCCCATCGGTC
>CAMCSO010000306.1 GCA_945877545.1 Bifidobacterium breve | reverse complement strand
GTCGCCGCGCCCTTCGGTGTGGCACGCCACTACGGGTATGAAGCCTCGCACGTCGATGGCCGCGGGATGACCTTCAACCAGATGCCCCCCTATGTGAGCGATCTCGTTGTCTCGCATCCGCTCATCGCTGTGGCCCTGCGAGAGAGCCTCGCGCAGGCTGCCAACTCGTGAGTCTCGCAGGGCTTTTGGGCGCTGTCGTCGACGCGACTGCGTTCCGTGAGATCGCTGAGGTTGCCGGCCGGCCGGGCATGCGCTCCGCGTTGGTCGTAGCCCCGACCGCCCTTCAGCCATTCGTCGCAGCGGCACTCGCAGCCCCGTCGCCGATCGGCGCCGAGTCGCCCCTGCTGATCATCGCGGCGACAGGGCGTGAGGCCGAGGACATCGCGGCGAGCCTGCGCGCACTCCTTCCCGGCCAGCATGTCGCCGTGTTCCCATCCTGGGAAACCCTGCCGCATGAGCGACTTTCCCCCTCGTCCGACACGGTCGGCCGGCGGGTCGCCATCCTGCGCCGACTCGCTCACCCTGAAGCCTCGGACCCGCTCGTGCCTCCGGTGGATGTCGTTGTGGCATCCATCCGGGCTGTCCTCCAGCCGATGGCCGCCGGGCTCGGTGATGTCGAGCCGGTTCGACTGACGGCCGACTCGTCAGCCGACCTCACATTGACCGTCCGACGTCTCGTCGACATGGGTTATGAGCGTGTCGATCTCGTTGAGCGGCGCGGCCAACTCGCGGTGCGCGGCGGAATTCTCGATCTCTTTCCACCGACTGACGAGCACCCGCTGCGGGTGGAGTTCTGGGGGGACTCGGTCGAGGAGATCCGCAGTTTCGCCGTCACCGACCAGCGGTCGCTCGAACTCGCGCCCAATGGCGTGTTCGCCGCACCCGTCCGCGAGTTGCTCCTCACCCCGGTGGTTCGCGAGCGGGCTCGTCGGCTGGCAGAGGGAGTTCCGGTGCTCTCAGACATGTGCGATCAGCTTTCGCAGGGCATCTGTGTCGAGGGGATGGAGGCGCTCACCCCGGTCCTCGCTGATGGGATGACGACCCTGCTTGAGATGATGCCGGCGGATGCGAGCGTTATCGTCCTTGACCCCGAGCGGATCCGCAGCCGCTCGCACGACCTTGTTCGGACGGCGGAGGAGTTCCTTGCTGCATCGTGGCACAACGCCGCTGTCGGCAACCAGACCCCAATCGACCTGTCGGGCTCGAGCTACCTGTCAATTGACGACATCCGGGCGACCAGCTTGCGGACGAATCGGCAGTGGTGGGGGATAACCCCGCTCACGGTCGATGCGGAAGCACATGACGAGCCCATCATCGATCTCGGCGGGACGGCCCTGGAGTCCTACCGGGGTGATGCCACGGCATCACTCACCGATATCGCCGCTTGGGCTAGGGCGGGCGAGCGCGTCGTGCTTCTGTGCGAGGGCCATGGATCTGCGGAGCGATTTGCTGAGACCCTCGCAGGCGAGGACATCGCCGGCCGCCTCGTCGAGGACATCTCGGATGCGCCGGCGGCGGGGATCGTCACCGTGTCGACGGCTCGGATCTCGATGGGGTTCCGGCTGCCGGGGATCGGGCTCAGTGTCATCACCGAGCAGGACATCCTCGGACAGAAGGCATCGACGAAGGACATGCGCAAAATGCCGTCGCGGCGCCGGCGGGCGATCGATCCGCTCTCGCTGGAGACCGGTGACTATGTCGTACATGAGCAGCACGGCGTCGGGCGTTACGTCGAGATGGTGCAGCGCGAGGTTGCTGGGGCCACCCGCGAGTACCTCGTCTTGGAGTATGCATCGAGCAAACGCGGTCAGCCCGCGGACCGTCTCTTTGTCCCAACAGATCAACTTGATCTCGTCTCCCGTTACGTGGGGGGTGAGTCCCCTGCGGTCCATCGGCTCGGCGGCGCCGATTGGCAAAAGGCGAAGGGGCGGGCTCGCAAGGCGGTTAAGCAGATCGCGGGCGAACTCATTCGCCTCTATGCCGCCCGTCAGGCGACCAAGGGATTTGCGTTCTCCCCCGACACGCCGTGGCAGCACGAACTCGAGGACGCCTTCGCCTACGTCGAGACCCCCGACCAACTGCTCTGCATTGACGAGGTCAAGCGCGATATGGAGGAGCAGGTCCCGATGGACCGCCTCATCTGCGGCGATGTCGGCTACGGCAAGACTGAGATCGCTGTGCGGGCTGCATTCAAGGCCGTGCAGGACGGTAAGCAGGTGGCGATCCTCGTGCCGACAACCCTGTTGGTGCAGCAGCATTTCTCGACCTTCTCTGAACGGTTCGGCCCCTTCCCGATTCGTCTGGCAGCCCTCTCGAGATTCAACTCCGACAAGGAGTCCAAGGAGGTGCTCGCAGGCATCGGCGACGGCACTGTCGACGTCGTCATCGGCACGCACCGCCTTATCACCGCCGGCGTGCGGTTCAAGGATCTCGGCCTCGTCATCCTCGATGAGGAACAGCGATTCGGCGTTGAGCACAAGGAGCACCTCAAGGCGCTCCGGACGAATGTTGATGTCCTCGCGATGTCGGCGACCCCGATCCCACGCACCCTGGAGATGGCGGTAACCGGTATCCGCGAGATGTCGGTGATCCAGACCCCACCCGAGGAGCGGCATCCCGTGCTCACCTTCGTCGGGCCCTACGACGACAGGCAGATCACCGCGGCCATTCGCCGGGAGCTACTCAGGGATGGGCAGGTGTTCTTCGTCCACAACCGGGTTGAGTCGATCGACCGAGTCGCGTCGCGTCTGCGGGATCTTGTGCCCGAGGCGGGCATTTCAGTGGCGCACGGGCAGATGGGGGAGGGGCCTCTCGAGCAGGTCATCGTCGACTTCTGGGACAAGAAGATCGATGTCCTCGTCTGCACGACCATCGTTGAATCGGGCATCGACATCCCGAACGCGAACACGCTCATCGTCGACAGAGCGGACAATTTCGGCCTCAGCCAACTCCACCAACTCCGTGGTCGGGTGGGCCGAGGCCGTGAGCGGGCATATTCGTACTTCCTGTACGACCCGCAGCG
>CAMCSO010000305.1 GCA_945877545.1 Bifidobacterium breve | reverse complement strand
CGGCCGTCGGCCTCGCCAACGAGATGAATGGTCGAAGGGTGGTCGTCGCGCTCGTCGACGTCAGTGAGCGGGAACAACTGTTGATCGCGAACGAAAACCTCGTGCCGGACAGCAAAGTGGCCCTCCCGCTCATGCGCGAGTTTCGCAGCTCGAACCCGAAGGTTGACGTGCGAGAGGTCAACTGCTGCGCTCATGAGGTTGGTCGCGGGCCGATCTGCAGCGGAACCGTGCGCGGCGGGAGTGGCTCGAGCGATTTCAGGCCCGAGCAGGCTTGGCAGCGTGCGCAGCCGGCCTTGGCCGTTCCGGCATTCATGCCGCGCAGTGTCATATAGGCCTGAATGCGGCGGTAGATGGGCTCGACATACTCGCGGGAGGGCGATGGCCAGTCCTCCATGAGTGATCCGGCAACAGGCTTCAGTGGCACGACGAAGGGGTAGACGCCGATATCGATGGCGCGTCGCGCACCCGCAATGGTGACCTCGGGATCCTCGCCCATGCCCAAGATGACGTAGGTCGAGACCTGGCCCTCGCCGAATACCTTGACGGCCCGCTCCCATGCGGCGAAGTAGGACTCGATTCCGGACGCAGCCTTGGCTGGTGCGACGCGCGCGAGGACGAGTGGATCAAATGTCTCGACGTGAATGCCGACCGAGTCGATGCCCATGTCGCCGACCTCGTTGATGACATCGAGGTCGAGCGGCGGCTCAAACTGGACCTCAACCGGCAGGCCACTTGCCTCCTTGACCGCCTGCCCGCAGCGGCCCACATAGCGCGCCCCGCGGTCGACGCCGCGTGAGCTGCCCGTGGTCAGGGTCGCATCAACCGCCCCGTCGAGATCGCGTGCGGCTACCGCCACCTCGGCGAGCATCGCCGGGGTCTTCTTCACGATCGTGCGGCCCGACTCGAGGGACAACCCAATCCCGCAGAAGGTGCACTGATCGGCGTTGCCCCAGTAGGCACACGTCTGAACCACGGTGCTTGCGAGGGAGTCGAGGTGAAGCAGAGCAATCTTCTCGTAGGGAATGCCGTCGGCGGTTTTCAGGTCGTAGAACCGTGGACGCTGCTCGGCCCGCGCCGATGCCACCCGCACGTCATCGCGATAAATGCCGTAGCCGTCATCCTCCGCCTTGAGCAGGTACGGGGAGGTCGCTGCGGTTGCGTTGCCTGTGGGCGCCGTGACTGGATACCCCTCGATCCACAACATGCCCGAATCGGTTGGTCCGGCTCCACCTGAGCGCCGCTCCATTTCAGCTTCGACACGCAGGCCCCGTGCCTGAACGTCCATGATGAGGCTGCTTACGTCCCATGAGGCAGGCGTACCGGCGATCGCGCGGCCATCGGCCTCAATCGACTCGAGAACCGGTGCGTAGTCCAAGATTGCCGTCATCATTCCTCCGGGCGAGGCCGTCGAACAGCGCCCTAACGGCGCGTTCGTTCATCTTAGGAGACGAAACTTCATCTTCAGTGCACTTTAGTGAAACTCAGTCACCCTGAATGTCCGTCCAGTGAATCCCTCAATGCTGCTGCTTCGTCCAGCCATTCCTGACGACTGTCGCAATCGATGACCATCGAAGAGTCCGCCGACTCTTCAGGGAGCAACTCGATACGGAACCGGGCGTGCCCGGTGAGCGCATCGGGCGAGATCGTGCGCACGAGCCGTACGCCGGTTTCAAGATGCATATCCACCCACCGCTGAATGGCTGCGAATCCGAGGGTGCTCACGTCCGGGGACTCGAGCGAGGCCCAAGTCTCCCCAGCGGCCCTCGCCTCTTCTATCGCCCGATCACTCGTTTGACCGGCCGAATCAGCCCGCAGAACGCGGTAGCGCTGGGCGAGGGCAGCATCCACCACCGCCTCCTCATCAAGGTCCGCGAGGACGATTGCTTGCTCGCTCGCAATGCCGCGAAGTCGCGTTAGTGCCTTCGGGCGGAGCAGTTCGAGATCCTCCGCTGAGTCCCCCGAGCCATCAAGATGCCGAGCAAGGAGCCCGATGAGGGTGACGGCCCGCTCATACCGATCGGTATCGACCATGGCGAGGGGGTAGATCTGACGCTCGGCTGACTCGAGCCTGGCGACGAAGGCATTGGTTGCCTCTGGGGTCCATGCGTTCATGGCTCCATTGTGATGCACCATGTCAATCCATTAACTATAGTGTCGATCAAATGTCGTATGACATATGGTTTCTGAACGATCAGGGTCCCCTCGGCGAAAGGCGTTCCGTGACTGACAAGCACCCATCACGAACTGCGGTCATCGCACTCGGAGGGAATGCGATCACCCTCGAGGGCCAATCCGGCACCTACGAAGAGATGCTCGCGAACTGCCAGGGGATGGTGAAGTCCATCGCGGCGATTCACGAGGCTGGATGGCGAGTCGTCATCACCCACGGGAATGGACCGCAGGTGGGAAACCTCGCGGTGCAGCAGGACGAGGCGGAACTTCTCGTACCTGGCCTGCCGCTCTACGCCCTCGGAGCGATGACCCAAGGGCTCGTCGGTCACCTCATCGAGACGGCGCTACTCAACGAGCGCGGCCATGACATCGGCTCCATCGTCAGTGTCGTCACGCATGTCGACGTTGACCCGCAGGACCCAGCGTTCAGCAACCCAACCAAGCCAATCGGCCCCTTCTACACCCTCGAGCAGGCTCAGAAGCGCTCCGCGCGGACCGGGCAGCCGATCATCGAGGATTCCGGTCGCGGTTACCGGGTAGTGGTCGCCTCCCCTCGCCCGCGGCGCGTGCTCGAGCGAGATGCAATCACGGCGCTCGTCGAGCAGGGATTCATGGTCATCGCGGGTGGGGGTGGTGGCGTCCCGGTCGTCGATGATCAGGGGACGATTCGGGGGGTCAACGCCGTCATCGATAAGGACCGCGCCGCAGCGCTGCTTGCCGCCGAACTGAAGGCAGATGCCCTTGTCCTCGTGACCGGCGTCGATACCGTCCTGCTCGACTTCGGAAAGCCGACACAGCGGGAGTTGAACGTGGCCACGGCTGACGAGATGCGCACCCACGCACAGGATGGTCAATTCCCA
>CAMCSO010000304.1 GCA_945877545.1 Bifidobacterium breve | reverse complement strand
CACGATCACCCAGACCCAGGCCGCCGCGATCAAGGCCGCGAAGGCCGCGAAGAAGGCACCGGCCGCCTCCACGACGGCAACCCCCGCCTCCTGAGCGAGGGTTGCATCCGCGGACTGACTGAGCCCGGTGCGGTGGGAGACAATCCCGCTGCACCGGGCTCATGTTGTTGGAGTCCCGGTCAGAATGGGAGCGGCGCAGAGCTATGCAGGGAGCAAGGTCGTTCAAATTTCTCTCGGGTGTCAGTCGTCGCTGAGGTTGCCTTCATCTCGGGCCTTCGCGACGAGGCCTCGAAGCACCTGCACAGCTGTCGCGAGTTCGTCCTCGGGCAGGCGGCCTGCGATGAGTTGAAGCTCCCTGATGAGGCCCTCCCTCTGCGACTCGGGCAAGGGCTCGGATTGAATCATGAGTTGGCACTCGATGGTCGCTTCCTGGGCCAACTCGGCATGAGGGATGTCATCCGCATCGAGCGTGATCAGGCCAGCGTAGGAACCCAAGTCCGATAGATCGATTTCGTCGCGGAACTCCGAGTCGAAGGGGTTGCCTAGCCAGCCCTCGATGCTGCCGGATGGGCGCGATGGTTCCCAAGAACTCGGCCTTGGCGGGGCCGGCGAACGTTTTGCAGTCGGCATCGCTCTAGCGCCTCTAGGCCCAGGGATCGGTGCTCGATGTCTTGCGAATGACCCGGGTGTTGGCGTCCGACTGCCGGTCATCGGGTTCGCTTGCGTCGTTCCCTCCGTCGCTTCAGCCAGCATCGCCCTCCATGCGGAGTCGAGGGTTTCGTCCGGAGCACGTGATTGGACCAGTTGCCAGAAGCCCTCGAGGTCGTCGTAATCGACGCCTAGCCCGCGGGCTAGTGGGCCGAGGGTGCGCTTGCTCGGCGGACGGTGGCCGTTCTCGATGCCGGCCACCGTCGAATAGGCCAAGGAGCCGGAGCGATCGGCAACCTCGGCCCGCGCCCAGCCGCACTGCTCGCGCAGGCGCTCCATGGCGTAACCGAAGTCCGAGGCATCGCGGTCTCCGGAGGAGGGTGAGCGCTGGGGCCGTCGCCAGGAGTAGGTCGTGTCACTCATTGAGCTTGGAGCCTTCCGCTTGACTTATTCCGAATAGTATCCCATCATGCCGAATAGTTCATTCTATCCGGTATAACTCTTGAGAAATGAGATGCGCTTGGCAACTGCCGACTACACCCATGTCACCCTCGTCATCGATCGGTCAGGTTCAATGGTCTCCGTTGTCGATGAGGCCCAGTCCGGGATCAATGCACTCCTTGAAGCACAGTTCGCGCTGCCGGGACTTCTCACCGTCACCCTTGTCGAATTCGATTCGGAAATCGAGACGGTCACGCGCATGGCAACGAAGCCGGTGCCATACGTGCTGAAGCCGCGAGGGATGACCAAGCTGCTCGACGCCGTTGGCGGTGAGCTCGAGGCGACGCAGGCCGACATCAAGGCTCTGGCGAAGGCGCGTCGCCCCGATCGGGTCATATTCGTCGTCGCGACGGACGGCGACGAGAACTCATCGTCCAAGCACACGCTCGAGGGGGTGCGGAGCACCGTCGAGTCGCGCCGCAAGAAGCAGAACTGGATATTTCAGTTTATCGGCGCAGGAGATTCGGCCTGGCAGGGAACATCCATGGGGATGCCGTCGGCGAGCTTCTCGACCTCCCGCGCGGGCGTGAGGGCAAGTTGGGGCGCGGTGAGTTTCGCGATGAAGGCATCCCGCGCGATGCCGGTGAACCGTGCCGGGGACCGGCTCGCTGTCCCGAGACTCATCGAGGACGACGAGGACCAAATGGTTGCTCAGGGGAGGGTTCCGATCACTCCCGAGAAGGGCAACTGAGGTGATCTTTTACGGCGTTTGTCGCTCAATGACGTCACGGCATATTCGGACGAGGGCCGTCAGTAGTCGCCGTCAAACCCCCATGAGGCTGAGACGAGAAAGGACCTGCCCGGGGCCGCCATCGTCACGGTCGCGGGGATCTTCGAGCTGTGGAGCTTGACCAACGAGCCTCTCAAGTTGACTTATTCCGAATAATGTTGCACTCTGTCGAGGTCAGGTTCTATCCCGTATAACTATTCAGAAATGAGCGTGTATTGGCCAATTCGGATTACACCCACGTCACCCTTGTCGTCGACCGTTCCGGCTCGATGGCGAGCGTGGCTGAGGAAGCGCAGTCGGGCATGAATGCCCTGCTCACGAGCCAGTTTGCCCTACCTGGCCGACTCACCGTCACTCTCGTCGAATTCGACTCCGACATCGACACCGTGATGCGCATGGCAAAGAAGCGCACGGAGTACGTCCTCGAGCCGAGGGGCATGACGAGACTCCTCGATGCTGTAGGCGGGGAACTCGCCGCGACCCAGGCTGACATCAAGGCGTTGCGGAAGGCCGAGCGACCCGGCCAGATCATCTTCGTCGTCGTCACGGACGGAGATGAGAACTCCTCGTCCGAGCACACCCTCAAGGGCGTGCGAAGCGAGGTTGAGCGACTGCGAAAGAAGTCCGAATGGACCTTCCAGTTCATCGGGGCAGGCGACTCAGCGTGGCAGGGATCAGAGATGGGCATGAACATCACGTCAGCGCCAGCGACCGCTCATGGCTTTCAAGAGAGTTACTCGACGCTCAACGTCCGGATGGCTGGAGCGAGAGGGCCCGGGGGCCCGAGGATGTCGATGCCCGCGTTCATCATGGACGACAAAGAAAGCTGACAGGCAGCCTCACCGTCGCACAAGTGTGACGACGGGTACGGCACCAAGCGAGACATGGACTCGAAGGCTGCCAGCCCGACTAACCGGGCTGGCAGCCCAATCCGAAACGTGCACGTGGCCCCGGCAGGATTCGAACCTGCGACGCACGGTTTAGGAAACCGACGCTCTATCCCCTGAGCTACGGGGCCGATGTGCTGAGCGGTTGGCAGGCTTGGCGCGAATCCATTCCAACCGCAGCCTCTAGTCTGCCGGACTACAGACAGATGGGCTGCCGCGGGGCACGGATCCACCGAGGCGACCATGAGCGCCGACGCATCCGTCCTGACAGGGCCGCTGACCTGGACGGTGAA
>CAMCSO010000303.1 GCA_945877545.1 Bifidobacterium breve | reverse complement strand
TAGATCTCGGCGATGTCTACGTGCTTCAGGCCAGCGGGCATGTTGCCTGGCACCCCGGTGCCACGGCGTTGGCCCGAGTAGAAGGCAAGGGTGGTCCTTGACACGTCGATCCCTGATGCACCGAGTCGCGAGCGCACGCGATCGAGCCGGGCCACGTGGGAAGGGGTGACCGTCGCGCTCCACTTGCACTCGCCGATGCTCACGAGCACCGTCCGTCCGGCGACGACACCAAAGACGACTACGTCAATCTCTGCCTGGTCTCGACCACCCATCGACACCACCGCTGGAGCGACTCGAGTAATCGCCTCGGCATTGAATCGTGAAGGATCGGCGTGGGATTGCACCCAGTCGCGACACATGTCCTCGAATTGAGGGCCAAGCACCTGACTGCGGAAGGCACCTTGCTGGAGTTCCCAGGTCGGCGCCGGATCATTTGTGGTGCTGAGACGAGACCACGCAGGCTGCATCACCGCCCTGTCAAACCGGATGATCTGGTCGGCGATGTGCCAGCGGGGCTTACGGGTGGAGAAGGCATCGTCGACCTTGGTGAGGTAGCCGGTGATCTCCAGCACGCTGAGGTGGTGGGCGATGTCGGTGACCTTCCGGCCGACTTGAGTGGCGATGGCGGTGCGGGTGGTTGACCCGGTAGCGGCCGCGCCGAGAATCGAGTTATAGACCTGCGGGTCGCGGACATCGAGGTCTTCGGTGAGCAGGTAATGCGCTTCGCGAAAGAGCGGTGATGACGAGCTGAGCGGATTCGAGCACACCCATCGGGCGAAGGAGCGCTCATCATGCGGCGCCCCGCCTCGGGCGAGCGTTCGATAGGCGGGCGTGCCGCCGGTGATTGCGAACAGTTGGGCCGCGATCCGTTCGTTGCCGATGCCCCAGAAGGCTCGGTGCTCGCGGAAATCAAGCGGTGGCACGACGAGATCAAGGGAACTGCGGCCGCGCAGCGGGGCTTGCCCGGTGAGGAGGTTGCCCATGAAAGCCAGGGTCGAGCCGCACAGGATGAGACGGATCTGGGAGGCGAGCCGCTCCGGCCGGCGGGGGCTGAAGGCTCGTTGAATGATGCTGGCGATCGAGGGTGTCGATTGGGCGAGGTAAGGAAATTCATCGAGCACGACCGTCGTGGGCCGATTGCTGCCAAGCCGGAGGAGGGCATCGACTGCCTCGCCCCAGTCGTCGAAGTGGAGCGGCGCCGGTGCCCCCATATGCGCCGCGAGTTCACGGCCGAGGCGGCCCAATGTCATCGATTCGGTGTCCTGGGTGGCTTCGAAAGTGAAGCCCCCTGTCTGCTCAGCGAGGGCGCTGAGGAGGTACGTCTTGCCCAGGCGCCTTCGGCCGTAGACGACTCCGAGCATCGCCCCGGGTCGCTCGTCGCCTGAAAAGGCCGAGAGCTCGGCCCATTGACGCTCTCGCGCTTCGACGTCAGCTGGCTTCGCCGGCCATCCTTGAGTGACCACTGGAACAGTATAAGCACGTTTACTATAAATACGCTTATACAAAAACGCATCTTGCGGATCCTGAATCCTCTTGCCCGGGGCTCCCGCTGCCCATCGGCCACCG
Organism: Bifidobacterium breve; assembly: GCA_945877545.1. Taxonomy (GTDB): domain Bacteria; phylum Actinomycetota; class Actinomycetes; order S36-B12; family S36-B12; genus WLND01. Next base: position 1,514 of record CAMCSO010000303.1, on the reverse strand, counting down.
ATGAGGGCTAGGTTCCCTTTATGGTTGTTGACGGCGGTACCTACTCACCAGTCCCTACTGATCTCATCGTGCGCGCGCCCAAGGTGCTGCTGCACGACCACCTCGACGGCGGCCTGCGCCCCCAGACGGTGCTCGACCTCGCCGAGGAGTTCGGCTACCAGGGGCTGCCCGCGAGTGATGCCGCGTCGCTCGGCAACTGGTTCGCCGATGCCGCCTATTCCGGCTCCCTCGAGCGCTACCTCGAGACCTTCAAGCACACCGTAGGCGTCACCCAGACCGAGCCTGCGCTGCGCCGAGTGGCCCGGGAGTGCGCCGAGGATCTCGCAGCCGACGGCGTCGTCTACGCCGAGATCCGCTACGCCCCCGAGTTGCACGTTGAGCAGGGTCTGTCACTCGATGCCATCGTCGAGGCGGTACTCGCGGGCTTCTCCGAGGGCCAGCGGGCGGCCGAGAGCCAGGGTCATCGCATCCGGGTTGGGGTGCTTCTCACCGCGATGCGCACCGCTACCCACTCGCGCCAGATCGCCGAGCTCGCGGTGAAGTACCGCGACCTCGGGGTCGTGGGATTCGACATTGCCGGCGCTGAAGCAGGGTTCCCGCCGACCCGTCATCTTGATGCCTTCGAGTACCTGCGCCGCGAGAACGCCCACTTCACCATCCATGCGGGCGAGGCATTCGGCCTGCCGTCGATCTGGGAGGCAATCCAGTGGTGCGGCGCCGACCGCCTCGGCCACGGCGTGCGCATCGTCGACGACATCACGGTCGAGCCTGATGGCTCCGTGACACTCGGCCGGCTCGCCGCCTACGTCCGCGATCGACGCATTCCGCTGGAAATGTGCCCCTCTTCAAATATCCAGACCGGAGCCGCGCCCTCCATCGAGCAGCATCCGATCGGCCTGCTCCGGCGACTGGGCTTCCGCGTGACCGTCAATACCGATAACCGGCTCATGTCGGGCACCTCGATGTCGCGTGAGATGGAACTGCTGAGCAACGCCTTTGGCTACGGGCTGAACGATCTGCAGTGGTTCACCCTCAATGCGATGAAGAGCGCATTCCTTCCCTTCGATGAGCGTCTTACGATGATTAATGAACAGATCAAGCCGCAGTACTCGGCACTCAAGGCAGTCCTCGCGGACCGCCTCACAGGGAGGGAATGAGCGATGTCGCTCCTCGACGTTGTTGAATCGAATCAGGGACATGTGACCGATCTTCGGGAGGAGCTCGGACGTGTCCGCGCGGCACTCGACCGAGCCGACGCCGTGCTGGGGGTTGCCGATGAGACCCTTGAGCGGGCCGAGGTCGCGATCAAGTCGAGCCGCACCTGGGGGCCGATCGTGCTCGCCGTGCTCGGTGCCGCTGTCGTCGGGGTTGGCGTCGTGATCGTCATGCGCAAGCGGAGCCATGCGTCGGAGGACTCCGACTGACGCTCAAACCGGTCATGCGTATGAGGCGAAAGCTCCTTACGCAAGTACCACCTACTAAAAAAGCGTTGGCCGTCATCAAATATGCCCGCC
>CAMCSO010000302.1 GCA_945877545.1 Bifidobacterium breve | reverse complement strand
AACGGGATGACGGTGTGATGCCCCTGCGGGCAGTCGTACCGCACCATCTGTCGTTCGGCGACAGAAATGTGAGTGTCGTTCTCGTAGCTCACGGACCCGAGTCGGCTTCCGCGCATCGTGGTTTGCATCATCAACGTGCTCCCTTCGTGCTCCCAAAGTTGCCTTGCTCACGGATTTATCCGCTGACTAGGCATTTGACGCGGCGGTTCGTGCGCTGGTTCCCTCATTCGAGGTCACGGATAAATCTTTACCTCCCTCGAACATTTCGACGCTGAAATGTTCCCGAGGCCGGCCGATTCCGCTTGGGCTAATGGATTTCGAAGGATCGCTTGGCGAGTCCGTAGAAGTACCCGTCAATCGTCTCCTTCGGTGTCCGTCCGAGGGGCGACGCGGCGCCTAGTGCAACGAAGATTGGTGTGAAGTGCTCGGTTGTGGGATGCGCGTAGGGCATGCCGGGCGCAGCCTTGCGAAAGTTGGAGAGTTCGTCGAGATCGCCGCGACGAACCACATCCGTAGCCCAAAGGTCGAAATCGACGCTCCAACCGGGTGGCGCAGCTGCCGGGCTCCAATCGCGAAGATACGGGAGCCCGTGGGTAAGGAACCCCGATCCAATGACAAGGACACCGAGTTCACGTAAGACCCGCAACCGACCGCCAAGCGCGATCAGCCGTGACGGATCATCGGTTGGGAGCGACATTTGCACGACCGGGATGTCTGCGGACGGGTACATGACGCGTAATGGCACCCACGCACCGTGGTCGAGCCCCCTCGACCCATGCTGGTGGACGGGTTCGTTATCGGGCATGACGGAACGGATGAGCTCCGAGAGCGCTGACGCATCGGGCGTCGGATACGTCATGGCGGAGAATTTCGGGGCGAATCCTGCGAAGTCGTAGACGAGGGGAGTGGCGGCCGCTGTCGCCGACAAGCTGACCGGCGCCCGCCCCCAGTGGGCCGAAACAATGAGGATGCCCGTGGGTTTCGGGAGCGCCGCTGTCCACGCAGACAATTCACCGCTCCAGCATCGATCGTCAAGGAGCGGTGGGGCCCCGTGGCCGAGAAAGAGCGCGGGGAGTGCAGGATCCCCCGGCCGCCAGGCTACCGATTCCATGACGCCAGTATGTCAAATATTAGTTGAACAATCAAATAAATGAAATCCCTCGTTGGGCCACGGGGGAGTGGTTGCGGTTTTCTCAGCGCACAAGAAGGGTTATCGCCACGATAGCGACCGCGACGACGACACCGATGAGGATCCATGGGGTCGAGCGACGTAACCGCCGGTAGCCGGGTTTGCCCGTGCCGTCGGCGATCTCACCTGCAGCGGCAAGGCGATCATTTCCACGCGCGATGCGCGACGCTTTTGCGATGCGCTCATCGGCAGCAGCTTCCCTTGGGCCGCCGGCGATGAAGTTCTCATCGAGAACAATGTCATCAAATGGATCAGGGCTGGTGGTCATGAGGCTCCCTTGACACTTCGCTCGGTAAGTACCCGACGACGATACATGTGGTGTTTCCTGAATCCGAGGCTGCCGTACAGTGCGAGAGCCTCAGCGTTATCGGCGCTCACCGAGACTGCCAGTCGGTCGACACCGGAGTTCCGCACGATCCCTGCAAGTGCCTGAACAACCGCAGTACCGACGCCATATCGACGGTGCTCATCGCCCACGAACACCTGACTGATGACGCCCCAGTCGTCAGCGATCGCGATGCGGCCGGCACCGACTGCCTGCCCGCCGACCCAGACTGAGGCATAGACGGCCGGGTATCGCCGCATTCTGCTTACCGGCTCATCGGGTCCTCGGACTGATCGCCAGTTGTCGGATGGCTCGTCCTCGTGTCGAATCAACAGATCTGCGTCGGGAGGCATCAGGGCCCCGGTGTCGTGAACAAGCACATAGGTATCGACGTTTGCTGCCCAGCCGAGGGAATTGAGGAGTTGGTCGAGGTTCTCGCCGGTTGGGAGTGGCACCCGAACAGCCGGAATGATGCCCTGCGCTCGAGAGAACTCGATCACCTGCGCGATCGCATCGTCGACGGTACCCAGGGGCTTTCCGAGCGGCACGGCCGAGTTCGCCCACTGCGTGATGCCGGTGGATGCACGCAGAAGCCACTCGCCATGCCTCATTGTCACCTCAGCGGGGCAAGTATCCGCCATCGCGGTCTCAAGTTCCCGAACCCGAACGCTTAACGGTGCACCGGTCCCTGCTCGGGCAGCACGCTCAGGAATGAGGCGCCAGTGAGATATGGCGGCCGGATCAAACTGCCTGCCCGATCCATCGCGCCCGCAGACCGTGATCAGGTCCGTGAGCATTCCGACGAGGTCGCGGCTGCGGCCATCATCCGCGACGATTCGTATGCTCACTCGTCGGCCGATATCGACCTCCGACGGTGGTGTAACGGTTGTCAACGATGAACACGCCTCGGCCGCGGAGGGTATGCCACACACATCAGATCGGGATGCTCTGGGCAAATGAGAAGACGTTGTCCGGATCGTAGGCGCGCTTCACATCCTGAAGCCGGGGAAGGTTCGTCCCGTAGTAGGCACTAGCAAAGTCATCGAGGCTGCGATCAGGGAAGTTCTGGTAAGACTGGGGGAGCATGTACCCCTGCATGGCCGCCCAGTAGTCAGCCATCCAAGAGGTCATGGTGGCCACCGTCTCGGGGGAGTCCCTTGGCGTCCATTCGGGCTCTATCTGAAACATGAAGTTCGATTCACGATGGACGTATGCCATCGCGTCGGTCGGCAGGTCGCGCACCGCACCACCGAAGGCGAACATCAGCCCCATGTTCAACTGCGCAAGCGAACCACCTGGCCAACGCCTCATCCAAGACAGCATCTCGTTCAGCCCCTCAATACTCAGGCGCTCCCCGACGAAGCTGCTCTTCGACACGTAAAGACCCTGCGGATCATTTGTTGCTAAGTAGTCCCGCCCCTCCCAAGAGCCCAGTTCCAAGATGGACCCCTCCCGTCTCACTGGGCCGGAGCGCTCGGTGCGCGGTACGCCCGTCTGGTCGCCGTCAGGGACCGGCGTCGCGATGGCCAGCACCGGCTGAAGGATCTCCATGAAATCGGCCTTCGACCCCCAGTAGAGCCCGGTTGTTGTCACGCACAAT
>CAMCSO010000301.1 GCA_945877545.1 Bifidobacterium breve | reverse complement strand
CTGGCTCGGTGGCGTCCAATTCCCGGGCTGAATTTTGACGAACTGCGGAACGATCTCGACTCGGCCGTCGATCCCTGGCTATGACGACGGCCGGCCTACTCGACACCAGCGTCATCATCGCTCTGGCACGAGGCTTGGACCCAGCATTGCTGCCCGACGAGAGTTTCATTTCGACCATCACGCTCGCCGAGCTATCGGTCGGTCCCCTCGTGGCCACCACCCTCGAGGGGCGCATGGCCCGGCAGATGGTCCTGCAGCAGGCCGAAGCCGACTTCACGGCCCTGCCATTCAGCGCGGATGCAGCCAGACGGTACGGCCAGCTCGCGGCCGCTCTACGGGGATCTGGCCGCACGGTGCGCGCCCGAGCCTTCGACACCCTCATCGCCGCGATCGCCGGCGCCAACGATTTACCGGTTTACACCGTGAATACCACGGACTTCGACATCATTCCTGACCTTGTGGTGATCACGGTCCCCTCGCCCGCTTAGCCGGGGACCGATACCCTCCGGTGTGTGGAGTCACACATGCTGCTGCGCGCAGTCGTCGGTGTCCTGCTCACGGTCATCATCTTGGCCCTGGCCGGCAAGCGGGGGTGGTTCCTGTTCTCACTCGCTCGCGCCGGCAAGCCCGCCGTCGGACGAACGAAGGACGCACCGAAGCGGGTCCAAGCCGAGGCGATCGAGGTGCTCGGGCAGAAGAAACTCCTCAAGTGGACGATTCCGGGCCTCGCGCACGTGTTCGCCTTCTGGGGCTTCCTCGTACTCGGCCTCACCATCTTGGAAGCCTACGGCGCCTTGTTCATTGCCGATTTCGCCGTGCCAGTCATCGGCACCTGGCCGATCGTCGGCTTCCTCGAGGATCTGTTCGGGGTCTTGGTTTTCGTCGGCGTCATCATCTTCGCGGTACTGCGCCTCACGAACAATCCAGCGACACACGGTCGGGCTTCCCGCTTCTTCGGCAGTCACACCAAGGGCGCATGGCTCATCCTGTTCATGATCTTCAACGTGGTGTGGACCCTTTTCCTGTACCGCGGCGCCCAGATCAATACCGGCGTGTTCCCCTTTAAGTCCGGTGCGTTCGCCTCAGAGTGGACCGCCTCACTCCTCGCGCCCCTTGGTGAGGGTGCCAACGAGTGGCTCGAGACGATCGGCATTTGGCTGCAGATCGGCGTCGTCCTCGTCTTCCTACTCATCGTCCTGCACTCAAAGCACCTGCATATCGGTGCCGCGCCCATCAACGTCTACACCTCACGCAGACCAGATGCCCTTGGCCCGCTGCTGCCGATCATGTACAGGGGCGAGCCGGTCAACTTCGAGGATCCGCCGGACGACGCCACCTTCGGCAAGGGCCATATCGGCGACTTCACCTGGAAGAACTACGTCGACTTCATGGCTTGCACCGAGTGCGGACGCTGCCAGTCGCAGTGCCCTGCCTGGAATACCGGCAAGCCGCTGTCGCCGAAGCTCCTCATGATGAACCTCCGCGACACCATGTTCACCCAAGCCCCCTACCTACTCGCCGCGAATGGCGAGCATCCCGGCCTCGGCGAGTTGCATGAGCAGGCACTCGCGTCAGTCAGCGCTGAGGTGCGTGCCGAGGTCGAGCGGCCGTTCATCGGTGCCCGTGCCGGCTCCGAGCATGCAGCCGACGACGGCTACACCTTCGACGGCCACCGCACGACCGGCTCCGACCTGCCGATCATCGATGAAGATGTTCTCTGGAGTTGCACCATGTGCGGCGCCTGCGTGAACCAGTGCCCCGTCGACATCGAGCACATCGACCACATCGCCGACATGCGCCGCAATCAGGTCATGATCGCGACCGAGTTCCCATCCGAGCTCAACGGTCTGTTCAAGAACATCGAGTCCAAGGGCAACCCCTGGGGCATGAATGCCGGCGACCGCAACAACTGGATCTCCGAGGTCGACTTCGAGGTCCGTGTCTTCGGCGCGAACGGCGAGGACACAATCCCCGACGACGTCGACTACCTGTTCTGGGTGGGTTGCGCCGGCGCGTTCGAGGACCGTGCGAAGCGCACCACCAAGGCCGTGGCCGAACTGTTCAACATCGCGGGCGTGAATTTCATGGTGCTCGGCGATGGCGAGACCTGCACGGGTGATCCGGCCCGCCGCGCTGGCAACGAGTTCCTGTTCCAGATGCAGGGCATGCAAAACGTCGAAATGCTCAACGAGATCAAGGCCACCAAGATCGTCGTGACCTGCCCGCACTGCCTGAACACGCTCAACCGCGAGTACCCGCAGCTCGGCGGCAACTACGAGGTCCTCCACCACACCCAACTGCTCAACGACCTCGTGAAGGCTGGGCGCCTTACCCCGGTCAAGACCGTGAGCGAGAAGGTGACCTACCACGACCCCTGCTACCTCGGCCGCCACAACAACGTCTACGTCCCGCCGCGCGACCTCATCGAGGCCACCGGCGCCGACAAGATCGAGATGGAGCGCCGCGGTGAGAAGAGCTTCTGCTGCGGCGCCGGTGGCGCGCGCATGTGGATGGAGGAGAAGCTCGGTACTCAGGTGAACAAGAATCGCGGTGACGAGGCAATCGCGACCGGCGCCTCGAAGATCGCGGTGGCCTGCCCGTTCTGCTCCGTCATGCTCAACGACGCCGTGACGAGCCGGCAGCAGGAGGGCATCGGCGAGGGCATCGAGGTAGTCGACGTAGCAACCCTGCTGCTGGCAGCCGCAAAGTCCTAGCCCAGCCGCGGCGCCCCGCCCCGCCGACTTGCCTGTCGCCCGTTTGGGCGGAACGTTGTCACTCCAGCCCCGTCCGGGAGACCCCGGAACGACGTCAACCCGCCCAAACCCGGGTTGGGGCTGCCTTCCTACTTGGCTCCGGCCGCCAAAGCACGGCGGAGGCGGGCTAGCCAGGGTCGCGGATTCGCGTCCACGTCGTGCCACCCGCAGCGCACGAACCGGTAGCCCGCTGACTCGAGGTCTTCCTGTCGGAGTTTCTCCTTGACGAGGTCGTCGCCGGTGACGTACTTGAGCATGCCGTCGTCCTCACCGATGACCCGCTGGGCCCGCCACAGCTTGTCGACCCAGTAGGTACGGCCACTCGCGCCACGCACCATCTGCCCGCACTCGGGCATCGGCAGACGTGCCGCGCGAATACGCACTCTCGACA
>CAMCSO010000300.1 GCA_945877545.1 Bifidobacterium breve | reverse complement strand
TCCGAACTGCGACCGAGCGCACGGGCCAGATCAGCCATGATCATGATCGCGCCCTTGAGCACACCCACGAGGAGCAGATCCCTACCCTCGTAGTCCCGCTCAATCTGCTTGGCCACCTCACCAATTCGCTCAAGAATCTGATCCTCGGTTAGGAGCACGTGATCAAGATCGCCATCAATGTCAACAGGTCGCAAGGCCTACTCCTCGGTCGGGAAAAAGTTCTGGACACGCAAACGTGGTGCCGATGGACCGACGCTAACCCATTGTCCTGCACGGCTCACCGTGATCCCACCCGGAAGGCTTGTCGGGCCCTGACCGCGCCACTCCGAGACCATCCGGTCGACCGTCACGACGTGGTCGTGCGACAGATCCCCGGCCGGGCTACCGGCCTCAATGCACATGCGCCGCAGCACCCGAGTGCGAACCGCACGGGGCAGGGCTTCCAGTACGGCTACCTCGATACGTCCGTCCGAAGCCCACCGGTCGCACTCTCGCTGGGCCCAGTCATCGAGGGCGTCGGCATCGTCGCGCAGGAGCGAGGCCGAACGCGCGAGCCCTCCGACGATCCCGGGGCCGAGCGCGCGTGCGAGCGTGTCCATCGACTCGCGCACCCGTACCCGCGCGAAGCGGGCATCAGCATTATGGGGATCGATCCAGGGCGTCTCGCCAACGGCCGCCAAGGCTTCTCGCGCCGAGGCATGCACAACAGCGCGCGACAGTTCCAGCATCGGCCTGCGCCAAAGGCCGCTCCGAGGCGCCATCGCTGCCAGCGAACGCGCTCCGGACCCGCGTGCGAGCCGCAGGAGCACCGTCTCCGCCTGATCTTCGAGGGTGTGGCCAAGGAGCACGGCTACCGCGCCTAGCTCCTGGGCCTCACGGAGCAGGCCCTCGTAGCGGGCATCGCGGGCAGCCGCCTCGGGCCCACCATGCGAGCCGACACTCACCGATCGAACCGCCACCGGAGCGAGTCCAAGCGTTCTGCACACCCCCGCCGCCCAACCGGCGACCTCACCAGAGCCAGGCTGCAGCCGATGATCGATCACGACCCCACCCGATCGCCATCCAACCCGTGGCGCCACGAACGCCGTCGCCGCGGCCAGCGCCAGCGAGTCAGCCCCGCCCGAGCAGGCAACGAGGACAAGTTCCCCCGGCTCGACATCGGCGAGGGCTCGGCGTACCGCATCGCGTACTGCAAGCGTCGCTCGCTCCACCACCGGCGATCAGCCGGCCATCCGCGCGAGCCACAACTCCGGTGCCTTGATTTCGGCGCGGCTCGGCAGCGACTCCGGAGACGTCCAGATTTCGTTGAAGCCGCTCATCCCCACTGACTCGACCACCGTCCGGACGAAATCGGCCCCCTCGGTGTACTGGCGAAGCTTGACGTCCATCCCGAGCACCTTGCGCGCAACCGAATCAATAGGCGACGGATTGGAGCGGCGCTTGGTGAACCGCTCCCGAATCAGCGCGACGCTCGCAATCACCTCTGGTCCCACCTCATCCATGACGACGTCAGCGTGGCCCTCGAGGAGCGACATGAGACCGGTCATGCGATCGAACACCGCTCGCTGAGCGGGGCTCTGGACCGCCTCCATGAGCGGTTCCCTCGGTCCCCGGCCTGGGTCCATGATCCCTCTCACCACCTGAGTGAGGCTCTTGAGCAACTGACCAAACCCCAGATCGGACGCCTCCACGAAATCTCCGACAAGCGAGGCGAGGTAGTCGGCGAGCCACGGGACTGCGCCGAATTGCACCCGGTGGGTCTCCTCATGCAGGCACACCCACAGCCTGAAATCGCGTGACGGCACCTGCAGTTGCTGCTCGACATGCACGATGGTCGGGGCAACGAGCAGGAGCCGGCCCTGCTCCCCCGGATCGGTGAAGACCTCATACTGGCCAAGGACCTTGCCGGAGAGCCAGGCGAGCACCGCACCGATCTGCAGCGCCGTTCCGCGGGATCCGAGGTCGCGGACGAACGCCGGTGGCTCGCGGCCATCGACTCGATCAAGGAGGGGGCCCATCGCGACGCGCATCCCGGTGACATTCGAGGCAATCCACGCCGGACGATCGACAACGGCCGCACGCCCGTCGCCGGGAACATCAAGCCCGGTGACGCGACGGACTGGTTCGACTGCCTCCGACGACAGGTCGCGCAGCATCGCGACCGCCTCGCGTGCCTGCACCCTCGAAAGTTCCGGTCCCTTCGGTGCCAGGCGCGTTGCAGTACTGACCGCCAGGCTCCAATCGACTGATTCGCCCATGGGTCAGCGGGGGTTGGCCGGTGAGTCGGGCGCGGGCGGCCGACAGGCAACGGCTCGCGCGTCGCCGTGGAGGTTCCAGGTGCCGGCCGCGAACGGGATGAGCGCGACGTCGCCGCGCGCCACCTCAATGGATGCCTCATCCGAGTGGATGATGCCGCTGCCCTCGAGTACGAGGACGACGGAGAACCCAGCCTCGACCTCTACCGGGCCCGCGCTCGTGTCGATGCGGTGCGCCCGGAAGTACGCGTCGGCCTGCGGCGGCATGATCGAGGTCAGGCCAGCACCCTCGATCTGCTCCCTGCCCAAGACGAGCCGGTCGAGGTCCTGCTCAGATACGGAACTTCGGTCGACGGCCTGCAGTGCCGTCTCGAATCCAAGGTTGAGGTGGCCGTCCGTTACACCATCCACAGCGAAGTCCTGCCATTCGAGGAGGATCGACAGATCTGTCGGCTCCTGCAGTTCGAGGACGAACACCCCCGACTGCACGGTGTGGGGTAGGCCCGCCGGAACAAGCATGGCGTCGCCCGGACGCACCACCTTGGTTCGCAGTGCTCCCAGAAGCGCCGCACTATCGCGATCGCGAACCCAATCGCTCACCTGCTCGAGGGACATCGCCTCCTTGAAGCCGACGCCGACCTCGGCACCCTCTGGCGCATCGAGCACGTACCACGCCTCGGTCTTGCCGTGCGCGAGCCCGAGGTGCGCACGGGAGAACTCGCGATTCGGATGCAGGTGGACCGGGAGCCGCTGGTCCAGATCGAGGAGTTTGATGAGAACCTCGGTGCTCGTCCCGTAGCGGGCAACATGATCTGGGCCGAGCCATGCGGCCGGGTTCTCGTCGATCGCCTCGATGAGGAGTCGCCCGTCCGGCAACCGACTGAAGCCTTGGGGAGCCTGTCCGAA
>CAMCSO010000299.1 GCA_945877545.1 Bifidobacterium breve | reverse complement strand
GGCGCTAACCTGCGAGCCTCTTACGGCCGGTTGAGCCAGATGCGCGAGCAGTCTTTGGCTTGCCAGTCTTCTTCAACGGCTTCTGCGCGGCCTTATTGCCGGGTGAGGGTTCCGCGGGGGACGATTTCTTGATCGAGGTCTCGGTCCCTGGGGTGGCACCGACCGGCAGTGGATAGGCCCTGCCGCCGATGTGCACGACGAGTTCCAGGGTGCCGCCCATGGCCTCGGCGTAGGCAGCGAGGCTGCCCACCTCTGTGCGGGCCAGATCCCCGCGCTCAATGCGCGACACGCGTGGCTGATCCACCCCGATCCGATGGGCGAGCTGCTCCTGCGTCAGGCGAGCTCCACGGCGCAAGTCCGCCAGGCGGTTCGCTCGCGATTCGACAAGGATCTCATCACGCAGCCCAGCAACAGCGGCCTCATCGGTCGGCCGTTGCGTGCGCATCTGCTTCAGGGTGACTGTCTTCGGCTTGCTCACCGTCCTCGTCCCTTCTTTATCTTCGCGGCACTGTGCTCAAGGTGTTCTTGGAATCGTTCATCGGCGATCGGGATGTTGGCTCGATACCACTTCGTCCAGTTGTTCGTCTTGTCCCCGGCGACCAGAATGATGCCAAGGCGCTCGGTATCGAACGCGAACAACAACCGCAGGTTCCCACCCCGAGGGCGAAGCTCCTTCATGTTCGCGTGCCGAGAGCCCTTCACCGTGTCCACGAACGGACGACCCAAAGCCGGGCCGTCGACCGCGAGGGCATCCAGAGCCGCGAGCACCTGCTGATATTCCCCTTCACTCCGTTCCCCAAGCCACGCAGCGACCTCCTCACGCAGAACTAACGCCCACGACAAATCTCCACTATATGCCTCCAGAGACATATTTGCAATGGTGGCCCTCACTCGTGTTGTGGCGTTGACGGATCGTCCGGGTTCGGTGAGGGTTGCGGGATGAAGCGCAACCGCAGGTTGAGACCGCCCGGCAAGACTCCTTCGGCGTTCGTCGGATTCCGGTTTCCCGTGATGTGATCCTGCTGTCGGTGCGCTGCTTTGTGAGGCAGGGGTTTATCGTCTGGGCATCGGTCGTCCACGACGACCTCAAGCACCTGGCATGGCTGACCCAACTCGCACCCGCCTGATCCCACCCCCCTCACCCTGTCTAGATCATCCGTCAATGCAACAGTGCCCTCACAGGTCTGTGCACTGCCCGGCGACGTTGGCCCACGCGATCCCTGCCATCGACGCGGTGCCGCTCATCAGGCTGTCATTGAGCGCCGCGATTCCCTCGGCGAGAGACTGGTAGTCGTCATTGGCCTAAGCCGCGGAATTGGCGACCTGCTCTGCGGAGACGAGCAGCATCATGCCGTCACTCAGGCTCAGGGCATCGCCGCCCTCTTGGATGCCGTGCAGTTGCTCGCAGGCGGACTTGGCATCGGCCTCGCCTGCCTTGTCGAATCGGACCCCAGCGCACCCCGCAACTGCACCCGTCAAGCACAGGGCTGTGACAGCCATCCTCCAGGTGACGGCAACGATCTCTGCCCATGTGACGTCGAAGCAGTCCCGTCAGGCGTCCGACACCATCTATCGGATTCTGGGCGAGCGGTTAGATAATAGTTAGACAATGGCACGGGATTATCGGTTAGACGCAGAAGCGCCTCAACGGAACCCTGTTGGGGCGCAACTGTTTTTCGGTGTGGGGCGGGTCGGGCTCGAACCGACGACTACCAGATTATGAGTCTTCTCGCGCCCGCTGGCGCCCGTCCGCCGCCTCTGACACCAGCTCTTGCACCCACCCGTGGAAGTAAGCCCGCAGTTCTGGGAGTTCGGCGGAGCCGATCGGGATGTCGTCATTGCGGTAGCGGTCGAGTTGGCGCATGGCGATCGCGAGGACCGTGGCGTCGAAGCCCTGATCAATGGCTCGCGCGAGGTTCTTCAGTTCGTCTCGGTCCCAGCGTTGGACGAGGCGGAACACATCGACGAAGTCGCGCGGCATCGCCCGATCGAACAGTGCCAGCAACTTTCTTGCGGCGAGTTCTAGGGGAGCGAACGTGGGGCCGAGGAGCGACATCGTGGGCGGCAGATCCGGTGGAGAGTCGAGGCCTATGTCGACGATGAGGTCATCTTGGCCGACAACGGAGAGTCGAACGAAGGTCTCAGACTCCTGCACCGTTTCAACCCTCCACTCCCGGTCGGTAGCGGCGCGAGTGAATGCCTCGACAGCCACCGCCACATCCCCGACCTTGGACGTGAAGACGTCGAGATCCTCGGTCGGGCGCTCGGTGAGTCCGTGCGCCGCGAGCGCGAGACCGCCGGCCAGCAGGAAGGAGCCCGCCTCAGGCATGGCGAAGAAGACGCGCGCCACCTCCACTTGAAAGTCGGTGATCGAACTGCCGCTCATCGGGATCCGCTCGAGAGGACGCGATCCACGAGCGGCTGCCACGCGTGTCTAATCGCGGCAGGCAGGTACAGATCGGCCCAGGCATCGACAAGGAGCGCTCCATCGATGAACTGCATGATGTCTGCGGGTCTGCCCTCCGCCAGCACCACCTGGTAGGCCAGCAGTCGCTCGCTGCGATCGGCGAGGTTCCTCGGGTGGCCCGACGCAGACCAGTCAGCGTGCGGCGGTAGGACGACCGTCGCGAGCGCGGCCTCGACCGACAGGCGCGGCAGCTGGTCAGGCACGAAGAACGGCTTGCCCCGCCGGTCTGCATGATGCGTGAACACTGAGTCGGGCACCGAAACCAGGTGCTGCCCGTTCGCAGCCAAGACCCGCACGAGGGTGTCGAGCGTGGGATTACGCGACCCGCCCTCGTAGGCCGACAGCGTGGGGCGCGAGGTTCCCGCGCGCCTGGCCACCTCAGCCTGCGACATGCCAGAGTCACGCCGGGCCATCGCCATCAATGTCGACACACCCACCTCCTAGGTATCGGAAAGGATACCTCACATCGGGTACGTAACTGCTTGTCTCGTTTTCGCGGGGCATTCTGCCGATGGAGGTTCATGCGGACCATGCGTGACGACGTCGCCCAGCAACATCGCCCACTGGCAGACCCTCAACCTGCGACCCCCCGCCCGCCAAGAACGACGCATGGTCGAGATCGTCCGCAAAATGCGCGTCGAACCGTGGCTCCTGCGCGACACCGACGCCATCCGCGAGTCCGTCCGCACCACCCGTGGC
>CAMCSO010000298.1 GCA_945877545.1 Bifidobacterium breve | reverse complement strand
GAATATGTGATTTATGATGGTTGTAAAACGTGTATTATGTGAGTTAAAATGTGTGAATCTTGTTGGTTAAGGAGCAAAAGTCATGGCATCTCCAATCTCCCATGGACGATACCTACCACGACTGGCAGACACCATTCTCAGTTCCCGACTCAACGCCATGGGCGCCGTCCTGATCGAGGGGTTGAAGGCCTGCGGCAAGACGGCCACTGCCCGCCAACTTGCCGTGAGCGAGGTTCTGCTCGATTCCGACCCCAACGCAGTTTGGCGCGCGGAACTAGACCCCCGCCTTCTCCTCGATGGCGATACCCCGCGCCTCCTCGACGAATGGCAACGCACCCCGCAATTGTGGGACGCCGTCCGCCGGGCAGTCGATGACCGCGGACTCCCCGGACAATTCATCCTCACCGGCTCGGCCACGCCCAAAGACGACATCCCCAGACACTCCGGTGCCGGCCGCTTCAGCATCGTTCGCATGCGCACGATGACCCTGACCGAGAAGCAGGCCACCACACCCACCGCGTCCGCAGCCGATTTACTGCAGGGCGTCGCACCTGTACCGGCGAACTGCACTCTGCAAGCCCGCGATTACCTTCACCACATCACTGTTGGCGGATGGCCGGCACTCGTAGGAGCGGACGAGGCCACCGCGCGCACGTTTCTTGAGGGATACCTCGACGTCATCATCGACCATGACATTGACGAAGTCTCCGGAGCCGCCCGCAATCCCCGCCTCGTGCGCCGTTTCTTGCACGCTTATGCCCAATTGATGTCGCAACCGGCCAGCGTGAGCACCATCCTCAAGCGGGCCCGCGGAGACGCGGGGGATGAACTCAATTCGCCATCCCGTTACGTTGCGAAGCCCTATCTGGGCGCACTGCGAAGGATGGGGATTATCGATGAGGTGCCAGCATGGGATCCATCGGTTCGGTCATCCAAACGACTCATCGCCGCTCCGAGACGCCATCTTGGCGACCCCTCCCTCGCCGCGTCGCTTCTTCAAATGTCCCCTGAACGGATGCTCAATGACTTGGAGACAACCGGATTCCTATTCGAAAGTCTCGTCGCGCACGATCTTCGTATCTGTGCCGAAGCTGCCGGAGCGTCGTGCTTCCACTATCGCGAGGCCGAAGGCCGCCTCGAAGTCGACTACATTCTGGAAACCCGTGACGGGGAATGGGTGGGCGTCGAAGTCAAACTGGGTGAGCGTGAAATCGACAAGGCCGCAGCCTCCCTGAAGAGGTTGGCCGCACGAGTATCGCGGCCACCGCAATCACTCGTGGTCGTCACCGGAACCTCGCTCGCCTATACGCGAGGTGACGGCGTCCACGTCATACCCCTCGGCTGCCTTGGCCCTTAACCCAAACCACTCGCCGAGGCCAACTCAGAATTATGTGTAGAGGGCTTCCGGAAGGGCTCAGCGACGGAGCCGTGATGCAATCCGCGATCAGCGAGCGCCCCTTCCGCAAGGCGACTGGTGAGTATCCTCAGCGGTTATGAGTGAGCCTTCGATGACCGCCGACACCGCTGCGCTGATTGACGATCTAGAGGACTGGGGGCCCCGCAATGGTGCGGACTCCGGAACGCCGATGATGTCGGGCCGGGTGCTCCATGAAGCGGGTGGCGTTGAGGTGGGTATCTGGCGCTGCACTCCGGGCGGATGGTCGATCACGGATCGGCAGGACACCGAGTCCGTACTCATCCTTGCCGGGTGTGCGCGCATAACGGACGCCTCAGGGGATTCGTCGGAGATCACCGCTGGCAGTGCCCTCGTCCTGCCGAAGGGCTGGTCCGGCCGATGGGACATTCTCGACACGGTCGTAAAGCACTATGTGATCGTTCGTTAGCCCTCGAACAGCGGGACGCTTCACGAGCGGCTCGGGAACGTCGCTAATGCGGAGTAGGCACTTGCGGTGGGAATTCCGTGCCACAATTCACCATGACTCCTCAGGAAACCGCCGCTCCGGCAGACGCACCGACCGAGATCGCCTTGAGTAAAATCCGCCGGCTCAACATCATCGCGGGTTTCGCGCACCTCATTCAGATGGTTGCAGTCCTCGTCCTCACGAGCGACTTCGCCCTTCCGGTGACCGCCACCTACATGACCGGCCCGCCCGGAAGCCCGCTCGGCGACCCGACGACGCTGTTCGAGTCGAAGATCGGCTGGGGCGTCGCGCTCTTCTTCGGCTTGTCGGCGTTGTTCCACTTCCTCGTGGCGAGCCCGCTGTTCTACAAGCGCTACTCGGCCGGCCTCGTTGCGAAGCGCAACTACTTCAGATGGGTCGAGTACTCGGTCAGCTCCTCGGTGATGATCGTCCTCATCGCGCAGATCTGCGGTATCTCGGACGCTGCTGCGCTCCTCGCCATCTTCGGCGTGAACGCGTCGATGATCCTCTTCGGCTGGCTGCAGGAGAAGTATGAGACGCCGGGCTCAGGCGGGTGGATGCCGTTCATCTTCGGTTGTATCGCCGGCATCGTGCCGTGGCTCGCCATCCTCATCTACGTGGTGTCGCCGGGTGCTCCCTCGGAGCTCAGTCCGCCAGCCTTCGTCTACGGCATCATCATCTCGCTATTCATCCTCTTCAACTGCTTCGCGCTCGTGCAGTGGGCGCAGTACAAGCAGGTCGGCAAGTACTCGAACTACCTGCATGGCGAGCGCGCCTACATCATCCTGAGCCTCGTCGCGAAGTCGCTCCTCGCCTGGCAGATCTTCGCAGGGACCCTCGTCCCGTAACGCGCGACTCGGATGGTGCCATTTCAGATGGTGCCATCCGAGAGGCCGTCGAGCACCTCCTGCGCCCGCGCGCGGAGCTCAGGAAGGTCGCTCAGGCGGTCGAGGCCGCGCACCTGCTGCGCCATCCGGTGGTTGCGCTCGAAAGCCGGGCGATTTCGATCAAGGAAGTCCCAGTAGAGCGTGGTGAATGGGCAGGCCGTAGGCCCTGTTCGAAGCTTCGGGTTGTAGGCGCATCCGCCGCAGTAGTTGCCCATGCGTGAGATGTAGGCGCCGCCCGCGGCGTACGGCTTTGTCATCATTCGGCCGCCATCGGCGTGCACTCCCATTCCGATGACATTCGGGACCATGACCCAGTCGGCGGCGTCAATGAACATCCGCCGCATCCAGTCGAGGAATGCGGCCGGCTCAACTCCGGTGATGAGTGCGAGATTCGCGAGGATCATGAGCC
>CAMCSO010000297.1 GCA_945877545.1 Bifidobacterium breve | reverse complement strand
CGCCCTCGTGGCCTTCTTCGCCGTCGGATGCCCGGTCTGCAACAAACTTGTTCTGCTTGCGCTCGGCGCATCGGGAGCGGTGACCTGGTTTTCGCCGGTGCAGCCGTTCATCGCAGTGATCTCGATCGGGCTCATGGCGGTGGCACTTCGGATCAGGCTTCGTGGTGAGGTGGCCTGTGCCATCCCGGCCGCGGCGAGCACGCGACCGGTCGACAGCGCCTCATGACACGCGCAGTGATTGAGGTCGCCGAGGGAGTGCTCGTCATGACCTCCCGCAGGTATGCCACGAACACGACCATTGTGGTGGCAGGAAACGAGGCCATCGTCATCGATCCGTCGTGGGATCATGACGAGTTGGCCGACGTCGCCGAGGTCCTTCGAGCCGTTGGTGCAACCTGCGTTGCCGGGATCGCGACCCACCTTCACTACGACCACGTGATGTGGCATCCATCCCTGCCGGCAGTGCCGAGGTGGGCCACTCCATGGACGGCCTTTTCGTGGCAGGCGGAT
This sequence comes from Bifidobacterium breve, assembly GCA_945877545.1. GTDB lineage: Bacteria > Actinomycetota > Actinomycetes > S36-B12 > S36-B12 > WLND01. The sequence continues at coordinate 2,672 of CAMCSO010000297.1, read as the reverse complement.
CGCGGGCGGCTCCTGCGGCCGCTCATCGGCGACCTGCCCGATGAGCTCCTCGAACTTGTGGGCCGGGTCGAACCAGTGCCACATGCGCCGCGTGGATCGAGCGAGGTGCCAGGCAGTCCCTATCCCGCTGCCACCCGATTGCCGGCTGGGTACAGCATTCCCTGGCAGGGAAGGGAAATGCTCCTGCATGAGCATGACGCGCACGCCCGCGGTCACCTTGCGCTCGAGATCCCTGACGCGAGGGTGGTGATCGTCGGCGACATGCTCAGCGACGTCGAGGTTCCTTACCCGGACGAAGACGACGCTGATCTCGTCCCGTACCTCGTTGGCCTTGACCGTCTTACGGATGTGGTGCTCCGATCTGCGGTACTTGTGCCGGGCCACGGCACGCCGACTGACGACCCTTCGTCACGGTTTGCGGCAGACCGTCGCTACCTCGATGGGATCCTCGCCGGTCATCAAGTCGACGATCCTCGACTTGATGACCCGGAGATGAAAGAACTGAATGAGCGGAACATGACCCAGGCCGCGCGAACATGATCGTGGGCGAGCAAGGAATTGTCTGCGATTGAGGCCCGCACGACCAAAGTCCCCAACAAGTGAACTATCGTCACGAGCAGCGTCATCAAGTGGAGGTCGAAAATGACGGAGAGTCATGCGGTTGTCATCGTCTCGGGCGGCGCTGCAGTAAGCCCGTTCACGACACCAACACAAGCCTGCGGTTCAGGGCTGGCGGCGGGCAACACCGACACCGCGCTTCGCGAGTCGCTGCTCAAGGCGGGCCACCAAGTCTTCACCTCACCGGCGACAACTGGCGAAGGTGAGGTTGCTGAGGACACCGGGTGGGGTGGCTTCGCTCAGGTGCCACTCGTGCTGCCCGCCTCGATGACCGTCAATGCGGTGGGCGATATCGATGCCGCAGGTGCGAGTCTGCTGCGCTTCTGGCTGCACCTCGAGGAGGTCTACGGTGTCACGACCCTTGACCTCGTTGGTCACTCGATGGGCGGGCTCTTCTCCCGTGCGGCGATCCGGCTCGCAAAGGAGCAGGGTGCGGCCCTCACCTTCCGGTCGCTCACCACAATCGGCACACCATGGACAGGGGCGTTTTCGGCCGACTATGCCGCGGGTGAAGTGCCGCTGGCCGACTGTCAGGGGGATCCGGTGTGCGAGGCATCGATGACGAAGTTTGCGCAGGTTGTCACCGAGTCGTCTCAGGGGGCGGGCCAAGAGGTCACGGCCGGATACCTCGGCGGGCCCGACGGCTGGAATGAACGTCAGGCCAATGCGCTCGACGCCATCCCCGTCGTCCTCCTTGGCGGCGACTACTTCTCGCAGGCAGGGGTGTCCGAGGTGTGGCCCAATGACGGGCTCGTTGCCCTCGGCAGTGCCCTTGCGGTGGACGTCTCGTCCACGGTTCTTTCGAGTCGGGTGACCCGCACCTTCCCAGACGTTCACAGCATCTACTTCACCCACCTTCTCGACCTGCCGATGGAACGCGGACTCACCTGGGACCCTGAGGTTCTCGAGGCGGTCGTCTACGCGGTGGCGAATCCGGGTCAGATCGCCTGACACTCGTTACGCTCTGGTCGCGTGTCGTGCCGATGAGGGAGAAGCAGTGTTGAACAAGGCGAAGAAGGCCGAGAAGCGTGAACTGCAGCGCCTCGCCGAGCAGGCTGAGCGGGAGCGGCAAGCCGAGGAGGCGAGGCTGCAGGCGGAGCGAATCGCCCGCCTGACCCTTGAGCGCGAGGCCGAGATCGCGAAGCACGAGGCAGAAGAGTTCGCGCGCCTTCGACTGCTCGTCGAGAATGGAACAACGGCGTACGTCCACGTGGAAAAGCACCTGCCGGTGGATGCCAGGATGAATGTGCTCGGCGCTGCCGGCGGCCTGACGAGCCTCCTCGACGAGATCAACCGGCATGGGCTGCAGGGCTGGGAGATCGTCTCGGTTGTGCCCCGCAATTACGGGGGCTTCTCGTCGCACAAGTCGACCAAGAGCCATGCCCCCGGCACGCTCAATACTGGCGCCGATGCGCACGAGGTACACCTCGGCGGCCATGTCGTTGGCGTCTACGTCCTGCTCAAGTATGCGATCAACGCTCAGAATTTCGTGGCGTCGGAGGCACTCGTGCGGTCGACGATCAGCGACCTACTCCCAGAGCGGCTTCGCGCCCCGATCGTCTGAACCGAGTTGGTTCCGGGTGGGAGAAATCGATACGGCCCCTGAATATTTTCATTCAAGGGCCGTAACGAGCGCCGTCTTGACTATGAGCCGCTGCCTCCCGTGGAGAAGAACACGTTGCGCTGCAGTGTCGTGAGCGAGGTGTTCCGTTCGATGACATCTGAAAGGTGCGTCGAGCGCAGCCGGTTGAGGTCGTCTCCCTTGAAGATGCTCTCGTACCAGTGGCGATCGCCGGCGCGCAGTCGGGTGAACTGATCGGCGATGATCCGCTGGAACAGCGGACCGACGCTTGCCCCTGGAGCGTGGGTCTCGGCGAGGCCGCCCGCTCCGGGAGGACCGAAGATGAAGTTGCGGACGTCATCGACGACGAGGAGGTCGACCTCCTGGGCCGTCCCCGTGGCTGCTGCCTTGAGGAACGGGTCGATATCGCCTTCGTGGTTCGCTCGCGGAGGGCTGGGCTGTGGCGACCGAGGTGTGCATGGTCACCGTTGCC
>CAMCSO010000296.1 GCA_945877545.1 Bifidobacterium breve | reverse complement strand
TCGTACTCAGCCGGAAGCGGGGTGGTCCCCACCGGAACTACAGCGGCCGGAAGCCCGGTGCCGGGGACGGGGGGTCCGGCGACGACCCCGGTCCAGTTTGAGGACTCCCATCCGGAAGGTGCATCCGCGGCGTTGGCCAAGGGGAGGAGAAGAGCCGCTCCAACGAGGGACACCACGGCGATCACCGGACCCCGCTTCAGCCCCCTGCGAAGTGGCCCCCGCCCGAGCCCCACCACGACTTGACCCGGGGTGCCGGTCAGGAGTCGGCGCAGGGCACAATGCCCTAATCGGTGGGGAAGCACCTAGTTATGGTGTCACGGAAGTGGCGAAAGTTTCTACTGTGGCGCGATGATACTCGGGGTTTCCTTGCACACACCCCCTAATGTCCCGTGAACCACCCGCAATTCTCGCGGAACTGTGAGGAAACACATGCTTGACGACACCAAAATCGAACGAATCCTCGTCGTGACGGCCCACCCCGACGACGTCGACTTCGGCGCTGGCGGAACCGTCGCCGCAGCGTCCGCAGCAGGTATCACCGTCACCTACTGCATCATCACCGATGGCGATGCTGGCGGATCCGACCACGAGGTCCCCCGCTCCGAGATCCCCGCCATCAGGCGTTCAGAACAGCGGGCAGCCGGTGAGATCCTCGGCGTCCACGACGTCCGCTTCCTCGGCTACACCGATGGTGAACTCACCGTCACCCACGAACTGCGCCGCGACATCAGCCGAATCATCCGACAGGTGCGCCCGCAGCGCATGCTCATCCAGTCCCCCGAGCGCAACTGGGACCGCATCTATGGTTCGCACCCTGATCACCTCGCGGCAGGCGAGGCCGCGATCTGCGCCGTCTACCCGGATGCACGGAACCCATTCGCCCACCCGGTGCTGTTCCAAGGCGAGGGCCTAGTCGACTGGGCCGTTCCCGAAGTCTGGGTGTTCGGGACACCCACCCCCAACCATTACGTCGATGCAACTGAGCACTTCGACCGCAAGATCGAAGCACTCAGGGCCCATGCCAGCCAGACCGCCCACATGGACGACCTCGCCGATCGAGTCCGCGGGTGGATGACGATGCAGGCTGCCGAAGCAGGCATGCCCGAGGGCCGTCTCGCAGAAGCATTCATGGTCGTCGACACCGCCTGACGGAAATGCGCGGCCGACCTACCAGAAGACAGCGACCTACCAGAAGACAGAGACGATGACGTTCACGAGGGTGAGCGCGCCAATGATGCCCCACAGCGGAACCTGCGGCGGCTGCTTCTTGCGGCCGATGAACGCGAGCACGGTGATCACGAGCACGATGAGTAGCTTGACCGAAATCTTCGTCATGTCGAGCGACTCATCCTCGAGCGAACCCGATTCGGCGATGCCGACCAAGAGCACCCCGGTGACGAGCTGGGTGAGCGCGCCATGCCACATGGCCGGATTCACGCCCTTGTCGGCCGACTTCATCTGCACGATGAACCCGCCGAGCAGGCTCGCGAGTCCAACGAAGTGCAGCACCAGAATCACGTTGTAGAGGAACTGCATGGCCTTACTCCCACTCGATCGTGCCCGGAGGCTTGGACGTGATGTCCAACGTAACGCGATTTACCTCGCGAACCTCGTTGGTGATGCGTGTCGAGATGCGCGCGAGCAGGTCATAGGGCAACCGCGACCAGTCTGCGGTCATCGCATCCTCACTCGACACCGGCCGGAGCACGATCGGGTGCCCATAGCTTCGCCCATCCCCTTGAACCCCCACGGAGCGAACATCTGCAAGCAGGACCACGGGGAACTGCCAGACATCACGGTCCAAGCCGGCACTCGTAAGTTCCTCACGCGCGATGGCATCTGCCTCACGCAAGATTGCCAGGCGTTCTGCGTCGATCGCGCCCACGATGCGAATGGCCAGGCCTGGGCCCGGGAAGGGCTGGCGCCAGACGATCTCCTCGGGCAGGCCGAGATCAAGGCCCACCTGCCGCACTTCATCCTTGAACAAAGCGCGCAGCGGCTCGACGAGGGCGAATTTCATGTCATCCGGCAGGCCGCCGACATTGTGGTGACTCTTGATATTCGCAGTGCCTGATCCGCCACCGGACTCTACGACATCCGGGTAAAGGGTGCCCTGCACCAGGAAATCAACGGTCTGACCATGAGCGCCAGCATCGGCGATCACCTGTGCCGTTGCGTCCTCGAACACGCGAATGAACTCGCGGCCGATGATCTTGCGCTTGGTCTCGGGATCACTGACACCGTCGAGGGCGGTGAGAAATCGCTCCTGCGCATCGACGACGACGAGCCTCACGCCGGTGGCTGCGACGAAGTCGCGTTCCACCTGCTCAGCCTCGCCCTTGCGCAGCAGGCCGTGGTCGACGAACACGCAGGTGAGCTGATCGCCGACCGCGCGCTGCACGAGCGCCGCGGCGACAGCCGAGTCAACTCCGCCCGAGAGACCGCAGATCACCAGGCCACCGCCGACCTGCTCCTTGATTCGCGTGACCTGCTCATCGATCACATTGGTCATGGTCCAGGTCGGCGCGAGCCCCGCGATGTCGTAGAGGAAGTGCACCAGGACGTCTTGCCCATGCGCACTGTGCCTGACCTCAGGGTGGTACTGCACGCCCGCCATGCGGCGCTCGGCATTCTCGAAGGCTGCCACGGGCGCACCGGCAGATGTTGCCGAGATGATGAAGCCGTCGGGCGCCACCGACACGCAGTCGCCGTGAGACATCCACACGTTCGCAGTGGCGGGCAGGCCGGCAAAGAGCGCACCGGGCGCGATAACCGTGAGCTCAGTGCCGCCGAACTCGCGCAGACCCGTCTTGGTGACGGTGCCACCGAGAGCATTGGCCATGGCCTGAAATCCGTAGCAGATGCCGAAGATGGGAATGCCGAGCTCGAGGATCGCTAGATCGAGGGACGGGGCACCATCCTCGTACACACTGGACGGACCGCCGGAGAGCACGATGGCACCGGGATTCTTGGCCGAGACCTCGGCAGCGGTGATGGTGTGGGGAACCACCTCGGAGTAGACCCGTGCCTCACGGACCCGGCGGGCGATGAGTTGCGCGTACTGGGCCCCGAAATCAATGACGAGGACTACCTGCTGCGCGTCGGCCACGTCCGAGATCCTATTGAGAGCCAGCAGAAGGGAAGGCTCCGAGCAGTCCGAGCGAAGCCACGATCACGAGATCGATGAGCAC
>CAMCSO010000295.1 GCA_945877545.1 Bifidobacterium breve | reverse complement strand
CGAAGTCGGTTCAGGTCAAGGGCTGACGACGTGATCGATGCCGAGCGTCTGTTGGAGTTGTCCGAGCAGTGGCAGGAAGACCTCGCGTCGTGGGCCATCCCGCCGCACATCCTCGAGCAGGCAGAGGAGGCGCCGTGGTCGCATCCGGTGGCGATGTTCACCGTTGCGGGCGAGATCACTGATTCGCCATCCCATCGGATGGCGCGTGAAGGAGTGCCGGCTACCGGGAGCGTGCTCGATGTTGGGTCCGGAGGAGGCAGGGCCGCATTCGCGGTGACGCCACCGGCCGGTACCGTCGTCGCGGTTGATCACCAGCAGGCGATGCTCGACGAGTTCGCCGACGGCGCGGTGCGCCGAGGTGTCGTCCATCACCAATACCTCGGCGATTGGCCGGAGGTCGCCGATGACGTCCCCGAGTGTGATGTCGTGGTCTGCCACCACGTCGCCTATAACGTCGCCGACATCGTTTCGTTCCTGCAAGCCCTCAATGATCATGCGCGCAGCAGGGTCGTGATCGAAATCCCGATGCACCACCCCATGTCGATGCTCGCCCCGCTCTGGAAGCAGTTCTGGGACCTCGATCGTCCGACACGTCCGACGGCTGAGGACCTGTTCGATATCTGTCTGGCGATGGGTTTCGAGGCGAACCTCGAGCGTTGGCATGATCCTGAATTCGGCCACAGATCGCCAATGTCAGCAGCCGATGAGGTGAGGTTCACGCGAATCCGGCTGTGCCTGCCGAAGGAGAGGGCCGATGAGGTCGCCGAGGCGCTCGCGCAGACTCCCCCCACCGCGCCACGTCCACTCGCGACGATCTGGTGGGATCGGCACTAAGTTCAGCCAGTGACCTACGACGTCGAACGACTGCGCGCTCGGATGCCCGCCCTTGAGTCGGGGGTTGCGTTCTTTGACGGCCCCGGCGGCACCCAGACCCCCGATACCGTGGCACTTGCGATTGCCGACGCGCTGACCGCAGGAATGTCGAATCGTGGTCGGGTAACCCCGGCGGAACGCAATGCCGATGACGTGACACTGGCAGCGAGGCAGGCCGCCGCCGACCTTGTCAACGCTGATCCCCGCGGGATCGTGTTCGGACGCAGCGCGACCTCCCTCACCTTCGAGGTGGCCCGCACGTTAGCCCAGGGATGGGGTCCCGGTGACGAGGTCATCGTCACAAGACTCGACCACGATGCGAACATCCGGCCGTGGGTGACCGCGGCGGAGCGCGCGGGGGCAACAGTCCGCTGGGCCGCGTTTGACCCCGCAACGGGGGCGTTGGAGCCACAGTCTGTTACCGATCTCATCAATGAACGTACAAGACTCGTCGCGGTGACCGGGGCCTCGAACCTGCTTGGCACCCGGCCAGACCTCGCTTCGATTTCGGCCGCAGTTCATCAGGCAAATGCCCTCTTCTACGTCGATGGGGTGCACCTCACGGCCCATGCACAGATCGACATGCAGGCGATTGACGCTGACTTTTTCGTCTGCTCCCCCTACAAGTTCCTCGGCCCCCACATTGCTTTTCTTGCCGCGTCGCCGGCGCTCCTCGAGACCATGCACCCCGACAAACTCAAGCCTGCCACTGAGAATGTGCCCGAACGTTTCGAACTCGGCACCCTGCAATACGAACTGCTGGCTGGTGTCACGGCAGCGATCGACATGCTCGCGGATCTCGTCCCGGGGGAGGAGCAGGCGATGAGCCGGCGGGCCCGCCTCGTTCGTTCCATGGTCGCGCTCGAGGAGTACGAGGATGGCCTTCACGCGCGGATGCGCGCTGGGCTCGAGACGCTCGCCGGGATCGAGTTGTTCTCCAACGCTCCGGTACGAACCCCAACCGAGCTGTTTCGGTTCGATGGGATCGATTCGCAGGACGTCTACCGCGGGCTGGCCGGCCTAGGAGTGAACGCGCCGGCGGGCTCGTTCTATGCGATCGAGCCCGCTGAATGGCTCGGGCTCGGCAAGGAGGGCGCGGTTCGTGCTGGACTAGCACCGTACACGTCCGTTGCTGATGTCGATCGCCTCATCGAGTGCCTAGCTGAGATCATCGCTCTGTGACGTCTCGCGAGGTCTCCTCGTCGGCCCATTGCCCGTGCTCCCGGCGAGCCCATGAGGTCGGCACTGATCCGGTGCGCATTCCTAGGCGCGCGATCGAATCGCTGTAGGCCATCCACATATGCCCGCCGACCATGATGGCGATGATGAGGGAGAGCCAGTCGTGGACGAAGGTGGCGCCGGTACGCCAGGTATCGCCGAGCCAGCCATACATGATGATGCCGGTGAGGAACATGAGGATGATGGCACCGAGGGTGAATGCGGCGTTCAGCTTCTGGCCGGCGTTGAACTTGCCGACCGGGATGCGCCCGGAACGTCGGTCGCGGGAGCGAAGCCACGTCCAGTCATCCTTCGTGAACCGGTTCAGACGATCCGCATCACGGCGGAAGGCGACGAAGAAGGCAGCGACGATGAGCGGCACAGGAAGTGCGAACCCTGCGATCACGTGAACATTGCGTAGTAGCAGGCGGTTTCCGGCGATCGAGCTGAGTTCGGGAAAGAAGAGGAATGCGGCGGTCAGGAGCAGCAGCCCCATGAGGATCGAGAGGATCCGGTGGGTCCAGCGCTCAGCTCTGCTGAACCGGTGCAGGGTTGACGGCTCGTCGACGACTATTTCAGGTGATTGGGTCATCGCTACGTCCATTCGATTCGCCGACCCAGGCGTCAACGTCATAGCCGAGCTGCTCCCAGTAGCCGGGCACGACGGTGGCTCCGAGTTCGATCCCCGAGAGCCACTTCAAGGACTTGTAGCCGTACATTGGCACAACATAGAGGCGGACGGGCCCGCCGTGCTCGCGGGTGATCGGCTTGCCCCACATCGAGGTGGCGACGAGGACATCGGGCGTGAGTGCCTGCTCGAGGGTGAGGGACTCGGTGTAGACACCGTCGAAGGACAGGAAACGCAGTGCGCGGGCGGAATCCTTGACGCCCGATTCCTGAAGCAGGTCGCTCAGCAGTACCCCTGACCATGGAACATCGTTCACCCGCCACCCGGTTACACACTGGAAATCCGCGGTGATGCCTGTCTGCGGAAGGGCTGCGATGTCGTCGAAGGTCAACGTGAGTTCGCGGTCGACGAGTCCGCTGACGGTCAACCGGTAGTCGGCCTTCGACATCTCGGGGTAGCCGTTTGTTACGGTGTAG
>CAMCSO010000294.1 GCA_945877545.1 Bifidobacterium breve | reverse complement strand
CGTTGAGGAATCCACCGAGGGCTAAGGCCCATCACCCTCCGGCCGCCCTCGGCCGGTACAACCCCGAAAGGACGCCACCATGGCGAAGTTGAGCACCGATGCACTTCTCGACGCGTTCAAGGAAATGACGCTGCTCGAGCTTTCCGAGTTCGTAAAGGTCTTCGAGGAGACCTTCGATGTCACCGCGGCGGCCCCGGTTGCCATGGCGATGGCCGCCCCGGCCGCAGGCGGCGGCGAAGCTGCCGCTGAGCAGGATGAGTTCGATGTCATCCTCGAGGCCGCTGGCGACAACAAGATCCCGGTCATCAAGGAGGTGCGCGCGCTCACGAACCTCGGCCTGAAGGAGGCCAAGGATCTCGTGGAGGCCGCCCCGACCGCAGTGCTCGAGAAGGTCACGAAGGAGGCCGCCGAGGCTGCCAAGGCGACCCTCGAGGGAGTCGGCGCAAAGGTCACCGTCAAGTAGCACATCGCGCGGGCACGACCCGCGTGTGAAAGGGCGTCCCGAAACCGGGGCGCCCTTTCAACGTCCACCACCCCCGGTTATTTGAACCAGTTTCCGGCGCAGATGACCAGATTTTTGGTCGGTTGACTGAGATTTTGGTCAGTTCATCCTGATGGCGCGGGGCGTGTCAGGGCTGGGCCGTCCGTCGTAAACGCTGAACCTATGAAATCAAGAGCCATGGGCTCGACCCCCACATTGGGCGCAGTCCGGGTAGTCCGCGTGGATCGACATGCCGACGCTCCCTGAAGTTGCCCAAAGGGTATCCGGATGAAATGACTCGAAACGTCCCCAAATGACGAGAAATGTGGCCGTTTCAGCCGGATTCTGGCTGAAACGACGAGGGGGGGTGGGGTTGGGTGGATGCGGGGGCGAGGGGCTCATTGTGTGTCGGGTTGGTTACGACACGCCCGTTTGGCTTGACCAACGCCGCTTATCGGGTCATCCTTTCCCTGCATATGCAGATCCCGTGCACGAAACTCGCCCAACGAGGACGAGCCCGAGCAGGCCGACACCAGTACCGCTGTCAGGTGTCGTCGCCGCCGGGAACGTCGAGGATGGGCCAGTGACGACGGGGTTCGACAGTGGTGTGCCCATGGGGTATGCTGCTTCTTTGCGCTGCCCTCACCCCTTGGCCCCCAACCTGGTTGTCCGCTCCGTCGCCTCAGTGGCGTCAAGTTGACAAGCCGGTTTATCTGCCATGATTCCGGGTGGCGCCTAAGCCACCAGCGCCCCTGGAAGGAACTCTCTTGGCAGCCAAGCGCACGTCGCATGTCACGCCGCTCTCCCCGGACCTTGTCCGTGCCTCATTCGCAAAGATTCGCGAGCCCCTCGCGGCCCCGGATTTGCTAGCCCTTCAGACCGCCAGCTTCGACTGGTTGCTCGGCGGTGCCGACTGGCAGGCGCGCGTCAAGGCTGTGTTGGCCACGGGCAATACTGAAATCCCCCAGTCGTCTGGCCTGACCGAGATCTTCGAGGAGATCAGCCCGATTGAGGACTTCGCGGGAGCGATGTCGCTGTCGTTCCGTGACCACCGCTTTGAGCCGCCGAAGTACACGGTGGAGCAGTGCCGCGATAAGGATTTCACCTACTCGGCGCCGCTGTTCGTCACGGCAGAGTTCATGAACAACGAGACCGGTGAGATCAAGTCCCAGACCGTGTTCATGGGCGACTTCCCGCTCATGACCAACAAGGGCACGTTCATCATCAACGGGACCGAGCGCGTGGTGGTGTCGCAGCTAGTCCGTTCGCCCGGCGCCTACTTCGAGCGGTCTGTCGACAAGACGACCGACAAGGACGTCTACGTCGCGAAGATTATCCCGAGCCGCGGGGCGTGGCTCGAGTTCGAGATCGACAAGAAGGACCTCGTCGCCGTTCGCGTCGATCGAAAGCGCAAGCAGCCCGTCACAGTGCTGCTCAAGGCGCTTGGCCTCACGACCGAGGAGATTACCGAGCGTTTCGGGCAGTACGAGACCTTTATGGCGACCCTCGAGAAGGATCACATCGGAAGCCAGGAGGACGCCCTCCTCGACATCTACCGCAAGCTGCGGCCGGGCGAACCGCCGACGGTCGAGAACGCGCGCAATCTCCTCGACAACTTTTACTTCAATCCGAAGCGCTACGACATGGCCAAGGTTGGCCGTTACAAGGTGAACAAGAAGCTTGGTCTTGATCTACCGTTGACCCAGAGCGTGCTCACCCGCGAGGACATCGTCCAAGCGGTTGAGTACCTCGTACGCCTGCACGCTGGTCTCACGACTATGGAGGGACCGCGCGGCGAGGTTCGGGTTGAGACCGATGACATTGACCACTTCGGCAATCGTCGCCTCCGCACTGTTGGCGAGCTCATTCAAAATCAGATCCGTACGGGCCTTTCCCGGATGGAGCGGGTCGTTCGCGAGCGCATGACGACCCAGGACGTCGAAGCGATCACTCCGCAGACACTTATCAATATCCGACCTGTCGTCGCCTCCATCAAGGAGTTCTTCGGCACCTCACAACTCTCTCAGTTCATGGACCAGACGAATCCGCTCGCGGGCCTGACCCACAAGCGTCGTCTCTCGGCCCTCGGCCCGGGCGGTCTGTCGCGCGAGCGTGCTGGCTTCGAGGTGCGCGATGTCCACCCGTCGCACTACGGCCGCATGTGCCCGATCGAGACCCCTGAGGGCCCGAACATCGGCCTGATCGGTTCGCTCGCCACCTATGCGCGTATCAACGCCTTCGGTTTCGTCGAGACCCCCTACCGCAAGGTTGTCGAGGGTCGGGTCACTGATGACATCGACTACCTGACCGCTGATGAGGAAGACCTCCACGTGGTTGCGCAGGCGAACACAACCATTGACGCCGATGGCAACATGACCGACCCGCGCGTGCTTGTCCGACGCAAGGGTGGTGAGGTCGACTACATCCTCGCCAACGACGTCGATTACATGGACGTTTCTCCGCGCCAACTCTGGTCCGTCGCGACAGCGATGATTCCATTCCTCGAGCACGACGACGCGAACCGCGCGCTCATGGGCTCCAACATGCAGCGTCAGGCTGTACCGCTGCTCCGCTCAGAGGCGCCTCTCGTCGGTACCGGCATGGAATTCCGTGCGGCGTATGACGCCGGCGACATCATCACGGCGAAGCAGGCCGGCGGGGTCACCGAGGTTTCAGCGGACTTGGTGACGGTGGCAAACGACGACGGCACGTACAC
>CAMCSO010000293.1 GCA_945877545.1 Bifidobacterium breve | reverse complement strand
AGGCAGGCGGACTCCGCGAGTATTGCCGCCGGCTCGACATAATTCAGGAAGGTCGCGAGCTGCTCGATGGGCGAATCAGGGTTAAGTGGGACGAATATCGCACCGAGCCATGAGCAGCCGAGGAAGATCTCGAGAACCTCGAGCCGATTCGTCGAGACAACGACCACTCGGTCTCCGGGTCTGACGCCCGCTGCATGCAAGCCGCCGGCGGCACGCGCAGCCCATTCGGGCAGGTCGGCATAGGTGACAGAGGTGACGCCGTCGGTGAGGGCAATCGAGTCACTAAAGGCTGCCGAGCCCGAAACGAGCAGCCGGTTTACCGTGCGATCAGGTCCGCGCAGGTCGATTTTGGCGTCGCGTGAATCGGACCACGAGGCCTTCTCCTGGTGCCAGTCCATCGCGTTACGTCCTCCATCGTCGTTGCCATGCGTACTCCCAACTGATGTTTAATGCACCAATGCGGTGAACTCCACCCACGTGGACCGCTGAGCAAGATATCGACCGAGATTCAAGTGAATCCATGGCACCGCATTCCGCTCGGAGAACTTTCATGGTAGGAATCGGTGACCATGATCATTCAGGGTCGATTGGCTGAAACCCCCGAACGGGATCAGGACGCCCTGTGCGACGCCGCCAATAGCGTGATCGGCAAGGTTCGGCTGATCATCGACGCCTTCGGGCCAGAGGATGGCTCGCTGTCGCTGTCCGAGTTGTCGCGCCGAACGGGCATCTCGAAGGCCTCCGTGCATCGTCTCGCGAGGGAACTCCTCGATTGGGGTGTTCTGGAGCGCAACGAATTCGAGTATCAACTCGGGATTCACCTCTATGAGATCGGTTCCCGAGTGCCGAGGGTCCGGGTTCTGCGCGACAACGTCAGGCCATTCATGGCAGACCTCCACACTGAAACGCACGAGACGGTGCATCTTGCCGTGCTTGCTGGCCTCGAGGTGCTCTTCATCGAGCGAGCGAATGGCTACCGGCAATCGCCGCGCCAGTCGAAGTTCGCTGGGCGAACCCACCTGCACTGCTCCGCGACCGGAAAGGTGCTCATGGCGTTCGGGTCGGGTGAACTCCTCGATGAGGTCGCGAGCCGAGCCATGCCACGGATGACCCGATTCACGATCACCTCCCCGCGAGCCCTCGTCGGGCAGATCGAGCAGGTTCGGCATGATGGTTTCGCCGTGGAGCGTGAGGAGACCGCACTGGGCTACATGAGTATCGCGGTTCCGCTCTTCACGCATGAGGGGGTCGCGGTTGGGGCCCTGTCGATCACCGCCCCCACCTATCGCGCGGACGCGAATCGCTACCTGAAGGCCCTGCAGGTGACTCGTCGACAGATGACTGAGGTAGGGGCGCTCATCTAACGCCGGGCACGGATGGACGACCGCTTCGACCGAACGATCCTGATGCGGACTAGACGGTGGAAGGCTCCTTCAAGTCGATGCGCAGTTCGCCATCAAGGGCCTCGACGAGGCGCATGATCGTTGGTGCGGTTGGCGCCAGAAGGCCCCGCTCAATTCGGCTGATGTCCGCCTGAGTAACCCCGGACAACTCAGACAAACGTGTCTGGGAATAGCGCCGAGACGTCCTCGCCGACGCAATCATCTGGCCTACCGCGTAGGCACCATTGAACACACGAACCGCAGTTCGGCCGTCCGGCGACAGGCGGGCTTTTCGCTCAGCTGCGTAGTCTTCGTAGGACTTGGTCATCGCATCTCCCATTCGTGACTCTATGTGTTCTTAAACATACAGCCAAGTTACCCAGAGCTTGGGCCCCTGCTCATCTATTCATTCACCTAGAGGACTCATTTCGACCCTTTGACTCTCTTGGTCTCTTGCAACTTCCACGCCTTCAACCGACGCTGAGCCTCCTTGATCTCCTTGTTCTGCTTCTTGGCACTGTCGTCGACACCCTTGTCATACCCGTGGAGAAGGAGAACGATTCGGTCCCCGTGAAAGGAAACGAAGACGCGCAGGAGGATCGCCTCCGCCTTGGCGGGAGCCGGCTCGCCTGCATTCGCGTACATGTTCATGATCTGTCGTGCCGAGTGGCGAATACGAAACTCGTATAGCCCCATTGAGATGTTCTTCATCCAAGGGCTACCCAGCAATTGCATGCCCTTGTTCCGCAGGACGTGAGTCACGGCAGCGTCGTAGGCGGCAAACTTCTGCTCAGTCAGGTTATCGAGCCAACGCTCAATCGGGTACGTCCCCTTGGGCTCCTCAAAGAGTTCGGTCTTCCAAACTGTCAACGTCTTGACACCTCCCCCTACTGGAACGTCGCTGCGTCAAGAGTGACGTAGCCATGGAGATCGTGCACGCCATGTAAGCACGCGATCAGTTCCTCTGAGTAGGCAATTGGCGACGAGTCAGGGGCGCTGGTGCACGACGAGGGGAAGAATCGCGGTGGCCCCGGCCTCGCGTAGGAGCGCCCCACTGATCGTCATGGTCCAGCCGGTGCGCAGGGTGTCATCGACAAGAAGGATCGGGCCACTCGGAACGGCAATCCCGGCGCGCAGGCGAATCCGCGCCTCGACGGTTCGGGCGCGTGCCGCCGGTGATAGGCCGGACGGGGCATGGGGGCCGCTGATCTCGAAGGGCTCGATCACGGTGAGCTGACCGATTGCCGCGAGTCCGGCGGCGAGGGACTGATTGAATCGTGGCCGTCGCGTGGAGGGAATGGCTGCAACTGCTATCGGGCGGGCCTTCCAGGATGATCGCCAGCGGGCGAGGACTGCAGTGAGCCCCTGAAGCACCCAGTCGGGGGACTCGATGTCGTCGCTGCTGTCGCCAAGTAGCCCAGCGATGTCCGTCCATGCCGGATCGTCGGCAAATGCCAGCGCCCGACCCTCTGCAATGGCAAGAGTCGGGCTGATTCGACCGCTACGCCCGATGAGACCACCCACCCAGAGTTTGCGGGGTGCGATGACCGTGTCGAGCCCGCGCAGGAATGTCGTGGCCGCTTCCAGGTTCTCGCGGCTCGGAGTTCGGGGGAGCGCGGCGGGCAGGGCTCCGACACAGACTGAGCATCGGCCACACTGCGCGGACTCGCCGACAGTGTCGTCAAGTGCAAGTCGCAGGAGTGTTTCAAGGCAGGTTGTGGCGGCGGCGTAGGAGCGCATGAGGTCGGCCTCCGCCCGTCGTGCCTCGACCAACGCCGCGTACTTCGCATCGTCGTAACTCCAGGGTTGCCCGCTGGCTGACCA
>CAMCSO010000292.1 GCA_945877545.1 Bifidobacterium breve | reverse complement strand
ACGGCCTCGATGCCGACGAGCTGGGCGCGGGTCATGCCGTGCGCGATGACGTGGATGCCGCCTGCGTTCGTCGCGACGGTGCCGCCGATCGACGCCGAATCGCGCGCAGCGAGATCGACCCCATACATCCAGCCGGCCGCAGCGGCGTGGCGCTGCACGTCGCCCAGGAGTGCGCCGGCGCGGGGCTCGCCTACTAGACGTCCTCGAATTCACATCAAGGCGTGGACGGGCATCCCGCTCGCGGGTACTTGGCGTCGAGGGTGGCGAGGTCTCCGGGGGAGAATCCCGGACGTGGCAGGGCTCGCTGCTCGCTGCGCGCCGGCGTGCGGCCGAGGACGTTCGTGATCCTCACGATCGGCGACATCACCGAGCCCGCCTCGTCGGAGTGCGCCAGGCCCAGCGAGTGCAGCACCTCATGCACCACCTGCCCCGGCCGAGCCCGACATTGAATGAGCCGTCGGAGCGACGGACCGCTTTCCACCCGAACCCCGACCACTGATCGCGAACCATCTCGGCATCGATCGCGACGGTCCCTCCGGACCGCTAGGCAGCTGCCTGGGTGCCCGGCTCGTAGTCCGCCAGCGGCGACCAGTCGAACACCAGATCCACCGAAGCCCCGAACGGCACCTCCTGAAACGTGACACCCGTCCCGCGGCTGAGCATCCCCAGCGCTGCCCGCACGTCGACGACCATCGAGGCACCCGATCGGGGCTGCGCCGAAGCGTCATACGACCACGTGATCATCGAGCACGGCGAATACGTCGACCGGGATCCGATGTCAGCGATCCCATTCTCGAACTCCCGACCACCAGCCCCAGCGGCCGCCGCAGTTCCCGGCACCACCCCGACTCCGAGCGCCATAATCGCGAGCGTGGCGCCAGCGAGGACCGACCAGCGGGGCACGCGTTGAACCATGTCGCCATGCATTGCAGCCCCCTGTCCATCCCACGCGTCGTCACGGCCGGTGATAGCTGCTCCCGCTCCGGGCGATCTGGAGCGGGAGCAGCCGGGGGGTCACTTCAGGTAGGTCACCGAGATGTTCACGCGCCGGGCCGTCGGGCCGGACTCCTTAGCGATGCCATCGCCCCGGACCACGAACCGGCCCTTGAGACCAAGCTTCTTCAGGTACGCCGCCACGTTTTTCGCACGCTGCGTCGACAGGGCCTCGTCGTTCGAGGTGATCGTCGTGCCCTGCACGTAGCCGATCGACACCGTCCGCACGCCCTTCTTGCCGGTCTTCTTCACCAGCGTCTTGAGCGTCGACATGCCCTCCTCTGTCAGCACGCTCGACAGCGACTCGAAGTACACCTTCGCTGTCGCCCGCTTCGACTCCGCCACCACCGGAGTGGCCATCACGACCCCGAGCGAGAGGCTGCGCACCGTGCCATCGGGCGTGAATCCGTTCGATTGGAGCGTGTGACGGCCATCGGCGATATCGGCCGGCAACGGGACCGAGCCCTTGAATCCGCCGTTCGCATCGGTCTGGACCGTGCCGAGGAACCTCGGCTCGGAGAACAGGTACAGGTACACCAGCGAGTTCGGCTGGAAGCCCGTGCCCGCCACCGCGGCCGTGCGATCCTGCTCCAGGATCAGCGCCCCGTCAGGGGTCAGCCCCAGCGGCTTGCCCTGCGCGTTCAGCCCCGCGAGCGACATCGTGAACCCCGGACCGCTCACCTCGAGCAGCTTCTCGTCCCTCGCGTCCGGCTTCACCGTCACCGAGACCTTCTCGCCATTGACGATCAGGACGCCCGTGCCCGGCGCCACGCCGCCAGCCGGGACGCCGCTGTTCGCAGTGTTCGTCACCGGCCCGAGGACCGTTGCCTCCGACGCAGCTGGAGTTGCCGTCGGTGTCGGGGTCGGGGTCGGGGTCGGGGTAGCCGACGCCGTCGCAGACGGCTCTGGCGCTGGGGCGGGCCCGGGAGCGGGCGGCGCCGGCGTCGGCGTCGGCGTCGGCGCTGACAGCGTCCAACGGACGATCACGACTCCGGCACCACCATTTCCACCGGAAGTCGCTGTGTACGTGTATGTCGACGGAGTGTCGCCGTTCCACGCGCGACTGGAGAACCCTCCGCCGCCGCCGCCCCCGAGCCCATTCGTGCCAGTGTTGAGGGTTGCGGAGGTGTTGCCGTCGGCTCCGCCACCGAATCCTCCTCTAGAAATGCAACTCGACCGGGTGCTTCCTCCACCACCACCGCCTCCGTACACCACCGTGTTGGTGCTGAAGTGGCCCAGAACTGGCAAGTAGCCATTCCCGCCATCACCTGCCTTGATTGGGTTGGAGCTGATGCCCGTTAGGGACGTGTTGATGGACTTCGTTGTCCCCACGCAAACACCAGCGGCGCCCCCCGCATTCGTCGCTACCGAGGTCCCTGCGCCGGCGCCGCCCCCTCCGGGAGACTGCGTGCCTAAATACGAATACGGAGCGAGACCAGAGCCCCCGACGAAACTACTGCTGCTCCCACTCACCGACTGTCCAGATGACCCTCCCAAAACTGAGACTGGGGCGGACGTGTCTACAGCAGAACCGCCACCACCCCCGGCAGCCGCCAAGAGACCAAATTCCGATGCCTGACCGGATGATCCGGCCGCGGCTCCCGCACCTCCCGCACCTCCCGCACCTCCCCCACCTACTTTGATCGTCAAAGAGCCGGAGAGCCCGGTCAACGCGGCGACCGCCACCGAACCGCCACCGCCTCCGGCTCCTCCAAAGTACTCTTCTGAGTTGACGACCGCCGTCATCGTCTTCGCGCCCGCCCCTCCTCCTCCGCCTGCCACGACCACGACGTCAACTGACCCCGCTGGCACCGGCCATGTGTAAGTCGTCTGAGTGCCGGTGCCGGAGTACGCGAAGGAGATCTCACAGACACCGCTGCCTACCGATGTTTCGGTCGCCGTGTATCCCGTCCCGCTGAAGACCGCGCAGGGATCGACAACCGCTGAAACTTGCGGCAACGACACCAAACCGGCTGCCACCGCGATGCCTGTTGCACACGCCAATATGGGGATTTGAATTTTCCTGCGGACCCGTTGGACGGTCATCGGGATTTCTCCTATCGAGGTTGATGTCTGGGGACGAGGCGGAGGTACAAGGTGCGCGTGGAACCGTGCCCGGTCGAGAGGGCCTAACCGGAGCAAACGGCTTGGTCTTTCATTGCCGCCAATTGCCTCACTGACGCCGTGGAGTCGTGGAGTTGGCCATTCACTTGCCCCATGAGTCGTCGGCCGGCCG
>CAMCSO010000291.1 GCA_945877545.1 Bifidobacterium breve | reverse complement strand
GTGGCCCACGTGGCGCGGTCCCTGCGCCTCCTAGGCCACGACTGCCTCATCATTGCGCCGGACACCTTCCCGCACCGCGACTTCGAGGGCATGCCAGTCCACCGGGTGCGATCCGTGCAGATCCCCGGGGTTCACGACGTGGACATCGCGGTCACCAGCACGGCCAAGATGACCGCCGAACTCGAGGCGTTCAACCCTGATGTCGTGCATCTGGCCTCACCCTTCGTTTTGGGTCGGCAGGTCCTCGCCGCCGCTCGGGCGAGCCGGATACCCGCCGTCGCGATCTACCAAACCCATGTCGCGGGCTTCGCCCACCATTACGGACTATCGGGTGTCTCGTTCCTGGCCGACTCCATCGTGCGCGCGGTCCATCGCTCGGCCGATCTGACGCTGGCACCCTCCCGCCAATGTGTCGACTACCTGACCGGCCTCGGCGTCCCCCATATTCGCCTCTGGGGACGCGGCGTTGACCTCGCCCGCTTCTCTCCCACGCGCCGCTCGCGCGAGCTCCGGGATCGCTGGAGTCCGGACGGACGACCCGTGGTGGGCTTCGTCGGGAGGTTGGCGCCGGAGAAGGGCGTGCATATGCTCGCCGGACTCGCGGCCTCAAATGATGTCCGGGTCGTCATCGTGGGCGACGGGCCAATGCGGGGCGAACTCGGCCGGCTCATGCCGCAGGCCCTGTTCACGGATCGACTGCTCGGCGACGACCTCGTCGCTGCCGCGGCGAGCATGGATGTCCTGGTGGCTCCGGGTGAATTGGAGACCTTCTGCCAGGTCGTACAGGAGGGCATGGCATCGGGAGTTCCCGTCGTCGCCCCAGCCACCGGTGGACCGCTTGATCTCGTGGAGCACGGCGAGACCGGGCTCCTGTATCCCCCCGGTGATCGGCAGGCGCTCGAGGACCACGTCCGCCGGGTAGTCACGGACGAGGTCCTCGCCGCACGGCTGCGACGAAACGGCCTAGAGCAGGTCTCCACGAAGTCGTGGCTCGCCATCACGCATGAATTGCTTGGGCACTACTCCGACGTCACCGGACAAGCCCTCAACCCGGCCGCCTAGCGTGGCCGTCATCGCCCACCTGGCGAACTTTTACACACCGACGAGCGGTGGCCTGCGCACAGCGATGGACGCCCTCATGCTCGAGTACGCACGCGCCGGTCATGAGGTTCACACAATCGTTCCCGGCACCGAGACTGCATCGCAGACGTCCGGATCAACGACGATCCACCACCTGCCAAGCTGGCAGCTTCCCGGATCCGGGGGCTACCGGGTCATCACCTCAACGGATCGAGTGCGGGGCATCCTTCGCGAGATTCAGCCCGACTGCGTCGAGCTATCGGACCGGCTCACCCTGCTCGGCGCGGCCGACTGGGCTCGATCGGCGGGAATCCCCTCGTCACTCATCGCTCATGAGCGTATCGATGGAGTACTGCAGGCATTCATGCCATTCCTGCCCCGAAAACGCGTCGCTGATCGAATGAACGCATCTGCTTCTGCGCGAGTCGACACGATCGTCTGCACCACGCAGTTCGCGGCCGAGGAGTTCGATCGAATCGGCCTCCCAACGACGCAGGTGCCGCTGGGCGTCGACCTCCACACGTTCAACCCGTCGCAGCGATCCGCGACAGAGCGCGCAAAGTACGCGGAGCCGGTGCTGTTGGTCATCGCCAGCCGACTGTCACGGGAAAAGCGCCCCGCCTTCGCCGTCGACGTGCTCGACGCCTGCCTTCGCCGCGGCATGGACTGCCGGCTCCTCGTGTTGGGTAAAGGACCGCTGACTGAGCGAATGGTGGCACTGTCCGATGGTCGGCCGATGACCGTTCTGGGTCATGTCGCATCACGAATCGACATGGCCCGACTCCTCGCCAGCGCGGATGCCGTCCTCGCGCCAGGCCCGATCGAGACCTTCGGTCTAGCAGCGCTGGAGTCGCTCGCCTGCGGTACTCCTGTGCTCTGCAATGAGGTATCTGCGATCCCCGAGGTCCTCGGGCCGGATGCCGGGTTCGCACGGCCCTTGGATCCCGAACTCTGGGCGGACTGCATCGCAACCACGATCAACGATGCCGCCGCCGTCCGAGCTCATGCTCGTAGGAGGGCCGAGGAGTTTCCCTGGAGTCGAACGGCAAACTCGCTGCTCCAGATCTCCGGAATACCCAAGACCCCGACCCCCGACACGTCGCTTGCCATCGGAACCTTGGAGGTCGGGTGACCGTTGTCGTAGCGGTCGGCGACAGCATCGCCTTCGGTGTGGGTGATGTCGACCACGCCTGCGGCCCACAGGCGTGGTCCGGGAGAGTGAGTCGGCTCATCAGCGCCGTGAACGTCAACCTCGGCATGACAGGGGCGGTCCTTCGGGACGTTGAGTCACGGGTTCCCGAGGTGCTCGCGCAGGGTCCCGACATTGTGCTTGTGAGCATCGGCGGGAACGACATCGTTCGCGGGCCATTCGACCGGGAGGAGTTCGGCAATCGACTAGCAGACTGCCTCGCCTCATTTCGATCGGTCGGAGCAGAGGTTGTTATCCTCACGGTGCCGGACCTCTCACGAATGGTGCAGTTGCCCGGGTTCATGGGACGTGCGTTGCACGCCCGCACCCACGCGGTCAATACCGCGCTCGTGTCTGCCGCCGAGAGGACCTCGACGATCATCGTGGACCGTTGGCATGACCCGCAGACCTACCTACACACGCACCTGCACGTGGACCGAACGCACCCTTCGTCAGCAGGCTTTCAATACCTTGCCCACTGCACGCTTGCGGCACTTGGGTTCGGCGTGGTCCTGGCCCCGATAGCTGGGGTCCCTGCCCCACGCCGCAGGGCCATTTGGATTGCAACTTCTGGCCTCTCCTGGGTCATTCGCCGGTTTCCGCTCGTGGTGCGCAATGTCGTGACGCTCATGCGTGCTCGCCCCCAGCGCGGACGCGAGTGCACGCACTGTGACGCAGTGTTCGGATGGATGTCGCCGTCGATGGCGGACTGACCACGGGGCACTATCGTGGGTGTCCATGGGAGCACCCATCGTGACCGTCAATCGCCCTCGGCTGCGCCAGCCCGCTGGCCTCACCACCCTCGCCATGATGGAGATGTGGGAGCGCTTCTCGTTCTACGGGATGGTCTCAATCCTCGTCCTGTATTTCATCGCCCCACCGGATGGTGGGAGCCCACCCGGGCCGGGGTTCGGATTCTCGAACGCGGATGCCGCGGCACTCTTCGGCTGCTATTCGGCGCTCATCTTCGCGACACCGCTGGTCGGCGGCTGGATAGG
>CAMCSO010000290.1 GCA_945877545.1 Bifidobacterium breve | reverse complement strand
GGGTCCGATCTCCCCTCGACACCATTCTCATCCTGCAGGTCATCTTGATGGCTAGCCTCGGCTGGCGAACGCTGGTGTTCCCGCACGAGATGTACCGGATCCCATCGCTTGCGATCCTCGCCGCTCTTGCCGTGCTCCTCCTACCAGGGGGATCCGGCGTCAGTCGCGAGTCTTCATCGCCCGACCCAGTGAGCCGATGAGCGACGAGGCAGTCACCGGCTGACCCTGCGCCCCTGCCAGATTTCCCGCCCGTCCGTGCAGCCAGCACCCAGCTGCCGCTATTCGCGCAGCGTCGTCGACCCCGTTCATACCCCCGCGGGCCTGTGCCTGTGCCAAGAGAGCGCCGATAATGCCGCTCAGCACATCGCCGCTGCCCGCGGTTGCGAGCACGGGACCGCCTTCGACATCGACGAAACAGGTACCGTCCGGAGCGGCGATGACCGTGCCCGGGCCCTTGAGTACGACAACAGCGTCTCGCTCCCGGGCCAGCGCGAGAGCCGCCTCGAGGCGTCCAAGCCCATCAACAACGCCTCCGAGGCGGGCGAACTCGCCGTCGTGGGGCGTGAGGATCGTGACGGCGCCCCGCTCGCGCACAAGCTGTTGCAGCCCTTCGCTTTCAGCAAGGATCGTGAGCGCCCCGGCATCGAGCACGACCGGCACGCTTGTTCGAAGACACGCCTCAACTGCATCATGATCGCGATCCCCGGGGACGAACCCCGGTCCGCATACCCACGTGGTGACCCGCGGGGCATCAACTCGCGCGCTGGCAACAACCTCCGGGTGCTGCGCTACAACCATGCGAGCAACCCCGTCGACCCGGTCGAGGTACTGCACCATGCCGACCTGGCCGCGCAGCGCCGCCCCAACGCAGAGCAGGGCCGCCCCCGGGTATTCGTCACTGCCCGCAGCGACTCCGACGACCCCTCGGCGGTACTTGTGGTCATCAAAGTCCGGGCCCGGGATCTCAGCCTCGACATCGCCCTGGCGCATGGCTCGTATTGCCGGCACGCCAAGGGAATCGGCGATACCGATGTCGATGAGCCGCACCTCACCCGACAACGCCTTACCTGGAGCGATGAGATGCCCCGGCTTGAATGCTCCGAACGTCACGGTGAGGTCTGCGTCGAAGGCCACGCCGAGAACCTGACCGGTGTCGGCATCGACCCCGCTCGCTAGGTCAACTGACACCCGGATCGCCTTCGCCGCATTGAGGAACGGGACCATCTCCTCAGCAGGTCCCCTCAGGGCTCCCCGTGCCCCGATACCGACGAGTCCGTCAATGATGACGTCGGCATCGTCGATGACCGAGCGTGAGCCTGCTGCGTCCCAAACGGAGAAGCGACCACCCGCCCGCCTCATCGCCGCCAATCCCTCGAGGTGAACAGCCGCTGTGGTGCCGAGCGCATCGACCCGCATACCCCGGCGAGCAAGGAGGGCGCCGGCGAATAAGGCGTCGCCACCGTTGTTTCCGGAGCCAGCGGCGATCACGACGCGGGTGCCGACAACCGATCCGGCGAGCATTCGCAGGATCTCAGACGCGAGACCGGCCGAGGCCCGGTCCATCAGCACGCCCGACTCAAGTTCGTCAGCGTGAGCCTGCTCCGCGGCGATAACCTCCGCGACCCGGTAGGCATTGATCACGATACGACCCCCTCTGCCACGACGTAGGCGATGGCATGGCCGCCGTCGTGGCTGAGTGAGAGGTGCCACCGGCTGATGCCCAGCGCCCGGGCCGCCTCATCGACAGTTCCGGTGATCCGCAGGTTCGGATTGCCGTGATCATCGGTCGTGACCTCACAGTGATGCCACTGCAGACCATGGGTGCGCACGAGCACCTTGGCCACCGCCTCCTTGGCCGCGAATCGCGCGGCGAGCGACTGAGCGCTTCGGCTGCGACCATCGCCGCATTGCGACTCGTCCGACGTGAAGATTCGATCGACGAAGCTGGGAGTCCGTTCAAGAACCGCGGCGAATCGCGTGATATCGACGATGTCGACCCCGATACCGACGACCGAGGTGGGCAGGTGCTCCATCACCTACTCGACCGTGACGGACTTTGCCAGGTTGCGCGGCTGATCGACATCGTGGCCCTTTGCGGTCGCCATCTCGCACGCGAACACCTGCAGCGGCACTGTCGAAACGAGTGGCTGCATCAGTGTCGGCACGACCGGCACTCGGATGACATGGTCGCTAAAGGCAGCGATCTTCTCGTCACCCTCCTCGGCGATCGCGATGATGACGGCGCCGCGTGCCCGCACCTCTTGGATCGCCGAGATCATCTTGTCGTGGAGCACCGCGCGCCCACGCGGCGACGGCATGATCACCACCACGGGCACGCCATCCTCGATCAACGCGATCGGACCGTGCTTGAGCTCGCCAGCCGCGAATCCCTCGGCGTGCATGTAGGCGAGTTCCTTCAGCTTGAGTGCGCCCTCAAGGGCGACCGGGAAGCCCACGTGCCGTCCGATGAACAGGACTGACGGAGCATTCGCGAACTCCCTAGCAATGGCGCGCACCGGCTCGACGGTGTCAAGGACGAGGTCGACCTTCTGCGGCATGTCATTGAGGTCGTCCATGATCGCTCGGATCTCATCGGCGAACATCGTGCCCCGGACCTGGGCAAGGTAAAGACCCACGAGATACGAGGCGATGATCTGGGTAAGGAACGCCTTCGTCGATGCGACCGCGATCTCGGGGCCTGCGTAGGTATAGACAACGGCATCGGCCTCACGCGGAATGGTCGAACCGACGGTGTTGCAGATGGCAAGGGTACGGGCGCCCTGTGCCTTGGCGTGGCGCAGGGCCATGAGCGTGTCCATGGTCTCGCCCGACTGCGAGATGGCGATGACGAGCGTGTCGGGGCCGACGATCGGATCGCGGTAGCGGAACTCGCTCGCAAGCTCTACCTCGACTGGAATGCGAGTCCAGTGCTCGACCGCGTACTTGGCGACCATGCCTGCGTGCGAGGCAGTACCGCATGCGATGACGACGACCTTGCTCACCGCCCGCAGGTCGGCGTCGGCGAGCCGCATCTCGTCAAGCTGCAGGTGGCCGTCCTGGCCGATGCGCCCGCGTAGCGAGTCGGCCACCGCCTTGGGCTGCTCAGCGATCTCCTTGAGCATGAAGAGGTCATGGCCGCCCTTCTCGGCCGCCGATGCGTCCCAGTCGACGCTGAAAGGCCTCACCTCCGCCGGATTGCCATCGAAGTCGATGACGACGACACCCTCCGGGGTGAGGGCAACGATCTGGTCCTGCCCGAGTTCAAGGGCATCACGGGTGTACTCGACGAACGCCGCGACGTCGGAAGCGAGAAAG
>CAMCSO010000289.1 GCA_945877545.1 Bifidobacterium breve | reverse complement strand
CGGCGAATGGTCGGCGCCGGGCTGCGCGTGGCCGCCACCGCGGGCAGCGACGCCATGCTGTCGCTGCGGCATATGGGCGTGCACTCCAACCCACCGGGCTGGGTGCGGATGTACGCGCGAACTGGTACATCGATCTCACTGCCGACTCTTCAGGAGGCGATCCGAGCCGGCCGCACGATCGCGACCAATGGCCCGTGGCTCATGCTTGACGTCAACGGTCACGGGCCGGGCGACGACCTCGAGGTGCCGGTATCGACAACGGTCATCGCCACGGTCCGTGCAACGAGCGACGGCCCACTCACTGTCCGCCTGCACCGCGGGTCGCAGCTCGTGCACGAGTGGAAAGTGGCGGGCAGCGAGGCGTCACAGGGGTGGTCGGCGACCGTGCCCCTTCAGGTGTCCTCGCCCGATGCGTTCACAGCAGAGCTCGTCGGCGGACCCGCCCCGCTCGTGCTGGACGACAACGCGTACGCGCACACCAGCCCCGTCCACGTCGTTATTGACGGCCACCGCCTCCGGCGCGACGACGATGTTCATTGGTGCCTGCTATGGCTCGAGCGCCTGCGCGGGCTCGTGGCCCAGCACGGCCGCGGGGTGGGCGAGCACCTAGCTGAGTTCGATGTCGCCGTTGACGCCGCCCGCAGCCGGTTGCAACGGCCGCCGGAGTCGCTAGGGTAAACATCATACTTTTGACCCCCGAATGGAGCGCCCATGAAGGCCGTCCTCGTCCCGCACAGCCACTGGGACAGGGAGTGGTACGAGCCGTTCGCCGTCTTCCGGTTGAAGTTGCGCGACATGCTCGACACCGTGCTCGACATACTCGACAGTGAGGCAAGCTTCACGCACTTTCACCTTGACGGCCAAAGTGTCCTGATTGAGGACTATCTCGAGATGCGACCCGAGCGGTTCGACGACGTCGCGGCCCACGTCCGGGCCGGGCGATTAAGTATCGGTCCGTTCTACACACTGACCGACGAGTTCCTCGTTTCCGGCGAGGGCATCATCCGGAACCTGGAAAAGGGCCTTGCCCAAGCCGCGTCATACGGGATCCACACCCCGGTGGACGGACCATGGGCGGGTTACCTGCCTGACCAGTTCGGGCACATCGGGCAGTTTCCCCAGATCCTGCGAATGTTCGGCATTGAGCGAGCCGTGATCTTGCGCGGTGCCCCCGCATCCCTTGACCGCTCAGCATTCGTGTGGCAATCGCCTGATGGCAGCGAGGTTCTGACCGAGTACCTGATCCACGGCTACTTTGTCGGAGCGGATATCGCAGCCGAGCAGGCGGGGATCGACCCCGAGTATCCCGACCTACAAACCGCGATGACCTTGGTCGCTTCGGTATCCGACCGGGAAGTCGTGCTCGTTCCAGTCGGGGCCGATCACTGGACACCTGAGCCCGGGATGTTCGACACGGTGAGGTCGCGCGCCGCTGCTGCCGGCCTGAATACGGAGGTCGCGTCACTCTCCCGCTTCCTGGCGTTGGCGGGGCGGCCGAAACAGGCGAAGACGTGGACTGGAGAACTGCGGGCCGCGTCCACTTGGGTGCTGCTCTCCAACACGGTCGGCACTCGCACCCATCAGAAGCGGCGCCGCGGTCGAGTGGAAGCACTCATTGAGCGGTACGCCGAGCCCCTCGCGGCCCTGGTCCCCGGTTCGTCCTGGCCGCAGGCGGATCTCGACACTGCCTGGCAACTCATGCTGCTCAACGCCGGCCACGACTGTGCCTACGGAGCATCAGCAGACTCAGTCGCGACCGACATCGATACGCGATTCGAAGTGGCGGAGGCGACAGCGCGTTCGATCATCGACACCGCCATGCGGTTACTCGCAGCGTCATCGGCGGAGAGCGGGGTGCTCCGCTGGAACCCCTCGCCGTTCGAGCGGGAGGGCGTGCCCGGTCTCGGCTGGAGCGTGCAACCGGCGAGCAGCGTCCCCTCGGCGACTCCGGTCGAGCTCGAAGCGGGGACCGACCACCTCATGCTGCCGGACGGCACGCGAATCTTCATCACTGACGAAGACGATGAAGGCGACCTGTTCACCTTCTGCCCCCCGGAGGGCGGGGCGCCACGTTTACCGCTGTCCATTGAAGTCTCGGATGGGGGTCTGGCGCGCCTCACGTTCGACGGCATCGTCGTCGATCTGCGTGCCAGTCTCCGTCCTGCCGACAGGTTCACCCGATTGTCCGTCCGCGTGGACAATTCCCGCGAGAACCATCGCTTGCGACTGTGGGTAGGCCTCCCGAGCAGCCCGGATCGGGTCACGGCGCTTTCCCCGTTCGAGATCGTCGATCGGCCCTTGCGAGGCGAGGGCTTTGAGTTCGAGATTGGCTCGTCCACCTGGCCCGCACGGGGCGCGGTGCTGGCAGCCGGCACCGCCCTGTTGGCCGAGGGTGTGGTCGAGTACGAGGTGGATAAGGACCGGCTCGGGGTCACACTCCTTCGCGCCGTTGGCACGCTGGCCAAGCCGATCCTCGCTACTCGACCTATCTGGGCTGGGCCGTCGACTCCCACGCCTGAGGGCCAGTGCCCCGGCGCCTACGACATAGAGCTCGCCGTCTTCACGGACGCAACCGCCGACCAACTCGTCGACGAGTGGGAGCGGTTCGCCCTTCCGCTCATCGACATCAACACAGCAGGCGGCGGTGAAGCCGCGCCGAGCCGTCTCCTCCGTGTCGAAGGCGCGCATCTGTCGGCAGTACGCCGCATTGGGGACGTGTTGGAGGTGCGGCTGTGGAATGAGTCCCCCGCACCTTGCTCCGCCTCGGTCGAGGGACGGACCGTTGAGATCCGCCCGGCAGGGATAGAGACGATCAGCTTGGAGGGTTGAGCCATGTCCGGCGCAACGGCCCAACATTGAACGCCTTCGCTTCGAAAGCACCCAGACCAACGACTGTGGTCCACAATCCCTCATCAAGTCGCCACAGGGACTCAGGGCCGCCGGTGAGAACGTCCGCGCAATGGTGCGCTTCAACGGTCGGCTCACCCTCGACCTGAAGATTCACCGAGGCGGTGACGGGCTGATCGGAGAGGTTGACGAGCAGGAGCCCGGATCCCTCTGTGGACTCCCGAAGGACTGCGTAGACATCATCGCGGTCGATGCCGACGGCGTCATAGTTCGATCCTCCGCGAGCAAACCACGGGTGGGATAGTCGCAGGCTGTTCACCGCGCGAACGGCGTCCTCGATGCCGACCTCTCCCCCGACGAAGGTCATGTACGGACCACCGCTCAGCGCGAACACGGCCATGAGGGCGGCCGTCGCCGGCTCGCCATACTGCTCCCTGCGCCACTTGAAGCCGGGTTCAGGCCACCAGAAGGTGTCGTGACTGTCGAG
>CAMCSO010000288.1 GCA_945877545.1 Bifidobacterium breve | reverse complement strand
ATGATGCGCAAGAACAACGCCATCGCGATCGGCCAGTTCGGCAACAACCGCACTGAGCGGGAAGCCGGATCTCATCCAGTCGACGTATCCCCAATTGTCACCGAGCGCCTCGCGAACGATCCGTGGCCCATCAGCATGATTGGTGAGTGTGCAGATTGCATCCGCATGGACGTGATCGACGTGGGTGAATGGAAGAAAGGCGTGCATGAGCGTCTCGATGGACGGGCGAATCGTCCCGCCATTCAGCAGGGCCATGGCGAGGTGCTCGGTCATCTCCTCGTCGGACATCTCGCTTCGACCATGAAGGGCCAGTAGGGGCTCGAGACGCACGGCCGGGTAGCCGCTCTCGTCGGAAGTGCGCATGTCGAACCCGGACGCCTTTACCCACATGACGGGCTCGACCACTCCGTCGCGATTGATACTGCCCTTGGCGGAGGTATTTCCTCCTCCGTGGACTACCAAGGATGAGTCAGCGCCGAGCCTTTGGGATCGGCTGACGAGTTGGGCGAGTTCTGGGGAAACGGTCAACTCAGGTCCGCGAAGGATTCCGGGGCAATGCCCGGTCCGACGAGTGCGGTGACCGAAGTGACGCCATCGGGCTCCACTACGGCGAACTCGGTTGCGATCGCACTGACGTATCGGGCCGGGGTGACGTCAAAGGCAGGGTTGAAGGCGCGCGCATCTTCCGGTGCCACGCGCACGCCGGCAAAATTGAGGAGCTCATGCTCTGGCCTCAGTTCGATATGGATGTCATCGCCCGTTGCCGTCGACAGATCAATGGTCGACGAAGGCGCCGCGACGACGAACGGGATCCCGGCAGCCGCGCACCCGAGCGCGACCCCTAGCGAGCCGATCTTGTTGGCGACATCGCCGTTGCGGGCGATCCGGTCAGCCCCGATGATCGCAACGTCGATGAGCCCCCGCAGTGCTGTGCTGGCCGCCGCTCCGTCGGTCTCGATGAGACAGGGAATGCCGTAACGCTGCAGCTCCCACGCGGTGAGCCGAGATCCCTGGAGCAGGGGTCGGGTCTCGTTTGCGTAGACGAGTTCGAGGACTCCGCGGAGGTGTAGTTCGCGGATGATGCCGACGGAGGTGCCCCACCCAGTCGTGGCGAGTGCGCCCGCATTGCAGTGCGTCATCACGCGCAGGGGCCGCCGATCGACCGCCGCCATGATCCAATCCGCGCCCCTTGACGAGAGGTCGTGATTGGCTCGCTCATCCTCGGTGATCAGGGCCGCGGCCTCGTCCAGCACCGCCGAGACTCCCCGCGCCATGAAGGGGCGAACACGATCGACGCCCCACGCAAGATTGACTGCGGTTGGTCGCGCGTCACGAATCGCGTCGATGTGCTCGGCGAGGGTGTCGTCGGTCCAGCCCTTGCGCTCGCCCTCGATCATCGCGAGCGCCACCCCGAGTGCGCCGGCC
This sequence comes from Bifidobacterium breve, assembly GCA_945877545.1. Taxonomy (GTDB): domain Bacteria; phylum Actinomycetota; class Actinomycetes; order S36-B12; family S36-B12; genus WLND01. The sequence goes on along the minus strand of CAMCSO010000288.1, from coordinate 1,913 downwards.
GCACCGAGAGCTGGTGCGCCGCGAACGACGAGGCGAGCAATCGCATCAACGAGCCGGTCAACGCTGCCGCAGATGAAGGTGACGTTCTGGCCGGGAAGCAGGGTCTGGTCGAGGAGGTCGATCTCCATCGTCACGGGGTTCCACTGGACGGCCCTGATCTCAGTCACCGGCCCACCCTAGATCCTCGCCAACCAGTCTGGAAGCATCGAGCCGTGCTCTCAATCATCACAGCGAATGTCAATGGGATCCGTGCCGCCGAGCGCCGAGGCGGCCTTGACTGGCTCGGTGTGGCCAACGCCGACGTCATCTGTCTGCAGGAGGTGCGAGCAACCCACGAGCAGTTGCATGAGGCGCTACGTGAGTCGCCGCTCGCCGGCTACTTCGTGGCACATGTCCCGGCGCCGGATCTCGGGCGAGCTGGCGTGGCGATCCTGTCGCGTTCGAAGCCGGTCGCGATCCGCGAGAGCATCAAGCAGGCTGATCTCGGGGGGCTTGGCAGGTGGGTTGAGGCCGATATTCAGACTCCCCTTGGGCTTGTGACGGTTGCGTCGGTCTATGTGCACTCGGGGGAGGCCGGGACCCAAAAGCAGGTCGACAAGATGGCCTTCCTCGTCGCGATGGAGAAGCGACTGAAGTCGCTGAAGAATGCGGCGGCCAAGGCCGGCTCGAATGTCGTCATCTGCGGTGACTTCAACGTTGCGCGGGCCGAGATCGACATCAAGAACTGGAAGGGCAATCGAGACAAGGCAGGGTTCCTGCCCGAGGAGCGCGAGTATCTCAACCGCTGGTCCGAGACTGACTGGGTCGATCTCGGTCGCGTGCTCGGCGGCGAAGGCCCCGGCCCGTACACCTGGTGGTCCTGGCGCGGAAAGGGCTTCGACACTGATGGTGGGTGGCGCATCGACTACGTGATGGCAACGCCGGGCCTCGCAGCGCAGGCGAAGACTGCGATCGTGGGCAAGGCGCCGACATATGCCGAGCGGTGGAGCGACCATGCACCGCTCACGGTGACCTTCACGAAATAGCGGTTGTTGACTCGAGTTGGATGACGTTATCGGCGATCGCCGCCGCCTCCGAGGGGTCATGCGTGACGTAGACGGTCGCGCACCCTCGCTGCCGCAGCATGGCCGACACCTCAGCGGCGAGTCGGCTGCGAAGCTCCGTGTCGAGTGCACTGAAGGGTTCGTCGAGGAGCATCACGGCGGGCTCGGGGGCGAGGGCTCGCGCGAGGGCGACCCGTTGGGCCTGGCCGCCGCTAAGTTCGTGGACCGACGTTCGCTCCTTGCCTGCGAGGCCCACCCAATCAAGCAACTCGGCACTCCGCGCCCGCGCCTGCCTCCGAGATATGCCATGCCTGCGCAGGCCGTAGGCGATGTTGTCAATGACGTTCAGGTGGGTGAAGAGCAGGGGCTCTTGGAAGACGAAGCCGATCCCGCGCTCGTGGATCGCGGTGCCGGTGACGTCGCGGCCGTCGATGAAGACCCTGCCGGCGAGCGGGGGCGTGACTCCGGCGAGGGTCCCCAGCAGGGTGGACTTGCCGCGTCCGCTCGCACCGAGGATGCCCAGAATGCTCCCCGAGGGCACGGACAGGTTGAGGGTGGGGATGAGTGGTTGGGTGTAACCGATCTGCAGTGCGTGGGTTTCGAGTCGCGTGGGTAGGCTCGCAATTCGGTTGTCACTCATGTGAGACCCGCAGGGCTCGGATGAGTTTGGGCTGTCCGCAGACCGCGTCCGGCTCGATCGACGATGAGCACGACTGCGAGGGTAAGAATGACAAGCACCACGGCCAGGCTCGCCGCAGCGCCGTAGGACTGGGGTCCGGGCCGACCGAGGAGCCTGACGATTTGAATCGGGACTGTCGGATCACCTGCACGGGCTAGGAATGACGCGGCGCCGAACTCGCCGAGTGAAAC
>CAMCSO010000287.1 GCA_945877545.1 Bifidobacterium breve | reverse complement strand
TCGTCGCTGAATCGTTTACTTGCTCATCAATTTTCGGATGCCTAGACTCACTGCATGAGGAGATTCCCGCACCGTTCCGTGTCAGCCCTCCTCTCCGCCGCGCTCGCCTGTGGAGCTCTGGCCCTGGGCGCCGGCCCCGCGGGCGCCGCCGCCACGGGTGGTGCACCGAGTGATCTCTCAGTCTCATTGCTGTCGCCGCACGCCGGGAATACGACAGGGGCAACCATCACCTACACAAGCTATTCAGGATGGTCGAGCACGAATATCGTTCTGACGATGCCGGGTTGGACGGCCCTGAATCCGTTCGCCAGTACGGGTTCGGCTCCCTGCCCCACATCGATCTCAACGACCGCCAAGCCCGCGTCGGGCAACAGCAAGCCCCTCATCAGTGAGTGCACCTGGACGCAGTCGAGCAGCGGCGCGGTTTTCTCTGCCGTCGTTACTTCCACGAGTGGCCTCGGGGGTCCGGTGTCCATCGGTCTGTCCCAGGGCATGCTCACGAATCCGGTGGCACCGGCCGACTACGCAGTTCGGCTCTCGGAGCAGTCCGATGCCGGCTGGGTGACCCTCTCCGACTGGACCTCAATCGACGTCCCGTCCTCCTTCACCCTGACTCCGAGCACCTTCATTGCCGGGGCTCTCACGTCAGCAACCGCGACCTACGTCAGTGCCTCCGGTTGGGCGAACACGAATGTGATCCTCACCCTGCCGGGATGGAGCGCGCAAAACACCTTCTCAAACACCGGCAGCGCGCCCTGCCCGTCATCGATCACGGTCTCGGCGACTCCCAAGAATGCGACCGTCTCCCAATGCAGTTGGATCCAGACGAGCGGGAGTGCAATCTTCTCCGCCATTGTGAGCGCTCCGAATGAGGGTCTCGCGGGACCGCTGACGATCCAATTTGGCGAGGGCACGCTCCGAAACCCGATCGTCCCAGCCCAATACATGGCACGCATTTCTGAGCAATCCTCCGCCGGATGGGTCTCGATGAACTGGTGGGTCAACATCGGGGTGCCTGCCAATTTGCAGGCGGCCCTCCGGTCGTATGACCAGGGCGCAACAACCGGCGCGGACATCACCTACGACAGCGCCTCGTCCTGGGCCGGTACCAACGTGACACTCGTGTTCCCGGGCTTCACCGCGCTCAAGACCTTCGAGAGCACCGGCAGCAAGCCATGCCCGTCGACAGTGCGGGTGGTCGCCACTCCATCAACCGCAACGACAGCGCAGTGCTCGTGGACCGCAGGAGTCAACCCGCAGTTGAGCTTCGTCCTTAACTCCCCCGGCTACGGCCTCCAGGGCGCCGTGCGAGTCGTGCTCGGCAATGGGCTCCTCGGCAATCCCGACAACGCCGGGCCGGCAGCGATTCGGCTGGTCGAGCAGTCGGGAGCAGGGTGGGTCGGACTTGAGACCACGGTGACACTCAACCCCTAGTAACCCCAGCCAAAAGACCAGCGACTCCCGACGACGCCGGTTTGGGCGGGTTGATGTGGCTCTGAGGGTCAATTCGTGGCCGCGCAGCGACATCAACCCGCCCGAACTGCGTTCAGGTCTCCTAGACCGGGCGTCTTGACCGGATTGCGACGCTTCCGACCGCGCGGTCATGCAGGCCGCGACCTGTGTTGTCGTATACGACCGCGGGAATGATGAGACAGATGAGCAGCGTGCGCACGAACACGCGCCAAAGTGAGAGCCTTCCGCCGTCCATCCGCACCACCGAGATCCCGAGCAGTCGCTGACCGAATGAGGCCGACATCAACCAGGTGAAGATCACGACCTCGGCAATGAAGATCGTGAGGATTGCGAATGACGATTCGGATGAGCCGTACGTCAATTGACCGAAGATGACGCGAGAAAGCAGGATGCTCGCGAACCAGTCGAGCGCGATGGCCGCAACCCGCCGGCCCAGACCCGCGACCTCGCCAGGCAATTCGGGTGATTCCCGCGGGGTCGGTGGTTGGGGCATCTTCGTCACGGGATCAACGGTAACTGCCTAGCGCTCGGCCGCCAGTCGTTAACACGGTCGAAACAAACGAGACACTCCCGCGTCACGCCTCCTTCATAGCGTTGGAATCGTTCGCATGAAGAACCCCCGATATTCCATCAGCGAGGCGAAGCCCCACAGGGCTAGAGACAGCACCGACTAGGTGCAGGAGGAATCATGTTCAAGAATTCGCAAGAGGTTCTGAAGTACATCAAGGACGAGAACGTTCGATTCGTTGACGTCCGATTCATCGACCTACCCGGCGTCATGCAGCACTTCAACATGCCGGTCGAGTCATTCGACCAAGCCGTCTTCGATGATGGCCTCATGTTCGACGGCTCGTCGATCCGCGGCTTCCAGGCCATCCATGAGTCCGATATGAAGCTCATCCCGGACCCGTCCACCGCCTTCATCGATCCGTTCCGGTCGGCGAAGACCCTCGTCATGAACTTCTCGATTCGGGACCCGTTCACCGATGAGCAGTACAGTCGCGATCCGCGCAACGTTGCTGCGAAGGCCGAGGCGTACCTCATCTCGACCGGCATCGCCGACACCGTTTACTTCGGCGCAGAGGCCGAGTTCTACGTCTTCGACGACGTTCGATTCGAGACGAACCAGCACGAGTCGTACTACCACATCGACTCCATCGAGGGCGCCTGGAACACCGGCCGCTCCGAGGAGGGCGGCAACCGCGGCTACAAGACCCGCTACAAGGGCGGCTACTTCCCTGTGCCTCCCGTCGATCACTTCGCCGATATCCGCGATGACATGGTCACCAAGCTCCTCGCAGTCGGACTCCACGTCGAGCGCTCGCACCACGAGGTAGGCACCGCGGGCCAGGGCGAGATCAACTACCGCTTCAACTCCCTCACCGCATCAGCAGATGAGCTCATGCTCTTCAAGTACGTGATCAAGAACGTCGCGTGGGCGCACGGCAAGTCCGCAACCTTCATGCCCAAGCCCCTCTTCGGCGACAACGGCTCAGGGATGCACTGCCACCAGTCACTCTGGAAGGACGGCAAGCCACTGTTCTACGACGAGCGCGGCTACGGCGGCCTGTCCGACATCGCACGCTGGTACATCGGCGGTCTCCTGCACCACGCGCCGTCGCTGCTCGCCTTCACGAACCCGACCGTCAACAGCTACCACCGCCTGGTGCCGGGCTACGAAGCGCCGGTCAACCTCGTCTACTCGGCCCGCAACCGCTCGGCCTGCATCCGCATCCCGGTGACCGGCAACTCGCCGAAGGCCAAGCGCATCGAGTTCCGGGTGCCCGACCCGTCGAGCAACCCGTACCTCGCGTTCTCGGCGCAGCTGATGGCCGGCCTTGACGGAATCAAGAACAAGATCGAGCCGATGGC
>CAMCSO010000286.1 GCA_945877545.1 Bifidobacterium breve | reverse complement strand
TACCTCGGCCACCCCGAGACCTCACCCGAGGCGAACCTACGCACCTCGCTCATCGAGCGGGCAGGCCAGCTCACCCGGCCGCTCCTGCTCATTCACGGTCTCGCCGACGACAACGTACTGGCCGCGCACACGCTGCTGCTCTCCAGCGCACTCCTCGCCACAGGGCGCAGCCACTCGGTGGTGCCCCTCAGCGGGGTCACCCACATGACACCGCAGGAGATCGTCGCCGAGAACCTGCTGCGGTTAGAGATCGACTTCTTTCGCAAAAACCTCCCCCAACACCCCCGGTCATTTCGTCCAGAATCCGGCTGAACTGACCATCGAATTGGTCATTTGACGGGCAAAGTGGTCATTTCAACCAGTGAACCAATCCGGTACGGATTCGGAACGCCTTCATTTTGCTGGTGATCGCATCTCGAAGCGGGGCACCCAATGAACAGCGCGCCCGTGGGTGCTGCCCAGCGGTCGACAAACGCTGTGATGTCGCTTGAGAGCAGGAGTGCGGTCACTCACGCCGTTCGTCGAAACCTCAGGTGGACGAGGCGGGATGAGATGACCAAAAACACTATGAAATGACTCTTTTTCTGGTCATTTCAGCCGGATTCCGGTCGAAACGACGGGAGGGGTTGGGGCTGGAGGGGTTGGGCGAGATTGGTTCGTTTGCCGATCTGGACGAGGTCGTATTCGTTGCCGAGTGCGCCATTCGTCGTGACGTTCGTGAGGTTGGCCGGGCGATGCAGAAGGGTCTGCACGGTCGCGAGCGGGATGTAGGAGCAGGTATCGAGGACGAGTCGGTCGATCATGCGCCCGACGCTCTCCTGGATACCCGGACTCGTCGACGTGATCTCTGAAGAACTCAAAAGGATGTCGACGCTCGGGATGCGCACCTGTGCAACGTTCGTACTCGGCCCCGGCCCGACGAGCGCCCCGCTCACGAGCGGATACCAAAACCCCCACGTGCCTGAGACTGCCGGTGATCGCACGAGCAATGCCAGATCAATCCGAGCCGATTTCATGGCAGTTGGTGACGCGGTGAGTATTGCATAGTCGACGGGGTCGACCGGCACGCTCTCGACAGCTATTCCCACCCTCGCGAGCGCCGCGCTGACCGAAGCAGCAATCGCGGCATTCACTGCGGTGCGCGCGAATGCAAATCGAATACCGAACCCCGAGCCATATCCGCAACGCTCAAGAGAAGCCCGTGCCGCACCGAGGTCTCCACTGCCGTCACCGACAGCGAACGGTTGATAGGACCAGTCAAATGAGGGGATGGTCGCAGGAGAGAGTGACGTTGCCGGCGCCGCCGCAAACTCAACCGGCGTTACGTCACCGGCGAGCGCAGAAACCACCCCCAATCGGTCAACTGCCGAATAGACCGCGCGTCGACAATCAACTTCCAGCAATGCTCCACTCGAATAGGCCGGAACTGCCAGCATCGCCGTGCGACCGGTTCCAGGGTTATCGGACTCGGATGCGAAGGACGGGTCGTCGAGCACCCGCTGGGCCAGCGCCGAGTCCATCCGGCCCTGCACTGCGAGGTCGGCCCTGCCGGAACTGAGCGCGTCGGCAACTTCATCGTCACTCGCAACCACGGTGAACTCGACCCGATCGACCTTGGGCCGGCGCACCTCGTCGGTCGCTGCATCCCACTGCGGATTACGCTCGAACACGGTCGTCGTCTCGCGCGATGCAATGCGAAACGGCCCGGATGCGTATGGGCCATCACCGCTGCGCCGCGGCGCTGACACGGGCAGGGCGAGCAGTGCATCGAAGTCGGTTGCAGGTTCGCGAAGCGTGACCGACAGCGAGGTCGCGGACTCAGGTGTGATGTCCATGACGGCAACATCGCGCCGAGCCTCATCAAGCCCACGGATCCCCTCGGCCACCTCTTCGAGGGTGATCGGCTCGCCGTTCTCCCATCGCACACCCGACCGTAGTTCGTAGGTCCACCGAGTGCGGTCCTCGTTCGGTCTTCCAGCGCCCGCTGCGAGGTCCGCGACCACGACAGCCCCCAATCGTCCGGAATCCGGCCCGTAGGTCATGAGTTGCCGAGTCACGAGCCGTTGCATGTTCACGCACCACGGGCTGATCGCCTGCTCTGGCAGCCATTCACCGCAGCCGCGGGTCGACACAATGCGCAGCACTCCACCATCAGGGCCCCCCGGCCTCACCACATGGTCGATCGCTCGGTTGAATCCCGGGGCGAGGGTTCCGTTGGGCTTCGGGTCGTCGCCCGACGAGCACCCGCTCACGATGACGAGGCTTGCGGCGATCACGACGGCAAACCGAAAGTGCATAGACCTCAGTGTGCCGGATCGCTCCTGCGTCCCTGTCGCATCAGGTCCTGTGGCTCAATCGACTCCCGTCGCACGCGCGAGTCAGGCAGCGGAACCGCCGAGAGCAGCGCATGGGTGAAGGGGTGCAGGATCATGCTGAGCATGCGCCGAACGACGTAGTCACTCAACCTTCGGATCACTCCCCTTTCGTGTTCGTCAGTGCGCCGTAGAGGAAGCGGTCACCCCTTGAGGTGCGGGCGTGCTGTGGGGCAGATGGCGAACCATCTGCCCCACAGCACGTGGTGCACTACTTGGCGGCGTACATTTCCCCGTAGGGCCATGAGCCGTATGCCGGCCACAGATAGACCGGTCCGATCTTCGTGCCGGTGATGCGCTGGATGCGACCGAAACGGGTCGGGATCACAGCCACGTCGGCCATGGCCTTCGCGTTGAGGTCCTGCCACATCTTGGCCTGCTTCGCACGATCCGGCTCAGCCTTCGCAGCATCCGACGCCGCGCTGTACTCGGCATTGTCGTACTGCGAGAGGTTGTAACCACCCGCGGGCGTGAACAGCTCCGGGATGATCGTCGAGGCGTTCGGCCAGTCTGGGGCCCAACGCGCGTTGATGATCTCGTGTGCCTTCTCAGGATCCTGGACGACGCCGCCGTACTGCCCCGGCTCGATCGGGTTCGGCGTGACCGTGATGCCAGCCTTGCCGAGCGATGCCACCACGATTGCCGCAGCCTTGTCGGCGGTCGGCGACTGCTGGTAGTCGAAGGTCAGCGACGGCGCCGGCTCGCCGGACTCTGCGATGAGCTTCTTCGCGTACTCCGGGTCACCCGTGTCCGGGATCTTCTGCCCGAGGAGGGTGTCCCACATGCCGGTCGGCGCGTAGTCGACGCCCATGTTGGGCTTGATAACACCATCGGCGTAATCACCCGAGAAGTCGCCGCCCGCGTTCTTGCGGAGCGCCTCACGGTCGAGGGCCGCCGCGATTGCCTGACGGATCTTCAGGTTCGGCACCTTCTTGGTGTTGATCGCGAAGTAGCGAACATACGGGTCCAGCTCGCTGATCGCGCGGCC
>CAMCSO010000285.1 GCA_945877545.1 Bifidobacterium breve | reverse complement strand
CTGCGCAAGCTGTACGTGCTCTTCTGAGCCGAGGGCGCTAGCTGCCACCCTGCGGCACAATCCTCATGGCGCGCGGCCGGATGTACACGGTGAATTGGTCGTCGCGTTCGAAACCGGACGCTCGCTCACTCGCGACTCGCACCACGAGTGATTGCCCGGACTTGAGCCCGACGACGACGTCGGTCATGGCCCCGAGATAGATGGTGCGTTCGACCGTCACCGTGATCGCCCCTGACGGATCGGTCGTCGGGTCGAGATGAATGCGCTCAGGTCGGATCACCAGTTTCGCCGGACCCGGCTCCATGGACGGCCCCGCTGACTCCAGGAGAAGCTCCCCGAGCCGAAACAGCGTGTGCCCTTCAGCAGCGGGACCAACGACATCAATCGGCAGCACATTGGCGCTGCCGAGGAAATCAGCGACGTAGGCGGTTGCTGGCTGCTCGTAGACCTCGTTCGGCGGCCCCATCTGTTCGACCCGACCGGCCGCCATAACCGCGAGGCGATCACTCATCGTGAGTGCCTCCTCTTGGTCGTGGGTGACGTAGACGAAGGTAATTCCGATCGACTCCTGAAGGGCCTTCAACTCGACCTGCAGAACCTTGCGTAGCTTCGCGTCAAGGGCACCGAGGGGCTCATCGAGGAGCAGGACCTTCGGGCCGAGGACGAGGGCGCGCGCGAGCGCGACCCGCTGCTGCTGCCCACCGGAAAGCTGACCGGGCTTGCGCTTCGCATATTCGCTCATTCGCACGAGATCGAGCGCCTCACCTACCTTAAGGAGCACCTCCTGCTTCGAGAGGTCGATGTACTTCAGCCCGAACGCGACGTTGTCAGCAACGGTCATGAACGGAAAGAGCGCATAGTTCTGGAACACGGTGTTGACGGGCCGCTCATTCGCAGCCAACTTCGAAACATCCACGCCATCGATGAGGATCTTCCCGGCGGTGGGCTCCTCGAAGCCGGCGATCATCCGAAGGGTTGACGTCTTGCCACAGCCCGACGGCCCGAGCAGCGAGAAGAACTCCCCTGCCGCTATCGAGACGTTGACGCCGCGAACAGCGGCCACCTCGCCGTACGACTTCTCCAGACCGATGAGTTCAATTGCGCCGCCCGCCATGTCAGGCGCCTTCGGCCAAGGATGCCGCTGACTGCATGAGCGGAACTCCGGTCTCTCGTGAGGTGTGGTCGGCCGTCATCTGCCGGTTTCTAGTGTGGTGCGTTCAAGGCCCATTCGAATCTCGCGGAGCAGTTCACCCGAAGCCCTTGCGGAATCCTGAACCGTCGGTCAGTCTAGGGTCCCGGAACGGCGCGGACAAGGAGAATCGATGACCAACAGCACAGGCGAGAATCGGCGCAACGCGGCAGGCGCACGGTTGAGCCGGCGGCGGCTTCTTCAGGCCTCAGCGTTGGCGGTTCCGGGCATCATGGCGCTTTCGGCGTGTGCTCGCCCGACTTCGGCCGGTGCCGGCGCCGCGAGTGGTGCAGCGCCCAGCCTGCAACTCGCCTCGCCGACCAATCCGGTCAAGTGGCCCATCGCCGCGGGTAACGAGCCAATTGCCGCCGGGCTCGAGCCCGAGCGGAATGCCACCCTGCGCCTGTACAACTATGTCGACTATCTCAACCCTGAGGTCGTCACCTCATTCGAGGCCAAGTACGCCGAGTACGGGGTGAAGGTCGAGATCTCCACATTCAACGACACCCCTGAGGCACTCACGAAGATCCGCAACGCTGGCACCCCGTTCGACATCTACTTCCCGAGCTACGACGCCATCGGCAAACTCGTGCTCGGCGGCCTCGTCCGGCCACTCCAGCACAGTTACATTCCCAATATCTCGAATGCCTATCCGGAGTTCCAGAACCCCTTCTACGACGTCGACTGGCAGTACACCGTCCCCTACGTCCTCTACACGACGGGTATCGGATGGCGAGCCGACCGCATCAGCGAGGACATTGGCGCGCGAGCGAACCCCTACGACGTCTTGTGGGATCCGCAGTATCGCGAGCACCTCGCGGTACTCGACGACTACCGCGAGGTCATCGAGATGACCCTTCTTCGCAATGGGAGCACCGAGGTCAACACTGGTGACGATGCGCTCCTCAACGCTGCCCGTGACGCCATGCTCGAGATGAACAAGCTCACCAAGCCACGGGTGACGATCACCGGCTACACCGATCTGCCTGAGGGCCGCCTCGACCTCTCGCAGGCCTGGTCGGGTGATCTCATCACCGCGGTGAGCTACCTACCCGAGGGTGTTGACCCAAGCGTGCTCCGCTACTGGTTCCCCAGTGATGGCAAGGGCATGGTGAACAACGACACGATGGTCGTCCTCAAGGGCGGCGAGAATCCAGTGCTTGCGCACCTTTTCCTCGACCACCTCCTCGATGCAAAGACGGCACTCACGAACTTCACCTTCACCGGCTACCAGCCACCACAGGTCTCGATCACCCCCGCGAGCCTGGTGTCGGAGGGGCTCATCCCAGAGAATCTCACCTCCGCCGTCGTGCTCCCGAGTTACTTCAACACCGGCTACCGAGCCCTCGAACTCGCGCCGGAGGTCGATGCCAAGTGGCAGGCGATCTGGCAGCAATTCAAAGCCGGTGGCTGACCTCAAGCAGCGGGTAAACCGGCTCACCTGGCCAATCCTCGCCCTCCCTTCACTCGCCTGGCTGGCGCTGTTCCTCGCGGTCCCGTTCTACGTCGTCCTGTGTGTCGCGTTCGGCGACATCGACCCGCTGTTCCGGACATCGGTTCCCATCTGGAACCCGCTCAACTGGCGCGTCGAGCAGATCCTCGTCATTTTCGATCGACTCTTCGGTCCCAACAATTTCTACCTGCCACCCGTTGTCCGAACGATCAGTTTCGTTGTCATCGCCGTCGTGGTGTGCCTCATCATCGCGTTCCCGGTTGCCTACTTCGCAGCGAAGTACGCCGGCAGGCGCAAGGCCCTCGTCCTGACCCTCATCGTCGCGCCGTTTTGGATCAGCTACATGATGCGAATGCTCGCCTGGGTCAACCTGCTTCAGAACGACGGAATCGTGAACTCGATCATCTCCCTCGGAGGTGTGCTGCCCATCGAGGTGAACTGGCTCTCCGGCAAGTCATACACGGTCGTCATGGGCCTCATCTACGGCTACCTCCCGTACATGATCCTCCCGCTCTTCGCCGCGCTTGACCGCATCAGTCCCAGCCTGCTCGAGGCCGCCCGGGATCTCGGCGCCGGAGGCTTCGACGTCTTCCGACGCGTCATCGTGCCGATGAGCATTCCCGGTATCGCCGCCGGCATCCTCCTCGTCGCACTCCCCATGATGGGCGACTACTTCACCACCGACATGCTCTCCGGCTCACCGGAGACCTCGATGATCGGAAACCTCATCAACACCTC
>CAMCSO010000284.1 GCA_945877545.1 Bifidobacterium breve | reverse complement strand
GCGACGTGTCCGCACCCCATCATCGCTGTTCGTCTGTGCGATGTGTCGCCGGACGGTACGTCGACGCTCGTCACGCGAGGCACTCTCCTCATCGGCCCAGAAGGCGATGTCGACGTCGAACTCGAGGCGACCGCCTGGCAATGGCAGGTTGGTCGAACCCTTCGGGTGAGCATCGCCGGGTCCGACTGGCCGAATGTGGTGGCTCCGGCTGGCCCTGGCACCCTCACCCTGCGTGGCGCCGCGCTCACGCTGCCGATCTACGACCCTGATCCGACCTTGCCTGTACCCGTGTTCGCACCGGGTGACCCGGGGTCGAGTGAAAGCACCGAGGGCATCACGTGGAGCATCGAACGTGATGTCGCACGCAATGTCACCCGCTGTTCAGTCGGCTCCGAGTCGACCTACGACACCCCTTACGGATCCGCGAGTGAAAGCTATGCCGGCGAGGTGAGCGTTGATACCCGCACCTTCGAGCAGCACGCGCACTCCGAGGTCGAATTCATCCTCAGGTTTCCTGAGGTGATCGCTACCGCCCATTCCGTGATGGATATCGACGCAGTGGGATCAACGTACGACGTCACGATCACCATCACTGTCCGCGAGGGGGATGAAATCGTGACGCAGCAGTTGTGGCAACGATCATTCCCCCGGGCCTAGCGGGATACTTTTCCAATGGAAGCCGCTCTCCCTAGGGAGCATTACACCGATCCGGAGTACTTCACCCGCGAACGTGAGATGCTCCGTCGGCAGTGGACATGCATTGCGCGGCTTGCCGATCTCGGCCTCACCGGGGCAGGCCGGGTTGCCGTCGTCGACTTCTACGGTGAGTCGATCGTCGTCACCCATGACGGCACGCTGCATGCCCACGCGAATGTCTGTCGCCATCGAGGGTCGCAGTTGCTTTCGGCCGACTGCGCGCCCTGTGACATGAAGGTGCTTCGCTGCTCCTATCACTCGTGGACCTATGGCCTCGACGGTGCTCTCCTGCACGCGCCGCATGCGGAGGGCATCGAGCCAGCCGACTTCGCCCTCACGTCGCTGGCTGTCGATGCCTGGGGTGGGTGGCTTTGGCTTGCGGAGGAGCCAGCCGAGAGCCTCCTGACCCAACTCGGTGAGGTCCCGGATCGGGTCCGGCGATACCCGCTGGCAGATCTCGTCCTCGGTGTCCGCTTCAGCTATCAGGTGGGCGCCAACTGGAAGGTCATTGCCGAGAACTACAACGAGTGCTACCACTGTGGGCCCGTACACCCGGAGCTCTGCCGACTCGTTCCAGATTTTGCTGGCGGCGGCAGGGACATCCACTGGGACGATGGAGTACCGCATCGTGACGGCGCCTGGACCTTCACGATGACCGGCACGAGTGACCGCGCACCATTTCCTGATCTCGATGAGCATGAACGGGTCAGACACAAGGGTGAACTGATCTACCCAAACCTGATGCTGAGCCTCGCGGCCGAGCATGCCGCAGCCTTCGTCCTCACTCCGGTATCGATCGATCGCACCATCGTCACCTGCGACCTCCTCTTCGCACCCAATGAACGGGAGAAGCCGACGTTTGACCCCTCCGACTCCGGTGATTTCTGGGACCTCGTCAATCGTCAGGACTGGGGGGTTTGCGAGTCGGTGCAACGGGGCATGACCTCACGGTATTTCCGTGGCGGCTGGTACGCGCCGATGGAGGACACGTCCTTGGACATCAGGCGCTGGTTGCTGGCCAGGCTTAAATAGAGGACAGGAGTCTTTACAAATCGAATTCATGATGCTTCCCATCCTGATACGTTCGCGGTTTACCTGTGATGAGGAGTGTCAATGTCGAGATTCCGGTTGCTCGGTGCAGCCTTACTGTGCGTTGTGATGAGCGTCCCGACGGTGGCAGCGCCTCCGGCATTCGCCGAGGAGCCGGTGGTCCTCACCATCGGGGTTGGTGAGGATCTCGACTCTGCTAACCCGTTCACAGGGCTGTCGTCCCTCGCCTACGAGGCATTCACCCTCCAGTACCCGACCTTGACGCAGTACGCGGCTGATGATTTTTCGATCGTTCCCGGCCTCGCTGAATCATGGGAGGAGTCGGCTGACAAGAAGTCTTGGACCTACCGACTTCGTCCGGGGATGAAGTGGAGCGACGGTGTTCCGATCACCGCCGAGGATGTCGCCTACACGTTCAATCGGATCATCGACGGCAAGTACGAGCGGACGAATTACGGTTCCTATGTCGCCAACATGGTGCGCGCAGAGGCGGTGGACGACCTCACGGTGAAGGTCGATATCGCCAAGCCCAGCCCGGTCATGGACCACCTCTTCGTATTCATTCTCCCCAAGCACGTTTGGGAGTCGATTGACGGCAAGGAGGTGCGCAAGTACAAGAACGTCGGCACCCCAGAGTCACCGACGGTTGGCTCAGGCCCCTACGTGATGGTCGAGCGGCGCGCGGGGCAATTCACCAGGTTCAAGGCCAACCCCAACTGGTATGGCGGCAAGCGACCGGTCGATGAGGTCGTCTTCAAGGTCTACAACAATCCAGATGCCCTCGGGCAGGCACTGAAGTCGGGCGAGATTGATCTTGCGCACGGCCTCGACCTCGGCGTGTATGAGTCCTTGCAGGGGATCCCCGAAATCACGACGGTCGCCTCCACCCCTGCGAGTTTCAGTGAGGTCGCGTTCAACACAGGTGCGGCACTTGAGGACGGCACACCCATCGGCGACGGAAACCCCCTGCTCAAGGACAAGGCCCTGCGTCAGGCCCTCAGTTGGGCGATCGATCGGAAGGCCATCGTCGACAGGGTGCTCGGCGGCGAGGGTCTGCCCGGCAGCACGGTTATCCCTCCGCTCTATCCCCAGTGGCATCTGGACCCGGCCAATCCCTACACGTATGACCCGGCGAAGGCCGCCCAGCTCCTCGATGCAGCCGGCTACCCGGTGGGTGCTGACGGTGTGCGCGCTGATGCGAAGGGCAACCGATTGAGCTTCCGTCTCCTTTACCGCACCGAGGCCGAGGGTGCGAGCTCGCAGAAGTCCGCGGAGTTCGTGCAGTCGTACCTCAAGGAAATCGGCGTTGAGGTGGAACTTAAGGGCGTCACCGAGGATGCCATGTACGAGTTCGTCGGACAGGGTAATTTCGACATGTTCGAGTGGGGCTGGGGGGTCGAGCCTGACCCGAAGTACATGCTTTCCACCTTTACCTGCGGCAGCAGGTCGTATGAGGAGGACGGCACGATCTACGCGAACCTGTCGGACTCCTTCTACTGCAATCCTGAGTACGACAAACTCTTCGACGAGCAGTCGCAGGAGACGGATTTCACTAAGCGCCAGGAGATCGTCAAGCGCATGCAGCAGATGCTCTATGACGATGCCGTCTACATGGTCACCTACTACGCCAATGGCCT
>CAMCSO010000283.1 GCA_945877545.1 Bifidobacterium breve | reverse complement strand
GGCGAAGGCGTCTGCGAACTGCTCCGCCTTCCGACGTCGACCGCTCACGATCGCGGGGGTGCACTTGCGAGTGCGAGGCGTCACGTTGCCTTGCTCCTAGCTCTCCTGCGGCCGATGGTGTCGCTCTTGACTGCCGATGCCAAGCCTTGCATGTCGCCGTGAAAGGCGACCCCTTCGTAAGCGGCATCCACGAGCACGGGTTCGTTGGCTCCGCGCTCCTCGACGTGCGATTGGGTGAAGGTGAGGATGCGGCAGTCGTTGCCGGTCCACGCAGCGACTTGATCTGACAGCGACTCAGTTTGGTCATCCCAGACGTCGTCAGGGATGTCGCTGGGGCGGACGAGGAGGAGGTCGATGTCGCTCTCAGCAGCGTGGTTCCGTCGAGCTCCGGAACCGAAGAGCACTCCGAGTACGGGGGGAGCCGCCCACGACCGGACTTCGGACCCCATTCGCTTGAGGAGTTCGTCGCGGAGCCGGGCGAGCCCGATGACGTACGGCGCGGCCAGGTGCTCACGGTTGAGTCCGTAGAGGCTGGCGCGGCCGGCGGGGCGTCGGCTGACAATGCCCTGACCGGTGAGCCTGCCCAAGGTGTTGTGGATACCCCGGATGCTCGGGCCATCGAGCAGTCGATGAATGTCGCCGCTGGTGAAGTCGGCGTCTGCGAGTGCAAGGACCCGGAGAACGTCAGCATCAATCGTTGGGGTGATGACCGCGAGGGGTCGCGACAGCTCCATGCATCTTCCAAGTTCTAGGAATAATATTGCCGATATCGGCACTATACTGCATACGGGGTACCGAAGTGCGTGCGAGGCGCCGGAGGCGCGCCTACCTGACGATAGCCACTGGGATCCTGAGAGCGACCGCCCTCCGTGGCCGGTTGGGGCGCTCGCGTCCGAACCGCCAACTACCATCGCAAGATGACCTCCCTAGACCTAGCTCGCGAGCTCGACGCCACCGATCCGCTCGCCGAGTACAACGGTCGCTTCGTGCCTGCCGACGAGCAATCGCTCCTCGCCTACCTTGACGGGAACTCCCTTGGCCGGCCACTCAAGGCCTCTGCCGAACGGCTGCAGGAGTTCGTCACAGGGCAGTGGGCAACGCGCCTCATCCGCGGATGGACCGACGAGTGGATGCAATGGCCGCACCTCATCGGCGATGCGATCGGCAGCGCAGCACTCGGCGCGGCACCCGGCCAGGTCATCGTCGGCGACTCAACGACCGTGATGCTCTACAAGCTCGCGCGCGCCGCCATCGCAGCCAGACCGGGCCGCAGTGAGATCGTCATCGATACTGACAACTTCCCTACCGACCGCTACATCGTCGAGGGCATCGCCGACGAGCTCTCGATGACCATTCGCTGGATCGAGACGGATCAGTCCACGGGCATCAGCACTGAGCAGGTCGAGGCCGCAGTTGGCCCGGCTACCGCCCTCGCCCTCTTTAGCCATGTCGCCTACCGCTCCGGGTTCATCGCCGACATGCAGGCCATCACGGCGTCGGTGCACGTCGCCGGCGGACTCGTCCTGTGGGATCTCAGCCACTCCGTCGGATCCGTGCCGGTGCTCCTCGACGCGTGCGACGTCGACTTCGCCGTCGGCTGCACCTACAAGTACCTCAATGGGGGTCCCGGCGCACCGGCCTTCGCCTACGTCAGGGAACGTCTTCAGGATGGTGTGAGCCAGCCGATCTGGGGCTGGCTCGGCCGGCGCGACAGCTTCGAGATGGCGCACGGCTACGAGCCTGCTGACGGCATCCGGCGGTTCATCAGCGGCACTCCGCCCATCATCTCGATGATCCCGGTGCGCGCGGGGATCGAGCTGGTCGCCGAGGCAGGGATCGACCGCATACGTGAGAAGTCCGTCGCACTCACCGAGTTCGCGCTGAAGGTCGTCGATGGCTGGGCTCCTGAACTCGGCGTGACGATTGGCTCACCACGCGACAGCACCGTGCGCGGCGGCCACGTCACGATCTGTCGCAGTGACTTCCGCGAGCTCACCCCGGCGCTGTGGGACGAGGGTGTCATCCCTGACTTCCGGGCGCCCGATGGCATTCGGCTTGGACTATCGCCGCTCAGCACCACGTTCGTCGAACTGCACAGGGGTCTTGCCGCAATCGAGGCCGCTGCGGCCCGTCGGTAACGGCCTTACAGTCCCATCATGAAGCAGGCTATCTTCGTCCCCTACGACCAGCTCAACCGTGGACACGGCGCCATGCGCGATGCCGATCCAGCCACCCACGAGGTTGTCATGATCCAAAGCGAGCACCTGCTGCGCTCACGGCCGTGGCACGCCCAGCGCCTGTTCTTCATCCTCGCATCTGCCGCCCACTTCAGGCAGGAACTGCAGGACGAGGGCTTCACCGTCCACCATCTGCATGCCCCCACGATCACGGCGGGCTTTGAGCAGTATCGCGCCGATCATCCGGGGCAGTCGATCATCGCGGCCGCCGCGTCATCAATCCCCCAGCAGCGACTCCTCGAGTCAAGTGGCATCGTGATCGTCCCAAGTGACTTCTTCCTCACCGGACGCGACGAGTTCGCCGCTTGGGCGGCCGGTCGGTCAACCCTCCTCATGGAGAACTTCTACCGGTGGCAGCGGACTCGGCTTGGGATTCTCATGATGGACGATGGCAAGCCGGTCGGCGGGCAGTGGAATTTCGACGCCGATAACCGGCTGCCGCCACCAAAGAAGCCGCATACCTGGCCCCACGTCATCGAGCATCCCCTCGACGAGATCGATAGCGGCATCTGGGCGGACATCACAGCGGCCGATCTCGACCTCGCTGGACATGAGCCGGACGGCACTTGGGCTACGACCCGTGCCGGGGCGCTGCGTCAACTCGACCACTTCCTCGAGCATGCCTTCGCGCATTTCGGCGCCTACGAGGATGCCATGCCGTCAGACAGCTGGTCGGTCAACCACTCGCTCCTCTCGCCATACCTGAATATCGGCCTCCTGCACCCCAGCGAGGTCGTCGATGCAGCGCTCGCACGATTCGAGCGCGGCGGAATCCCGATCTCGTCGTGCGAGGGCTTCATCCGTCAGATCATCGGGTGGCGTGAATACATCAACGGTGTTTATTGGATCTTCGGTGATGAGTATCGAGCGATGAACGGTCTCGCCGCCGACCGTCCGCTCCTCCCCCTCTTCGAGGATTCGAGCCGGACGCAGATGAATTGCGTCGCTACCACGGTGCGCGATGTCGAGGCGCGTGCCTGGGCTCATCACATACCCCGGCTCATGATCCTCGCGAATCTCGCACTCATCACCGGAGTTGAGCCGGCCGCATTCCTCGACTGGATGCGGCGGATGTTCATTGACGCCGCCGACTGGGTCATGGTCCCGAATGTCATCGGAATGGGAGTGCACGCCGATGGCGGCCGA
>CAMCSO010000282.1 GCA_945877545.1 Bifidobacterium breve | reverse complement strand
GGCTTCCTGACCACTGGCTGCAGCCTGATGACCGGGGCGGGAATGAGGTCATCGCCTCGAAGCGCAAGTACCTGCCCGACGTGGTGTGGACGACCCCGGACGGCACGAGGGTGAGCAGTACCGAGGGTGGGCTGCGCGCCTGGTTCATGTCGACCCCCTTTGCGTTCTGCCTGCGGTGCAGGGTCTCCTACGAGCAGGTCCGTGGCAATGACTTTGGAAAGCTGGCCACTCTTGACAAGGAGGGCCGATCATCGGCGGTGACGATCGTGAGTTCCAGCATCGTCCGGGCGCTGAACTCGCTGGGGGATGACGAACTTCCGCTTGATGCCCGCAAACTGCTCACGTTTGTCGATAATCGTCAGGACGCCTCGCTTCAGGCCGGTCATCTCAATGATTTCGTGCTCGTGGCGCAGTTGCGCGGCGCCGTCCATCGTGCGGCAAGCGCCGAGGGAATGCTCACCCACGAGTCAGTCGCCCAGCACGTAAGCCGGGCGATGGGCCTGCAAATGGTCGACTTCGCATCGAACCCGCAGGCCAAGTTCGCAGCAAAGGATCAGGCCGAACGAGCATTGCGGCAGGTGGTCGAGTATCGGATCTACACCGATCTCGAGCGCGGCTGGCGAATCACCATGCCCAATCTGGAGCAGACTGGTTTGCTCCGCATCGATTATGCGGATCTTCCGGAAATAGCTGCTGATGCGGAGTCCTGGGTGGGTGCCCACCCGGAGCTCTCGGCTCTGCCGAATGCCCAGCGTGCTGAACTGCTCAAGCTGCTCATGGACGAGCTGCGCCGATCCCTGTGCATTGACGTCGATGCCCTGACCCAGGAGGGCTTTGAGCGGTTGGCCCGCGACTCTCGTCAGCACCTCATCGAGCCGTGGGCGCTGCCGGAGAGCGAACGCATCCCACAGGTCGGAACCCTCTACCCGTCGAAGAGCTCGCCCGGCATGCCACGGGGCGATGTGTTCATGTCGGGGCTTGGCACGTTTGGCCGGTACCTGCGAGGTGCCCGCGGCATCGGTACGCACCTCAATGCCGATGACTCCCAAGCAGTCATCAAGGACATGCTCCGCGTCCTCGACGAATGCGGCCTCCTGACAAGGGTTTCCCAGCAGGCGGATGGCACGCCTGGGTACCGCATCAAGGCTTCGGCACTCATCTGGCTCCCAGGAGACGGAACCAAGGGTGCTGAAGACCCTCTGCGCAAGAGCCTTGACTCCGAGGCCGTCGCCCGCGTCAACCCATTCTTCAGGGACCTCTACCGCGACATCGCCCTGTCCCTTGCAGGCATGCACGCAAAGGAGCACACCGCTCAGGTCCCGCAGGAGAAGCGCATCGCCCGCGAGGATGAGTTTCGGGCAGGAACCCTTCCCCTGCTCTACTGCTCCCCGACGATGGAGCTCGGCGTCGACATCGCGAGCCTCAATGCGGTGGGCCTGCGCAATGTCCCGCCGACCCCGGCCAACTACGCCCAGCGGTCCGGGCGTGCAGGTAGATCCGGGCAGCCGGCCTTGGTCGTGACCTACTGCGCCACGGGCAACTCCCATGACAGCTACTACTTTCGCCACAGCCGCGACATGGTGGCCGGCTCGGTCGTGGCGCCAAGGCTCGACCTGGCCAACGAGGATCTCGTTCGATCGCACGTGCATGCGATCTGGCTCGCCGAGACAGACCAGTCGATGAAGTCGCGCATAACCGACGTGGTGGACGCCACGGGTGATCATCCGAGCCTGGCGATCTACCCCGACATCTGGGCCGCGCTGAATGACCCTCTTCCAATGAACCGTGCGATCGTTCGAGCTCAGCGCGTCATCGCGGATGTGCGCCAGGCGTGGACCTCGTCAGGTGAGGACGTGACCTGGTGGTACGACGACTGGGTCAACGATCAGGTTGCGGGTGCTGCGCAAGCCCTTGACCGCGCGTTCGATCGTTGGCGGATGCTCTACAGGGCGGCACGCGCCGAATACGAAGAGCAGTCCAAGCTGGCAATTGACGCGAAGGCCTCGGCGGGCCTACGGAAGTCCGCAGCCCGTCGCGCGGCTGATTCAAGAAACCAGTTGAACCTGCTGCAAAACGAGGAGAGCGAACTCGGCCAGACCGACTTCTACTCCTACCGGTACCTGGCGTCGGAGGGATTCCTGCCCGGCTACTCCTTCCCAAGGCTGCCGCTTGCGGCGTATGTTCCCGGCACGCGAACGACGGCCAAGGATGGCGGCGAGTACATCCAGAGGCCGCGATTCCTCGCGATCAGCGAGTTTGGTCCCGGGGCCCTGATCTACCACGAAGGCTCCCGATACGAGGTCAACCGCATTCAGCTGCCTAGGGCGGCGGGTGGCGATCCGAGAGCCGTCGATACCGAGGAGGCGCGCCGATGCCACGCCTGCGGTTATCACCATCCGGTTGCTGTCGGAACGGATGTCTGCGACGTCTGCGGCGAGCAACTCGGCGCCAAGAGCTACGGGCTCCTTCGACTCCAGACGGTCTTCACCCGAAGGCGTGAACGCATCTCCAGCGACGAGGAGGAGCGACGCAAGTCCGGGTTCGAACTCGAGGTGTCGTATCGATTCCATGGGCATGGGGATCGGCCGGGTTTCATCGCTGCGGAGGCCAGCACATCAGGGCGGACACTGCTGCACCTCACCTACGCCGACAGCGCGACGATTCGCATCGCGAACATCGGGCGCAGGCGTCGGAAGGATCCGTCGGATCGAGGCTTTTGGCTGGATCTCGCCCAGGGCAAGTGGCTCTCGGAGAAGGGAGCGTCGGACGCGACCGTCGACGCAAATGGACTCGACGAGGCGGACGATGTTCAGGCGCGACGCAAGGTTATCCCCTATGTCGAGGATCGGCGCAACATCCTCGTGACCCGACTGGCCGACAGCATTGACCCCGGTGCTGCCGTGACGCTGCGCTACGCCCTCGAGCGCGGCGCCGAGGCACTCTTTCAATTGGAGGACACCGAACTCGACAGCCAGTTGCTGCCAGATCCTGACAACCGGGGGAGGGCGTTGTTCACTGAGTCGGCCGAGGGGGGCGCCGGAGCATTGCGCAGGCTCGTTGCTGAGCCAAGGGCATTGGCCCTCGTGGCCGGCAAGGCACTTGAGATCGCCCACTTCGATCCCGTGACCGGCCAGGACCTCGATCACGCCCCAGGTGCAAGTGAGCGCTGCGAACAAGCCTGCTACGACTGCCTGCTCAGCTATCGAAACCAACTCGAGCACTCGGTCATCAACCGGCATGACATTCGTGACCTCCTGCTTGAGTTGACGAATTCGACGACTACCGCAGGTGCCGGTGGCCGAAATCGCGATGATCAGCGAGAGGTCCTGAAGAAACTTGCGGACTCCGGGCTCGAACGAGACTTCGTCATTTGGCTCGATGAACATGGCTAC
>CAMCSO010000281.1 GCA_945877545.1 Bifidobacterium breve | reverse complement strand
CATCAGGACACCTTCGCCGTGGCCGATCGCCTCAGCGCGATTCTCGACGAGGTCGAGGCCGACATCGTCGTCGGATACGACCCGTCCGGCGGCTACGGCCACCCCGACCACCTCCAGGTGCACCGGGTGACTCGTCAGGCTGCGGCCCTCGCACGCCACACTCCCAACCTCTTCGAGGCCACGCTGCCCCGTGAGCCGATCGCCCGCGCGGTTGCGCTCGCCGCTCGAACCCGGCTGACCCCGAGTGGCTTTGACCCCGCCTCGTTCGCAAATGCATGGACTCCCTCGGCCGAGATCACCCACCGCATCAACGTGCGGCCCCATATGCGCAGCAAGCTGGCATCCCTGCGCGCGCATGCCTCCCAGGCGACCGCTGACGGAACCATCCGCACCCTGGCCGTCCTCACTCGCGCACCCGGCCCGCTTCAACACCTGCTGCTCGGCACGGAGTACTACGTCGCCGTGCCGGCCTCCACCAACGAGAGCACGCGCTCGACCGCATCCGGAGCATCGTAGGCGATCCAGGTGATGCGCTCGTCTCGACGGAACCAGCGCTGTTGTCGCCTGGCAAACTTGCGTGTCGCGTCGATGGTCGCCTGCTGTGCCTGGTCTGCGGTGAGGATCCCGGCAAGGTAATCGAGCACCTGCGCGTAGCCGAGGGCACGAGCGGCCGTTCTGCCGTCGGCCACCCCCGCGACAACGAGCCCCTCAACCTCGGCCACAAACCCATCGGCCCACATCTGCCGAACGCGCGCCTCTATGCGGGCATCGAGGACGTCCCGTGCAAGGTCCAACCCGACGCGGACAGTTGGGAAAATCTCGACCGGTGCCGGCAGGGTCGCGATGAAGGGCTCTCCGGTGATCGCAATGACCTCGAGTGCCCGGACGATGCGGCGTCCGTTCGACGGAAGGATCGCGGCGGCGGCAGTCGGATCGACGGCTGCTAGGCGCTCATGGAGGGCGGCTGAGCCGCGGGACGCAAGATCTAGCTCGAGTGTCTCGCGCACCACCGCATCGGTACCGGGGAACCGCAG
Organism: Bifidobacterium breve; assembly: GCA_945877545.1. Taxonomy (GTDB): domain Bacteria; phylum Actinomycetota; class Actinomycetes; order S36-B12; family S36-B12; genus WLND01. Next base: position 2,379 of record CAMCSO010000281.1, on the reverse strand, counting down.
GTCATCGAGGACCGCCGCTACGTACAGCCCGCTGCCGCCAACAGCGATCGGAGTCGCTCCCCTTCCTGATATCTCGCGGATGGCTCCGCGCGCCGCCGACTGGAACTCGGCAACGGTGAGCTCATGGTCCGGCGACCAGACACTGAACAGGTGGTGGGGCACCCCCTGCCACTCCGACTCACGTGGCTTGGCCGTGCCAATGTCCATGCCCGAATAGACCTGCATCGAGTCGGTGTTGACGATCTCGCCAACGCATCGCAGTGCGACCTCCACGGCGAGCGCGCTCTTGCCGGAGGCGGTCGGCCCGACGATGGCGACGACGAGCATCAGTCTTTGGCGCGCAGGCCCGGCAGTCCGAGCATGACCCCCGGCGTGGCCGCGACCGGTGCGCTCTCACTGGCGTCGCCGGCACGGGTGCGGCGCACGTCGATGAGGCGATCAGCGTTGAGGTGATGGGGCGCTGCGTGGGTGACCTCCGCACGCACGATGTCGCCCGGCCGCGGGGTCGGCAGCTCGGAGCTCAGTCCGACGTGGACGAGCCGGTTTTCGCGCGATCGCCCGGACAGCCGCTCGGTCTCAGCGTCCTTCTTGCCCTCGCCCTTCGCGATGAGCACCTCGACGACACTGCCCTCGAGCCGCTGGTTCTCGCGCCAGGCGATCTCCTTGACGAGCTCCGACAGGCGCACATAGCGCTCCTGCACCACCTCGCGCGGCACCTGATCGGGCATGGTCGCCGCGGGAGTTCCGGGGCGCTTGGAGTACTGGAAGGTGTAGGCCCCCGCGAACCTCGCCTCGCGAACAACGTGCATCGTCTGCTCGAAGTCGGCCTCGGTCTCGCCGGGGAAGCCGACGATGATGTCGGTGGTGACGGCAGCCTCGGGCATTGCCGCACGCACGCTGTCGATGATGCCGAGGTATCGGTCCTGACGATACGAGCGGCGCATCGACTGCAGGATGCGATCGGAGCCTGACTGCATCGGCATGTGGAGCGAGGGCATGACATTCGCGGTCTCGGCCATCGCCGCGATGACATCGTCGGTGAAGTCGCGCGGATGCGGGCTGGTGAAGCGAACCCGCTCGAGGCCGTCGATATCACCGCAGGCACGGAGCAGCTTGCCGAATGCCTGACGGTCGCCGAACTCGATGCCGTACGCGTTCACGTTCTGGCCGAGCAGCGTGATCTCCAGGACCCCCTCGGCGACGAGTGCCTCGATCTCGGCAAGGATCTCGCCGGGCCGGCGATCCTTTTCGGTGCCTCGAAGGGCCGGGACGATGCAGAAGGTGCAGGTGTTGTTACAGCCTACGCTCACCGACACCCAGGCCGCGTAGGCAGAATCGCGCTTCGTCGGAAGCGACGACGGGAAAGTCTCGAGCGCCTCCTTGATCTCGACCTGGGCCTCGTTCATCACGCGCGCACGCTCGAGGAGCACGGGCAACGCTCCAATGTTGTGGGTCCCGAATACGACATCGACCACCGGGGACTTCTCGAGGATGGTCCCCTGATCCTTCTGGGCCAAGCACCCGCCAACCGCGATCTGCATGCCCGGGTTTTCGGCCTTGATTGGCACGAGGTGGCTGAGGTTGCCGTAAAGCTTGTTGTCGGCGTTCTCACGGACTGCGCAGGTGTTGAACACGACGACGTCGGCGACCGTGCCGTCATCGGCGGCAACGTACCCAGCGGACTCCAAGAGCCCCGCGAGACGTTCGGAGTCGTGCACATTCATCTGGCAGCCGTAGGTACGAACCTGATACGTCCGTCCTTCGCTACTCGACACTCGGCTGGGCACGCCCCCATCCTACGGAGCGGCGCCCAATGTCACGATGGGCGAAGTCCTCGGCAGTGATCTCGTAGATGTCCTCAGGGCCGTCCTCATCATCGATCTGCTGGCCACGGTACTCACCCCCGAACTTGGCGATGATCGCCTGCGACTGCAAGTTGTCCGGCGCCACCGTGTAGCGGAGGACTCGTACCCCGGGCTCTCGCACTACCCAGCCCCACATGCCGGCGAGTAGTTCTGTCGCGAGTCCTTGCCCCTGCCGATCCGGCACGATCCCAAGGCCGATCTCGATCATCCCCGTGGCATCGGGGCGGTCATGGAAACCCGCGCTGCCGATGATGACGCCCTCGCTCCTCAGCACCGCCATTCGCAGCAGGTACCGCGCCGCACCCGGGTCAGCGAGGATCCTCGGAATCCGGTGCACGAGGGGTCCTGGAGCATCCACGAGATGCCCATGAGGATTCGAGAATCCGCGATCGACCCAAAGCCTCCGATCACCGCGATCGACCGCGAGGATCGCGTACTCGCTCGGCAGCACGGTGTGGAGGTCCAGCCGTTCGGTCCTGATCACGTGGCTAAAGTCCAGCATCATTTATGCCGT
>CAMCSO010000280.1 GCA_945877545.1 Bifidobacterium breve | reverse complement strand
GGCGCAGGCGTTGATTTGGGTCATTACGGCGAGGGCATCTTCGGTGGCCATTGTGGCGATGAGCAGGCTCAACCCGTCGATGTCGGGGCTGACCCATACGTCGCGGGACCCTTTCGCCCGTTCGCGACGGCGGGCTTGGCCCTCGCTGTCGATCGCCAGGACTGCGGCTTTCGCTGCTCGGCGGGTGTCAGCGACCGTCCCCTTGATCGCCCGGGTCAGGACCCGCTGCTGGAACTGCTCGCATGCGACCGTGAACTCCGCACGCTCAGTGTCGTCGCGCATCGTGGATCCTGGGAGCCGGCCCACTGCCTCGACCATGACTGCGACGTGCCGGCGGGTGATCTGACCCAACTCCCACGACCGCCACGTCGGTGCGAGGGGCCCTGTCAAGAGGCGTGCCATGTCGATCTCGTTTTGCATCGCCGACGCTGATACCCGCAGTGCGCAGGACAGCTCCTCACGGATCACGTCACAGATCTTGATCAGGGACGCCTCATCGCGTTGCGGAATCACGACCCGGTATTCATCGATACGGGGCTTGATCGCTGCAGCGGCCACCATCGCTGGTACCTGCTGGGCCTCCCACCAACTCCGGCACCGCTCATGGATCTGCAGAAATGTCACGGCGTCTTCAGGCGACAATCCTTCAACATCCACCGACTGCAACAACGACATCACGAGCAAACCCGGCTCAAGGCACGACAGCTCCGCAAGCAACGCACCCGCAGAGCAGGTAAGCGGATCAACCGTAGTGAACATGACCCCAACCTAACCCGAGGGTCTGACAATCACCCCGCGCGAAAACTGCTGCGTTCACAGGCTGGTCATCCGAACCATGCCTCCGCCTCGACAGTGAAACCGTGAACACGGGGATGGTGAAACGAGGGTGGGCTCAGAAGGCCCGAACGGGGGGCTCACCTCGTGGAGAAGCCTTGGGATTCGTGTTCCATGTGCCGTTGAGGAACTGCATCATCCACGCGTTCTCGGAGCCGCCGGCCTGGGCGGAACTTCAGTAGTTGTCGCCGCGGACGATTCCGCCGATCGCCGGGCTATTGGGGCCTACCGTAGAGCCGCAAGTTCGCCGGAGGATGCCAATGACCAGTCGGTCATGCCGCCTCCGTAGTCGGCGCGGGTAGCGTTGCCGGCATTCGGGATGGGATTGTTCTCGCTCATTCCGGAGCAGCAGGGCGAACCCGTCCCGGCACCTGTTCCAGCCGCTCCGAAGCCAGAGGTCTTGCATCCGACCCCGTTGATATTCGAGCCTCCGCATCAAGTTGCGCACTTCGCCTGCCCGCCGTTCTAGCCGTTCGGTGCAGCCTCGAGAAAGTTGCAGGTCGTTGACAGGTTGGCCCCGCACGGGAACGCGGTCGAAGTGGCCTAGAAGACGATGCCCACACCGCTGTTGCCGATTCCACCGCAGACGTACTGCAACCCGGTGTTGCAGACGCTGTTGATGACGCGGATGCGGATGAGGTGGCTATGGCATCGCCCTGCATCGCGCTGTAGAACTGGAGGTTGTCGCTGAGTTTCCGGACACTCCTGCGGCTCCCGGCGCCAACCCGAACAAGACCGTCTTCAATTAACCAATTGTTGGTTTCCATTTTTGGGGGTAATCGGAAGGTGCTTCGCCCGGAGGTCGTACGCGTCTGTTATTGAGCCGTCAAGCGGCTCCGCGGGATTCGCACGGATTAACGCTCACCCTTTTGCGGAAAAGTTCGTCGGTACACCTTCCCCCCGGCGCGATGACTACCAGTCCCGTCCCCGTCTTTAGGAATTTTGACACACAATGAAAAAGCGCGTGAATGTCTTGGCCACCGGATTGGCCTTGCTCTGTACGTCTGCGGCCGGGTGCTCATCCACCACGGCGAGTTCATTAGGTGCGGCGCAGGATGACGTCGTCGGCTCTAGTTCACCGCCAGCGTCATCGCCAGCGTCGCCGCCGCCTGCTAGCGCCGAGCCTGCCCCCGCATCGTCGCCTACCGATCTACCGCTCCTTGGAAGCAGCGACACATGGGTGGCGTGCGACTCAGGGCTTGCGTATGCGTGCGGCAACCCTGGCCCAGGCGGCGGGGTGGTGTTCTTCGCCAGCAGCAAGAGCTTCGCCGAAACTGGCTCGGCGTGTGGATCATCCTGCAGATCCCTTCCGGGAAGAAGAATCTGGCGGTACTGTTCTTTTCCGGAGCGATCGGAACCACGGTATTTCAGGTGCAGGATTCCACCGGCACTCTCGGGGCACCTAGACGGTCAATGTCAGCGCCTAATATTCCAATGAGTGGAGTGTCATCATGATTCGTTCGTCTGTAGCCCGCATCATCGCCACCGGTTCAGCCGTCGCGGCGGCCCTGTCCTTGGCGACGGGCCCAGCCCATGCCGCGTCGCCAACGACGACCATCACGCTGAAGGTCACCGGATGCGAGGGATGCACGATCGGTGTCCAGCGCGCGATTACTGGCGGCAATCCGAGCAAGATCACGCCAGCTAAACCGACGTTTTGGGAGGGCACCCCGGTCAAGGTCAAGAGTGGCGTTGCCACGCTCAAGGTGCCGACCGCGAACACCTCTGGCATGTCGTTCACGATCGCTGCTCCGTGGGAGAGCGGGACGAACTTTGTCAGCAACATCGTGCTCGGTTCGGCACTGCCCGCCGGATCGGCGGTGACTTCCAGCCAGCAGGCGGCAACAACGAAGGCAACGGCCTGCTGGGCGGGAACAGCGAAGACAGCCGTCACCATCAAGGTCCAGGTCGTCAAGGCCAGTTTGAGCGGAGGCGCCACCGCTGCATCTGCGTGGGCCACACCGACTGTGGCAACGGTTGGCGCCCTGGCAGACACCACCAAGGGAACCCTTGGAAATCAAGAGGCGTTTTACTGCTGAGCGCACCAAGTTCGAGACTCGAGACGGGCCACGACTGCGGGTGGTTAGAGACCTTTCGCTGTAGACGGTGATGCACTCAGTCGAACACTGGCCTGCCACCGGTTGACGACTATGCGGTCACGCTCATGGCTGGCGGGGTCCGTTCCGCGAACTGGACGGAACGGTCGTACGTTTCGTCTAGGAGGCGGACAGCGATCTGGGGGTGATGCTCCGGGATTACCGCTAGTGACGCGGATGCGGCCAGCCTGCTGCTGGGTTGAGTCGGCGTACGCGCCGACGCGCCGCTCGAGGATGGGGAGGCTTCCGGGGTCGGTGGCGCTGGCATTCATGTGCTGACCGGTTTGAGCCGCTGCAGTACTTCGGCGGCATCGTCCTCGTCGATGAGCTCTTGCGCGAGGGCGGTGTGGGTGGCCTCGACTAGGCGCTCGCGCATGACTCGGCCGCGGCGCGCAAGGAGGGCGTCTTTCAGCGGCATCGTCGCTAGGCCGTCGACGACCTCGACCGCGTCGGTCGTCACGCGGTGGATGAGTTCGATCGTGGCTGGCAGTTTGGTGCGTACTCGGCGG
>CAMCSO010000279.1 GCA_945877545.1 Bifidobacterium breve | reverse complement strand
CTCTTCTGGTCCTGCCAAGGATCCCGTTGTGAAGGAGCCGCCGGCGTCAGTGCCGGGGTCGGATCCGCTTGCGCCCGCAAAGCAGCCCGGCAAACCCTGATGAAGGGATCGCCCGGCAGTTCGTCAACCAGATGAGCCGGGCACCTGTCGACTCGCCACGTGCGTCGCAGGGCTGCTAGGGCGTTACATGATCTTCCCGTGATTTCACGCTCACTCTCAGCCGCGTAAGGTTGTCGCGCGTCCGAACCCGACTCCAGCCGTCAGCAGCCACCGCATCGAGATATTGGGACCCCAATCCGGTCGCGGCGCCAACCAACGTGGTGTCTGTCGACCCGTTATCGTCGACGATGACCTCCCAGCCGTCCGGGCGGTGACGAATCGTCACCTCGATGCAGGTTGCCTGTCCGTGGCGCGCGGCGTCGTTGATGCCCTCGGTGACAATGCTCAGGAGCTTCCTTTTCGCGGAATCGTCAGGAGCAGGGTCGGCGTCCGCGTGGATTCGGACGTCGACAAGTCCTGACCATGCCGATTGGAGCTCGCTCAGTTCAGCGAGCATTGAGGACGAGGCAGCCGCCAAATCGGGAGCCCCGATTGACGATGGCGAGTTGCCGGCGCGTTCGAGGAGTGCCCTGGCCTCCGACAAGGCAAGGCGTGCCTGCTCGGAGTCTCGCGAGCTGATGGCGAATTCGAGCCGCATCACGGTGGTGGTGAGCAGTCCGCGAACAGTGCCGTGCAGGTGCATTGCGATCTCGCGTCGAAGTTCTTCGAGGTCATGGGCTCGGCTTGCTCGCCGGACGTCGCCCTCGGTGATTGACTGGCGCAGACCTAGAACGAGGTCTTCGCTTGCGATGGATAATCCCCGCGCGAGATTGAACAGTGGGTAGACGCCCGCGAGCCATAGGGCGCCGGCGAGTGCCAGCCGCAAGGCGATGCGGTTGTCTCCGCCAGTCTGGACGAGCACGAAGTACAGCGGGATGCAGGACAGTGCCAGAACTGGCACCGAGCCGATGACAACGGCCACGGCGAAGTGCGGCGCCATTCGCGTCGCCGCATTGACGGTGATAGACACGGCACTGCCGTAGGCAGCAAGGAGCGCTAATGACACCAATTGAATTGTGACGGGCTCGCTTTGGGTGAGGCGAAGGGTCGTGAAGATGAAGAGCGGAAAGGCGAGCAGAGGGAGTTGATACGGCTGCTGGGCAGCAAGTGCGCGGATTGCCATCATCGGACGCAGCCGCCCGGAGCGCTCAGGCGTCCACATGCCGTGGCTCAGTGATCGCAGGGCACGATCCGAACTGGACCGAAGCGCGATGACGACGGAACGAGCCTCTCCCAACGAATCCTCGTCGTTCGTGCTCGTGGCACCGGATGGGAGGGCCGACGCGGCATCCGATGCGGCGTATTGCCACATCTGCGATCGCAGGAGATCAAGTGCCTCCTGCTCGGTGGCATCAGCATCGACGCTCCGCGCCAGTGTGGTGAGAAGACGATCGCGTTCGGAGCGGAAGCGCTCACGGGCGTCGAGGAGGTAGGCGATTGAGCACAGGGCGATGGCGCCGGTGATAGCGGCTACCAACCAAGGGCGCGAGACGTACCCTGGACCGTCCATTCCGACGAAGGTCACCACAAGATCTTGGGCCACGATGACCGAGGCCGCGGCGACGAATCCAACGGCCGCGACGAGGGCAACCGGCACTGGCCGGACTCGGCGATTGCGCAGGACGGTGATGGTTGACAACCACATGGTTCCGCCGAAGCAGACGAGGAAGGTGACGAGGTCGATGAGGAGTCCGAACATGCGCACCCGGGGCTGCGCGAACAGCGGATCGAGGAGACGGGACAGACTCGTGAAGGACAGGCAGATGATGAACGCCGGCCAGGAGACTGCCCATCGACCGCCGATGCGCTCGCGCAGCGTCGGGGATCGCGGCTTATCCACTGACGTTTCCGCCTGTCATTGACTGAAAGACGCCAGCGAGCTTGACCCGGAGGTTGGATGTTGCCGACGTCTGGATGCCGAAACGCAAGGCGATCCGGCCGATGGTGTTCTCGACGGTGCGTTCGGAGATACCTCGCTGCCTGGCGATCTCGGCATTGGTCAGACCCTCGGCAATCATTCGCAGCGTGTCGGCCTGAGCGTCGGTGAGTCGGTCCGAGAGTGGCGGATCAATGATCCGCAGTCGACGTGAGGTATCCAGCGAAGCATCCACGGCATCGACGATCATTTGAATGTCGGTGAGCGCATCCTTGATGAGGTAGAGGCTCCCAAGCGGAAGTGAATCAGCGTCGATCGGCAGGAGCCGCGGATCCTCGTAGGTCGTGAGGATCACGATCCCGATCGCCGGATCGTTGCGCCGCAGTGCCTGGGCAAGGTCGATGCCGTTGGGTCCGTTGCCGAGATTCAGATCGAGGACGGCAACCTCGGGGCGGTGAAGTTTGGCGGCCTCCATCGCCTGGGTCGCTGAGGCGACAGCGGCGTGCACGGTGAGTCCGGCATCGCGCAGCGCACCGGACATAAGGGCGCGTGCGAAGCCGCTGTCGTCGACAACGATGACGGTCGTCACGCAGGACTCCCGAGCGACCCTTCCACGGAACATCGCCTCCTCGCGGATCAAACCCCAATCCGTGACGCTACCCCGTGACCCCCAGCAGGTGCTAGCACGAGTGGGGTAGCACCTACGCGCTAGCACGGGAGGACCACCACACAAATTCAACCTGCTTGCTCGGCAACGTCATTAACGTCGAATCATGACTGGGAATCAGCACGTGCGGGACATGTCGGGCACTGAACTTTTGCGCCTACGCGACTTCATGTCTCGCCGTCGTCGGCTCATCGCGTTCGCATTAGCGGCGGCAGTCGGTGCCGCCACCTTGACGATCATTGCCCCGGTCGCGCCGGCAGTCGTCGATCCTTGCAACGCCATTGATCCGGGCGCCGCATTGGACCCGGCCACGACCAGTTGGTGCATTCACTCATTCACCGTGTCCGGCAGTTGGACGGTGCCGGTCGGCGTGACTGGGTCAAACCGTCTCTACGTTCTCGCCGTCGGTGGTGGAGGTGGAGGTGGCGGTTCGTTTCTCGACTCGTCCTTCTACTTCGGGGCCGGCGGAGGAGGTGGTGGTGGTCAGGTCTTCACCGGGAGGGCCACGGCCACGGCGGGGAATAGTCTCGCCATCGTTATTGGAACAGGCGGAGCGGGCGGCCCGGCGCAGACAACGAGCGCGGCAGGGACTGGATCCCGGGGCGGCACTACGTCCATAAGTGATGGGACGGCGTGGACTGTCACTGCAGCCGGGGGGAAGGGCGGTGACAACGGGCAGCAGTCGGAGAGTTTTTACGGAGGAAACAATGGCGGTGTCGACCAGTCGCCCTCCTCGGGCGGACAGGGGGGCGGAGGTGCCGGAAGGTTTTCCAATCCGACACCAAGCGGAGCAGTCCCCGGAA
>CAMCSO010000278.1 GCA_945877545.1 Bifidobacterium breve | reverse complement strand
CGACGTCCACGTCCGTCGCGGAGCTGGCATTCGGCCTCATCCTCGCCGCGGCCCGCGGCACGGCTGAGATGGACCGCACCGTGCGGTCCGGTTCGTGGACCCGAATCACCGGGCTCGAGCTGTCCGGGCGCACGCTCGGGCTGGTCGGCATCGGCAACATCGGCCGGTTGGTCGCGAGCCGTGCGCGGGCGTTCGGTATGGACGTCATCGGCTACGACCCGTTCGCCTCCGACGGCGACATCGACATGGTCACCTTCGACGAACTCATCGCACGTGCGGACGTCATCTCGATCCACGCACCGTTGTCCGACGAGACCCACCACCTGTTCGATGCAGCGGTGCTGGCGGCAATGCGGCCGTCGAGCATTCTCGTCAACACCGCCCGCGGCGGAATCGTCGACGAGCAGGCACTCGCGCTCGCGCTTACGACCGGGCCGCTGCGTGCCGCAGCCCTCGACTGCTTCGAAATCGAGCCGCTGACGGGAAGCCTCCTTCTAGAGTTGCCCAATGTCATCCTGACCCCGCACTGCGGAGCATCGACCGAAGAAGCGGTCGAGCGCGCCGGCGTGATCGCCGTCGAAGAGCTCGTCCGCGGCCTTGCCGGTGACGCAATGCTGTACGAAGTCACCGGTAGACACACATGACGCTGCCGCTCCTTTTGGATGCGGAGGCGGTGGTACTCGACCTGGACGGGCTGCTCATCGACAGCGAGACGGCTTGCTTCGAGACGGCCAACGAGATTCTGTCCCGATTCGGCCATCGCCTTGCATCCGAAGAGTTCACCGCCTTCGTGGGACGGTCCGTCGAAAATTTGTACGCCTGGCTGGCCCATTCCTTCGCCCTGCCTACGACTATCGACTATCTCATTGCGCAGCGCTACCAGATCATCGCCTCGCGCTACGCTTCGCCGGTATTGATGCCCGGCGCAGCCGAACTCGTTAACCGACTCGCTTTCGACGGACTGCCAGTCGCGATCGCCTCGTCGAGTCCGACCCCCCTAGTTCTGGCAGCGCTCGATGGAGCAGGGCTGCGCGGCCTCATTCAGGAGGTGGTCGCCGACGGCCATCCCGACGTGACGCGACTCAAGCCAGCACCGGACCTATACCTGGTCGCCTGCCGGCTGCTCGGTGTCGATCCGGGTGACGCCTGCGCGGTGGAGGACTCCGCCGCTGGCGCGACGGCAGCCCTTGCCGCGGGCCTGACTACGGTGATTGTGCCGAGCGAGTGGACGCGCGGTTCGGCTTTCCCTTCGGCGGTGTTGTCAGCAGCCAGTTTGACCGACATCAGTTTCAGGCTTCCGCCTCGCTGAGCTCGACTAGGCACCGATCAACGTCCGCGTGGCGTCGCGCCTTAAGCAGTCGTTCCACCACTGGACTGATTGCGCTGACATTCATGGCACGGACTCGGGCCTTGATCTCCGGCACCAGTGGGGCGGACACGCTGAGCGATCGGTAGCCCATCCCGAGCAGCAAGGCCAGCGACCGCGGATCCCCAGCGAACTCGCCGCACACGCTCACGGGTGTCTCGTCGGCGTGCACGCGAATCCGATGCAGGACCCGCAGCACCGCCGGGTGGAACTCCGTGTACAGATACTCCAGATCCCGGTTCCCTCGATCGGCCGCGAGTAGATAGGCAGTCAGATCGTTGGTTCCGACGCTGAGGAAGTCGACCTCGTCCACGATCTCACGAACTAGCATCACAATACTTGGAACTTCCACCATCGTGCCAAAGGAAAAGACGGCCTCGGGGATAGCGGCGGCCATCACCTCCCGCACGTCATCGAGCTCCTCGAGCCCTGAGACCATCGGTACCATGACGCTGATACCGGGGTGACGTGCCGCGGTGCGGGCCAGCGCTCGAAACTGGTCTTCGAGAACCGCGCGATGCTGTAGTGCGAGGCGGATGCCGCGAACACCTAGGAAAGGGTTCTCCTCCGCCGGCATAGGCAATCCGGGCACCGGCTTGTCCCCGCCCACATCGAGGGTGCGGAACGTCACGGGCCGACCTTCGGCCGCAGTTGCCACCGCGTCGTAGTAAGTGAACTGCTGCATCTCGTCGGGCAGTCCGTCGGACTGCATGTATAAGAATTCTGTGCGGAATAGCCCGATGCCATCGGCGCCGAACCGCACTGCACGCTCGACATCTTCGGGACTGCTCGCGTTGGCCATCACTGTCACCCCGATGCCATCGCGGGTCACCACTCGCTCGGTGATCACGGGTCGGTGGGACCGAGCTGCTGCTGACACGGACGCGGCCTTCACTGAGGCGGCATCCGGATTGATGACGCAGGTGCCGTCATCGCCGTTGACGATGACCAACTGCCCCGACGTGGCAGCAGCGAGGAGCCCAGTCGCGCCGACCACGGCCGGGATGCCAAGCTGCCGCGCGATGATCGCCGCATGGGACGTTCGCGCACCGACCTCAGTGACGATGCCGCGGACGACAGACAGGTCTAGATTGATGGTGTCGGTAGGCGTCAGCTCGTGCGCCCCGATAATCACATCTCCGCGAAGGTCGCTCAACTCCTGTGACCGCGAGCGACCGGTCAGGTGGCCCACCACCCGCTGTGCGACATCGAGGACGTCGCTCGCGCGCTCCTTGAGATATTCGTCGGCCAGTGCGGCGAGCAATCCGGCGACCTCTTCACTAACCAATCCGACCGCTGCCTCGGGACTCGCCCCGCGACCAATGGCTTCGACGATCGGGTCCAGCCATTCCGGATCATCGAGCACAAGCACCTGAGCATGGATGATCGCCGCATGCTCTGAACCCAGGCGCGCGCGTGCAGTCTCGGTCAACTCCTCGATCTCCACGCGACTGGCTTCCACCGCTGAGCGGAGCAGGATGAGGGACTCCTCGGAGCTGGAGGACGAGGTTTTGGTCGTCCGGTCCAAGTCAAGAAGGCCCGAGAGCAGCACTAGCGTACCGACCGCCGTTCCACCGCATACGCCGGTACCGGTGAGGATCACTGGGGCTCGGGCTGTGGCCCGCCGGCCACGAGCAGCTCAACGAGACTCGTAACGGCGGCCTCGGCATCTTCCCCGCGCGCGCTGATGGTGACTGACGCGCCGTGCACGATCCCGAGTTTAAGTAGCGACAGCAGGCTTTTGCAGTTACCGACGTTACCGTCGTTCTCGATGGTGAGGTCGCACGTGTAGTTCCGGGCTCGTTCGACGAACTCGGCCGCGGGGCGCGCATGCAGCCCGAGTGGGTCGGCCACCACGACCTGGCGCGAGACGCTCATCAAGCCACCCCCTCTCCACCGACGGGGAGTAGGTCCTTACTGAGCCGAATTCCGATGCTCGTGTAGATTCCCCCTACCTTTGGGTTGGAGCTCACCCCACTAACAACGGCCACGAAGCACTTGCTCACGAACACCTGGGCACGGAATGCGTATACGACAGTGTCTCCAACCGCGACCGTGGAGGCGTCGTCTACATGCAGGGTTCCGTAGTAGTCGATCGCCTCTGCCGGG
>CAMCSO010000277.1 GCA_945877545.1 Bifidobacterium breve | reverse complement strand
CACTTTCCCGGCTCGCCAATCCCCGTACCCTGCAGAACACTCCGATCGGTGTCTTCCGCGATATCGAGCGCCCGAGTTACGACCGTCTCCTGCGCGAACAGGTTGCCAGCGTCACCGAGAAGAAGGGCAAGGGAGACCTACAATCATTGCTGAACGGCAATGACACCTGGAATGTCTCATAGCGAGTACGCCACCGACAGGTCGCTCACAGGCGGCCACTGGGCTCATGTACGGCGCAATTGCGTATGGGGTATGGGGCCTGTTCCCGCTGTACTTCGCACTACTTGACTCGGTGTCGCCGATGGAGGTGGTGGCCCATCGAGTTGTTTGGTCGCTCGTCTTCCTTGCAGTTGTGCTGTTTATCATTCGGGGCTGGCGCGATCTTGTTCGGACGATGCGATCGAAACGCACGTTTGGCCTTCTCGCCCTCGCTGCGGTGTTTCTCAGCATCAACTGGGGAGTTTACGTATGGGCCGTCCAGAGCAACCTCGTGGTCGAGGCCTCACTCGGCTACTTCATCAATCCGCTCGTCTCGGTTGGCCTCGGCGTGGTGATCCTTCGGGAACGACTCCGGCACCTGCAATGGGCCGCAGTAGGCCTTGCAATCGTGGCCGTCATCGATCTCGCGGTTGCCATGGGTCATCCGCCGTGGATCAGCCTCGTCCTCGCTACCTCCTTCGGTATCTACGGCCTGCTGAAGAAGGTGGTCGACGTTGGCTCGGTGCCGAGCCTGACCATCGAGACCGTTGTCCTCACACCGGTTGCGCTGGTGATCATCCTGATCGCGCTACGAGGAGGACACGCCGGCTTGATTCAGGACGCGCCAGGCACCACGGCGCTTCTTGTAATGCTAGGGCCGGTCACCGCAATCCCACTCATCGCCTTCGGGGCCGCGGCAACCCGCATCCCACTCTCGAGTCTTGGGCTCATGCAGTTCCTCACTCCCACCCTTCAGTTCATTACAGCCATCACGATCTTCCACGAGTCGTTGACCACCGGCCGTTGGCTTGGATTCATCATCGTGTGGCTGGCCCTCGGGCTCTTTGGGTTCGACCTCATCCGGCATTCGAGGGCCATGAAACGAGATGGTGTGTCCCCGTCCCGCATCGATACCCTCGAGGTCGTCGAGCCCGACTGATCTACCTTCCAGTGAACCGAGGCTCGCGCTTCTCTCGGAATGCCTCGAATGCCTCGCGCATATCGTCGGTCTGGAAAGCGAGAACCTGATTGCGATTTTCTAGGGTGATTGCGGCATCGAGCGAGGGTGCATCAACGTTCGTCTGGACCACCTGTTTGGTCATGCGCACACCGAAGGGGCTATTGCTGCAGATCATTTCGGCGATCTCGATTGCCCGATCGAGAAGGATGTCTGTGGGGACGATCTCAGTGACCATGCCGATCCGCAAGGCTTCCTCTGCCTCGATGAAGCGCCCGGTCATGAGAATCTCCATCGCCCGACCGAACCCGACGATCCGAGGAAGCAGCCACGAGGTGCCAACATCACCACCCGTCAGCCCGATCCGGATGAACGCCGCATTGAACCGCCCACTCGGCGCCGCGATCCGGATGTCAGCCGCAAGTGCCAGCGCCATACCCGCACCGGCGGCCGCACCATTCACCGCCGCGATGACCGGCTTGTCCATGTGCCGAAAGCCAGCTATCGATCGCGCCCACGACTCCTGCCCCACGAGTAACTCCGCAGGATTCATGGATGGTAAGTCGCCCGCAAGGTCGAGATCGAGGCCTGCGCAGAAGGCTCGACCCGAGCCGGTAAGAATCAGGACGCGCGCGAGTGGGTCGTTATCGACCTGTTCTTGCAAGGTGATGAACTCTTCGAACATCTCAAACGTGATCGCATTGAGGCGCTCCGGCCGGTTGAGTCGCGCGATCACGATCTGGGGAGTCGGGCGCTCGATGAGCATCGAGGTGAGATCACCCATCGAAGGGCCCATCACCCGGTGCGAGATACGACGTAATCGCACAAGAGTTCGAGGGTCCTGCTCGCACCACCGGACGGCAGTGGAGCAAGGGCCGCACGGGCTTCGTCGGCCCACCTGCAGGCCTCCTGTCTAGCCTCCGCGAGTGCCGAATGGGAACGGAGGAGGCGTAGGGCCTCTGCGTGCTCGTTATCGTCGCCAAGCGGTCGAGACAGGAGCTCGCGCAGTCGAACATCCCGCACTGATTGGCCGCCGAGCGCGATGAGCGCAGCGAGGGTCGGGACACCCTCACGCAGATCCGTTCCTGGGGTCTTACCCGACTGCGAGGACTCGCTCATGATGTCGACAAGGTCATCGGCAAGCTGGAACGCGACCCCGATGCACTCGCCGAATCGTGCGAGCACCTCGATCGTTGCTGAGTCGGCCCCCGACATCAGTGCTCCGTAGCGTCCCGACGCCGCGATGAGAGAGCCGGTCTTGTCTGCGAGCACTTCGAGGTGATGCTTCACGGGATCGGCGCCATCCTCGGGTCCAACCGTCTCAAGGATTTGGCCGATGCATAGCCGCTCGAAGGTCTGGGCCTGAATGCGCACCGCCTCCGGCCCGAGGTCAGCAAGGATCGCCGAGGTACGCGCGAAGAGAAAATCTCCGGTGAGGATGGCCACCGAGTTGCCCCAACGAGCGTTCGCGCTCGAGGCACCACGTCGCATCGTTGCTTCGTCCATCACATCGTCGTGATAAAGGGTCGCAAGGTGCGTCAATTCGACTGCTGTCGCCGACCTGACCACTTCGGGTCTGCTCGGGTCACCGAACTGCGCGGCGAGCAGCACCAACAGCGGACGGAACCGCTTGCCCCCCGCTTCGACGAGATACCCCGCGGCTTCACTGATGAACGGCGATGAACTCCGGACCGATTCGCGCAGTTCCTGCTCAACCTGTGCGAGGCCAGCCGCGAGTGACGCCTCTAGGGCAGGATCCGGCGAGAGCAGATCCAGCGACTGGCGAGTCATGGCCCAACGGTACTACCGCACAAACACATCGGCATGCGCGACCAACTCAAGTAGCGGTTGCGGCACCACCCCAAGCACCACGGTGATCGTGGCTGCCGCAGCCAGTGCAACGGTCGTGAACACGCTCGGGATCACGACGACGGCCGTCTGGTCACTGGGTGCGGAGAAGAACATCAGCACGATGACGCGCACGTAGAAGAAGGCGGCGATGATTGAGGCAACGACCGCGACGAGGACGAGCCAGGTGTCGCCCGCGGCGATGGCAGCGGTGAACACGCTGAACTTACCGATGAAGCCCCCGGTGAGCGGTATACCCGCCAAGGACAGCATGAAGATCGCGAAGAGGGTCGCCACCAACGGCGACTTCTTCGCGAGCCCTGCCCAGTTCGACAGGTGGGTCGCCTCTCCATTTCCATCACGAACGAGCATGATGACGGCGAACGCGCCGATCGTCGTGAAGCCGTAGGTCACGAGGTAGAACATTGCCCCGGCAAGTCCCTCGGGGCTCGCTGCGACGACGCCGAGGAGGATGAAGCCAGCCTGCGCGATCG
>CAMCSO010000276.1 GCA_945877545.1 Bifidobacterium breve | reverse complement strand
ATCCGGGCGAGATTAACCGACGAAAGAGCTTTCGGAGTCTTGACTCCCCCGGCCGCATGAATTGCGTCATCGACACGGGCTCCGGCCGGAAGCCTCAGCAGCCCGGGCCTTTGCACCGCCCCGAGCACATGGACGACGACATCGGCGCCGCCAATGCCCGATGCTGGATCAGTGCCAGTCACCGAGATCCCCTCAGCCGTCAGGACTGGAGCCACCGCCACGGCCCTCGGGCGCCCCTGCCACCACATCCACCCCGCAATGAGCCCGGCGGCGCAGACGAGGGCGATCACCGCCCGAAGGGACCGCCGATCCAGGCGGGTAAGAATCCCGGTCGCAGCGATCGGTGCGGGAGCCGGATCAGGGTCGGTCACTCCCTCAGGGGTGACGTCGATGACAGGAACGGCCAAGGGACGCCATTGATCCGCGAGTCGTTGCAACCGGGTCATCACCTGGTCGTCGAAGTCGTTGCGTGCCGCAATGATTCGTGGATTCATGCCCGGACGTTACGAACGTCGAACCAGCCTCTGCCAGCCTGAGGTTCAACTTGGGGAGGAAATCCCCTCGGCTCGACACCCTGTGGATTGGCCGCTCAGTGCCAGATTGCCTGGCGCAGATTGCGCCAGTGGCGTCCGAGAACGAGGGCGGCGAGCACGACCGCAAACACTGCGTCGGAACCATCGGCCCAGCCCACTCGCCAGTAGACGACTCCGGTGACCGCGAGCACTGCTGCCGCGATCGCCGCACCAATCCCCACGCGGTGGAACACCGCCACGCCGATGCCGAAGGCGGCGAGCACAGGGATCGCGAACCAGGGTTGCACGCCGAGGATCGCGCCGAGGGTCGTCGAGACGCCCTTGCCTCCGCGGCCCTTGAGGAATGGTGAGGTGATATGCCCGAGGACGGCGGCAAGGCCGGCAATCTCTCCCGCGATCTCACCGGCGAGCATGCCGAAGACGAGAGCGGGGACGAGGCCCTTGAGGATGTCCAGGAACCCGACGAGCACTCCCCATTTCGGGCCGAGGGCCCTCCCGACATTCGTCGCCCCCGGATTACCGGAACCCACCTGTCGCAGGTCCTTGCCGAACACCCGCGCGATGAGCACCGCCGGGTTGATGGATCCGAGCGCGTATCCGCAGACGGCCGCGAGCCCCCACCACAGCAACATATTCACCGGACGAGCGCGTTCATGCGTCGTCCCGAACCGACACGACCACCGCAACCATGCCGGGGCCCACATGCGCCCCGACGACGCCTCCGACCGGGCATTCGACGACGGACGCTGCCGGCAGTCGCGTGCGCAGATTGGCCGCGAGGTCCGCGGCACGGGCGCCCGCGGATAGGTGCTGAACAGCAATATCGACCGGTCGTGATCCGGCAAATTCGGTGGCGATCTCGGTGAGCCTGGCGAGGGCTCGACTGGCGGTCCGGACCTTCTCGAGCATCGCCACCCGACCATCGTCGATGTGGAGCAGCGGCTTCACCTGAAGCGCATGACCGACTGCGGCGCGCGCAGCACTCACCCGCCCGCCTCGCCGCAGGTACTCCAGGGTGTCGACATAAAAGGTCACCTGAGCACTTTCGGCTCTGCGCCTGACTGTCTCGGCGACCTCGAGAGCACTCGCCCCCGCCGCAGCGAGTCGTGCACCGGCCACCGCTGCGAAGCCCAGGCCCATCGCGATGGTGCGCGAATCGACGACCTCGACGGGGAGGGGGGCCTCCTTGGCCGCGAGGAGCGCTGACTCGTAGGTGGCCGACAGGTCGGCGGAGAGGGTCACCGCGACGACGTGGCTGGCACCAGCCTTGGCTGCCGCGGCAAAGGCCTGGAGGAATCGTTCCGGTGAAGGCCGCGAGGTCGTGACCGGCTGCCACTCCTCCAGGGCCCGCATCACGGCCTGTGCCTGGTCGTCGTCAGTCTCGTCATGCGGACGACCACCAACAATCACTTGGACGGGGACGATCGAAATCGACTCGGACAGCGCCCATCCCCGGGGCAGGTAGGAGGTCGAGTCGGTGACGACGACCACACGGTCAACCATGCCGAGAGCCTATTCGCCCCGCGGCCGGCTCACGGCATGAAACAGCCAGCGGGCGCCAGTCAAGGCTTTGCGTTCCTATAGGTGGACCCGTCGTCGCTGGGGCTGGTAGAGAGTTTCTGCCCACGGGTGATCGAGCATGTCACCGGGGACCACGGGCAAGCCAGCCAGTCGCCTCTCCTGCTCGCGGAGGAAGGATTCGCGCGATTGCTCCGGCGCCTGCGGCTGGTCTTGCGCCACGGGGTTCCGCGGGATCAGGTCCTCCCCCTCGTCCTCCATTTCATCAAAGCGGGCACCGAGAACGCTTTCGCTGCTCTCGTGGGAACCTGATGCAATGTTCTGCTGCCGGTCTCGAACGGCGTCTGGCCCCCGTTGCGGCATCGCTCGTTGCATTGCCATCGCTCGTTGCAGCGCAATCGCCTTGGGCTGCATGTCGAATGCGGCCCCGGCCTCCCTCTCTGCCTGCTCGACTAAGGAGGTGCCGTTTCCGCCCGGTCCAACCTGCCCGTTCGCGGGATCAGCTCGGCCTTCGCGGGTGGCAGCGTTCGCTGCCCGGCCCAGGACGCCCATCTCTGCCGGAATTCCTCTCCGCCGAGGAGGAAGCGCGTAGCGATCACCCTGGAATACGTTCCCAAGATTGGCCTCCGCGTAATCATCGAAGGCGGGCGGACGAGGATTCGGCCTCGGCTGCTCCTGTGCTCGCCGCCCACCCCCACCGAAGAGTCGCCGCAGCCCTGATCCCACGGCATTGCCGATCGCACCGAACGCGCCCCCGATCGACCGGCCAACCCGGCCCCAAAACCCTCGTCGAGCCGGCTGGGAAGGAGCGGCTCCAACGGCCGGCTCCCCGAGTTGGCCCCCCGGCCTTCCTCCCCGCAAACCCGACGCGAAAGCCCCGCGGTCGTGCTCACTTGTCGGGCGATCGGCGTAGAAGTCGTCATGACGCCCCGGATCCTGCACCCGGCGCGAGCGCACGTTCTCGTCCGAAAGGAGGCCGTAATCGCTCATGACATTGATGGTAACAATCCGCTTTTGGCGACGTTCGACGCCTCCCTGAGGGCATTGAGGTCGCTCGCTCGTGGTCGACTAGTCGTCGTCACCATCGTCGTCGTCATCATCATCGCCATTATCGTCGTTATCGTCGCCAACACTTGGCGCCTTCGCCACAGCGGTCGCGGTGGCAGATGCGGTCCCATCGGTGCCGATCTGGAGGGGTGCGAGTGACGCGAGCGCCGCCTGATTGCCTGCATGCTGTCCAGTGAATGCCGCTGTTCCATTCGTGCCACACAACGCGATGATGCGTGCGGCTCCGCCGGGGTGGCTGGCAATGAAGGGGGTCAGGTTGTAGACCCGCCCGCTGATCGTTGTCCAGCAGTCTGCGGGGGTCGCGTGCGTCGCGACCATAGCGGCAGTAATGACCGACCCACTCGAGGACGAGGGCGAAGAGGGCGTCGCAGCCACCTTGAGCGCGCCGATGCGGTAAC
>CAMCSO010000275.1 GCA_945877545.1 Bifidobacterium breve | reverse complement strand
GACTTCGTCGCCCAGTTCAAGGCGTATCTCGCCATCGCGGGCGCACCAACCCTGCCGATCTACAACACCGAACTCAACTACGGCCTCGCGGGCCCGGGGCCCTCAAAGCCGCACCGGGATATGACTCCGGAGCAGTCGCAGGGATGGCTCTCGCGCACCTTCATCGACTCGGTTCGGCTCGGAATCGCCGAGACGTACTGGTTTGCGTGGACGAAGCAGTACTACGGTCAGCTCGGGATCCAGCTCAACCCCACCACGGGTGCCACCCGCGCCGCCTGGCTCACGACCTACTCATGGCTCGTAGGTTCGACCTTCAAGTCGTGCGCTGACCCGGAGGGCGCGGTCATCTGCGCGTTCGAGCGTGACGGCAAGCCGTTCTGGTTGGCCTACGCTGATGGCGCGAAACTCATCGATCTGCCGGTCGGCGCGACCCAGTCGTGCGATCTGCGGGGGGCCTGCATGATGGCCGACGGGACGAAGGTGATCGTGGGCGTGCGGCCGATAAAGATCAACTGATGTCGGCAGCAGCCGCACTGTCAAGGCTGGCCCGCACGACCCAAGTCCTTCGTGTTGGGAAGGATGAAGTCGTCCACGGTCGTTGAAGTTCTACTTCGGCCGGATCTGTAGAGCAGGCCAGAGATGGTCTGAGCGTCGTCGGCTGCCATCAGCCGGGCCTGGACCCTTTCATAGAGCAGTCGATGGATGCTCTTCGGTTGCACGCCGGGGACGGTGAAGGCGACGCGCCGGGCTTCGAAGTCCTCCGTCATGAACTGGATGTCCAGCACATTGCCACGGCTGACCGCTTGGCGGGCGAGAGTGATGATGGTTGCCTCGGCCCAATGTTCGTATTCGTCCTTGAGGGTTCGGCCATCGGCAACGTCGTCCTGAGCCTCGGCGATCTCATCCTCGGTAAGGAAATATGTGTCCATTGCGCGCCAGGTTGAGGGCATACGCGCTGTCGCCGTCTGCGCGAGTCGCCTCGTCTCAGGCCGCGTCGCACGGTACGCGAGTTCCCGATGGACCACATCAACGATCCGTACGTGGTCCAAACCGATGCCGGACGACACGGCATTCTCAATCGCCGTGTCCGCGGCCATGGACAGCAGAGTCGACGTGTCGACGAACCAGATTCTCGGTTGGGAGCTCATCTGCTGAGGGGGTGCGCACCGCTGGCCGTACCCGCGTTGCCCATGACTTCCGCGTACAGGGCTTCGTCATCAGGACGTTCCAGCAGGGCCGCGACGGTGGCAAGGCCGATGAGACCGTCTCGTGCCGCCGCGAGGGCCGCTGCACGCAGCCGAAAGGGTACACGTGTCTCATGGCTACTTCCCGCCAGGCGGGTGCAGTTTGGGACCACAGATTCGGCTGCTGAAAGCAGTTCCGTGGCGTGCAGTTCGTCACCCAATTCGTTGGCGCGGGCGAAGGTGATCAGTTCTGCGTCATGGAGTTGGAAGAGCGCGGCGCGCATTGAGATGCCGAACCTTGCCATGAGATAGCCGAGTGCCTGCTTGCCCCTCAAGCTCGGCTCGGCAAGGTCGTCACTCCTGACGTCCAACCATCCGAGCACTTCACTGAGGCCCCTGCTGGGCAGAAGCAGGTAAGCAGCGAACGAGTTGACCCGACGCTCAACGAAATTGCCACCGTACAGATCGGCGGACGTCTCCTGGATGACGTCTCGCGGATCGCTCAGTAGATGGTGACCAAGTTCGTGCGCCAGGGTGTAGCGCACGTGCCCCGAGGTGAAGTCGGTGCTGGCCAGCAGCAGGGCCCGCCCCTCACTGTGCACGCACATGCCGGTCACCCCGCGCCCAAATGGCCCGAGCGCCACATCCGCACCGAAGTGCATTTCGATCAGACCGGGGAGATCCCCGATCTCGGCTGTTCCGAGGTCCAGGGCGCGGCGCACCTCCTCGGCCAGTTGGCGGCCCTGGCGCTGAGCCTCGAGCCGTGTGCGTGGCGTAGACCCAAACCGCGTCTGGGCGGTCTGTTGGACGATGGCGCCTGCGGCGCTGACCTCGTGAGGGGGCAAGTCGGCTCGCCGCTCAAGGCGGGATTGCACCTCTAGTAACTGGACCGCTCGTGCTCGCGCTGTTGAGTCGCCTGCTTCCGCCGCGTTCATGACCCGGTGCGCCAGTGCGAGGGTTCGCGGCACCTGGTTTTCAACGCCCCGAAGGTACGCCACGCTCACTCCGAGTGCAGAAGCCAGAGCCGGCATCTCGACAGGCGCTACCCGCCGCCGACCGGATTCGATCTTGCTCAGCTTGTCTTTCGTGAGACCGACTACCTGGGCGACCTCGGTGGCAGGAAGGCCGGCCTTGACCCGGGCGGCCTTCACTCGATGGCCGAGTTCGGCGGCCCGCGCCTGATGCGCGGCTGTCGGGACCAGTACCGTCTCTTGGTCGCCAGTAACAAGATCAGCCAAGCCCATCCAAGCGAGGACCTCGTCCGGCCCGTCGTTTGTGGTCGTCATCGTGAGCCTCCCATCTCTGCCTTCGCAATCTGAACCCGGACCCACAATAGCGCAACTTCTCCTACATCCAGTTGCGTTCTACATAGTCGCCGACCTCCACAAGCCACTCCGGTCCACGACAACTGCCGACATGCTCGAGATCAACTGGCGCCCAGCAGTGCCCATTTTCAGCCGCTGGGGAAAGCGAACCCGGAGTGAACGTCAGGCCGAGTCAGAGCCCGCTGGGTAAACGGGCCCGCAATAGCTGCCAGTCCTCTACGCCACCTCGTTGGGCATTTCTCGCGTTGAGTCACAGTGCACCAAGGTCTTCGGGACGAGTTCGCTCAGGATTCAGCCGGAAAAGGAAGATCCTTGCCAGCTTGCAAATGTACCTTCGAAATGTACCAACGTGCGCTGCGTTGGTACATTTCGTTGGTACATTTCGTTGGTACATTTCGCAGGGTCACAGGAGCGACGGCCGGCGCATGAGTCAAGACTCGAACAGGACGCCTGGATTCATAAGCCCTGCCGGGTCGAGCGCCGCCTTGATCGCCCGCATCGCGGCGATCTCCGAGGCCGCGCGGCACAGGTGGAGTTCGCCGGCCTTGGCCCGGCCGACCCCGTGCTCGGCGGAGATCGAACCGCCGTAGCCGGCGACGCAGGCGAGGATCGCATGATCGACCCTCGTGTCGTCGGCGTCCGGCCCGGCGATCTCGACGTGGATATTGCCGTCAGCCAGGTGCCCGAAGACCCCGAATACGGTGACGTCGCTGAAGCCGTCGACGACCGAGCGCAGTTCGTCGGCGCACTGGGCCAGTGACGCGAGCGGCACTGAGACGTCCATCTTGTGGACAATGCCGAGGGATGAGAACGCCTCGGACTGTCGCTCGCGGTACTCCCAAAGCCGGGCCCGCTCGGCTGCATCGAGCGCGACCACGGCGTCGGCGTCGTCATCGAGCAGTGCCTCGAATCCTGAGCCGTCACCGCCATCGATGAGCTCGAGGAGGACCACGACCGGCCAGCGCTCGGCGAGCGGCCAAGGCAGGCCGGCAACTGAACCGGCGAGATC
>CAMCSO010000274.1 GCA_945877545.1 Bifidobacterium breve | reverse complement strand
GAGGTGTCGGAGCTCAACCTCGGTGGAGGGATGGGGATCGCTTACACCGAGTCAGATGACCCGCTCGACGTCGCTGAGATGGCCCGGCAAATCGGGGCGGTAGTGACGAGGGAGTGCACCGCCGCGGGGATCAGCCGACCGGCGCTGGCCTTCGAGCCGGGTCGAGCGATCATCGGCCCGGCGGGTATCACGCTTTATGAGGTCGGCACCGTCAAACCGGTCGAACTCGATGGTGGGGTGGTCCGCGCCTATGTCTCCGTCGACGGTGGGATGAGCGACAACATCCGCACCGCCCTCTACGACGCCGACTACACCGTGGTTCTGGCCTCGCGGGTCTCGGCCGCGGAGCCGATGCTGTCGCGGGTGGTGGGCAAGCACTGCGAGTCCGGAGACATCGTCGTGCGCGATGCCTGGCTACCCGCAGACATCGTCCCCGGCGATCTGCTCGCGGTTGCCGCGACCGGTGCCTATTGCAGATCGATGGCCTCGAACTACAACTATTTGCCGCGTCCGGCGGTCATTTCGGTGAAGGAAGGCGCCTGCTCCACTGTCCTTCGGCGCGAGACTCTCGACGACCTTCTCGCCCTCGATCCCGGGGCCTGAGGCCCACCGGCTATCCCGACCCGTCATCCGGTTGGCCTGCGCGCCCATGTACCTGAGAGGCTTGACTACGTGTCCTTGACCCCCGTGAACCCAGACCGCGTCATCACCGTTGCCCTCATCGGTGGTGGCACCGTTGGCACGCAGGTCGCACGGCTCCTGACCGAGACGGCAAACGACCTCCGGTCGCGGGTGGGTGCGTCCGTTCAACTCACGGGAGTTGCCGTTCGCGACCTCGGTAAGGCTAGGCCCGGAATAGATCCGACGCTCCTCACCGATGATTCGATGGCGCTCGCTCGGAGCGGCGCCGACATCGTGGTCGAGGTCATGGGTGGTATCGACGAGGCCCGGGCGTTGATCCTCGCCGCGATGGAGGCGGGCTCGAGCGTCGTCACCGCGAACAAGGCCCTGCTTGCTGCTGACGGTGCAACTCTCTACGCGGCGGCTGCCCGCAACGGCGTCGACCTGTACTTCGAGGCGTCGGTCGCTGGGGCGATCCCGCTCATCCGCCCGCTGCGCGAGTCACTCGCTGGCGACCGGGTCACGAAAGTGCTCGGCATCGTCAACGGCACCACCAACTACATGCTCACGAAGATGGACGAGCAGGATGCCGACTACGCGACGGTGTTCGCTGAGGCTGAGGCCCTCGGCTACCTCGAGGCCGACCCCACGCTCGATGTCGACGGACACGATGCCGCCGCGAAGGCCGCGATCCTCGCGGAGTTGGCATTCCACACCCGCGTCACCCTCGCCGATGTGTATTGCGAGGGGATTTCCAAGGTCACCCTCGACGATGTCCACGCGGCGCAGAAGATGGGCTTCGTCATCAAGCTTCTCGCGGTGGCCGAGTTGAGCGCCAACGGAAGCGGCGTCATCGTTCGGGTGCACCCGGCGATGATCCCGCGAGATCACCCGCTCGCCAGCGTGCGACTCGCGTTCAACGCGGTGTTCATCGTGGCCGAGGCAGCCGGCGAGATGATGTTCTACGGCCGGGGTGCGGGCGGGGCGCCGACGGCGAGTGCCGTTCTCGGTGACGTCGTCGCCGCCGCACGTAACCGCGTGACGGGATCGGTCGGCCCGGGGGAGAGCACCTACACCGGACTCCCGGTCCTCCCGATAGGCGAGGCCCTGACCCGCTACTACGTGAACCTCGACGTAGCTGACCGGCCAGGTGTCCTTGCATCGATTGCCTCGGCCTTCGCAGACAATGGAGTGAGCATCCAGGTTGTGCGCCAAGATGGCCACGGCGATGAGGCCGGGCTCATCGTCCGCACCCATCGCGCGACCGACGACGCCCTTCACCGAACCGTCGACCGGCTGCGCGAACTCGATACTGTGAAGCGTGTCGTTGGAGTCATGCGAGTCGAGGGTGAGGTGGGGGAGTAGCGATGGCTCACCAATGGAGAGGGCTCATCGAGGAGTACCGCGATCGTTTGCCCGTGAGCAGCGCTACCCCGGTTGTCACGCTTCGAGAGGGGGGCACCCCGCTCGTCTACGCGTGCACCCTGAGCGAGATGACAGGCTGCGAGGTGTGGCTGAAGTTCGAGGGCGCGAACCCGACCGGCTCCTTCAAGGACCGCGGGATGACGATGGCGATCTCGAAGGCAGCAGAGGACGGCGCGAAAGCGGTCATCTGCGCGTCGACGGGCAACACATCGGCGAGTGCGGCGGCATACGCAGTCAAGGCCGGAATGGTCTGTGCGGTCCTCGTGCCACAGGGAAAAATCGCGATGGGCAAACTCGCCCAGGCGATCGTGCACGGGGCGGTGCTCCTGCAGGTCGACGGCAACTTCGATGACTGCCTGCTCGTCGCTCGCAAGCTCTCGGACACCTACCCGGTTGCCCTCGTCAACAGCGTGAACCCGGTGCGAATCGAGGGACAGAAGACCGCGAGTTTCGAGATCGTCGACATGCTCGGACGGGCCCCTGACATCCACTGCCTGCCCGTCGGGAACGCAGGCAACATCACCGCCTACTGGCGTGGCTACACGGAGTACCAGCGCGATGGCATTGCCGCCTCCACTCCGCGCATGTGGGGATTCCAAGCGGCCGGTGCGGCACCGCTCGTCAATGGTGCCCCCGTCGCGAACCCAGAGACCATCGCGACGGCAATTCGCATTGGCAATCCGGCTTCATGGGACTTCGCTATCGCCGCGCGCGACGAATCCGAGGGCCTCATCGACTCGGTGACAGACGAGGAGATCCTCGCGGCCTACCGACTCATCGCCGCCAAGGAGGGACTTTTTTGCGAGCCGGCCAGTGCTGCCGGGGTCGCTGGCCTTCTCAAGCGCCATGCCTCGGGGGGCCTTGACGCCGGACAGTCGATCGTGTGCACGCTCACGGGCAATGGGCTCAAGGACCCGCAATGGGCGTTGGAGGGGGCGAGTGATCCCGTGGTTATCCCCGTCGACGTGGCAGCAGCGGCGCGCGCGCTCGGCCTCGAGGCCTGACCGTGCCACGGTTTCGTCGGGAGGCAGTTCGCGTTGTCGTGCCCGCCTCCAGCGCGAACCTAGGCCCTGCCTTTGACTGCGGCGGCCTGGCCCTTGACTTGTGCGACGAATACGTGGCGATGGTCTCCGATGATGTCGGCGTGCTCATCGAGGTGGCCGGTGAGGGTGCAGGAGAGGTGCCGCTCGACGCGTCACATCTCGTTGCCCGATCGATGGCCCTCGCGTTCACTGCGATGAACGAGCAGCCGGCTGGCTTCGTGCTGCGATGCACGAATGCGATCCCGCACGGGCGCGGAATGGGATCATCGGCAGCGGCAATTATTGGCGGCCTCGTTCTCGCGCGCGCAATGGTGAGCGATGGCCCGGCCGTGCTCACCGACGACGACCTGCTCCAACTCGCCCTCCGCATGGAGTCGCACCCAGACAACATCGCCGCAGCGTTGTACGGCGGGCTCAACTTCTCATGGCTGTCTGAGAGCGGTCAAGCGGGCACGGTGAAACTCGATGT
>CAMCSO010000273.1 GCA_945877545.1 Bifidobacterium breve | reverse complement strand
CAATGGTGGATGCGCGCAGTTCGCGTGCCCGGCTGGCCCGAGAGGTGCGTCCTGAGATGAACCCACGAATCCGAAGGCTCGAAGCGGACTACCGCGAGCTCCGTGCCCGATTTGACGGTGATCCCAACATCACGATCACCCCGATCGGGCCCATGCCCCCTGAGAAGTACCAGTTGATCTACCGCGTCCAGTCCCTCCGCCTTGACGGCTCGAATTCGCCCGTCCGCAGCAACATGACCGTTGTAACTCTCACCCTTCCGGCGGACTACCCGCGAGGCAAGCCCTATGCCGAGACCATCGACCAGGTGTTCCATCCGAATTTCGGGGCCTATGTCTGCATCGCTGACTTCTGGGCTCCCGGGCAGACACTCGCAGACATCGTCGCGAGCATTGGAGACATGCTTCAGTACAAGAAGTACAACATTCGAAGCCCCCTCAACGCGGTGGCGGCCGAGTGGGCGAATACGCATGCCGCGAGCCTGCCGATCGGCAACGTCGAGATCGGATCATTCGGACAGTCAGTGAACGTGACGATGGGCTCGGTGTCCGTCGCTTCTGAAAACGAGGGGGGAACCGCATGAGCGATCAGGACCAGCCAAGCCAACGTATCCGAATCACGGAGGATGATGTCAGCACTCCGGAGGTGAGTCGCCGGGTCGAGGAAATGTCCCAGGCACAGAAGGTTGCACTCGTCCGGACCGTCGGTGACGCCCCCGCACGCAAGTCGGGCGCTGGCGTGGCCATCCTTACCCTTACTATCGGGGGTGCTGCGGGCGGACTGCTCGCCTTCCTTGCTATCAAGCTGCTCGACGCGGTACCGGGTGTCAGCGATGCCCTTTCCGAGAACTCATTTCTTAGCAACATGAGCTTTACCTTCATGCTTGCCGTTTTCATTGGCGCCGGCGTATCGCTCGCGGATGTGGTGATGAACAAGAGCTGGGCCAAGTTCGGCTCGGTCGCTGCCATCGCCGTGCCCGCTGCGATCGGGGCTGCAATCGTCATGGGGCTGGTCGCCCACATCTTCTACTCGGCTTCGATCGACTGGCTCTACAACTCGGTCGTCGACAAGGTCACGACCGGCGAGCTATCCGAATCGCAAGCCGAGTCTTATGTGTCCTTGAGGATGCACCCCATTCGAGGCTTCGCTTGGATGCTCGTCGGAGTCAGCGCAGGCGTCGCCGCCGGTGCCGCCTCGCGATCATGGAAGCGGCTCGGTCTGGCGGCACTGGGCGGCGCGATAGGAGGCTTCCTCGGAGGCTTCCTCTTCGACTTCATTGCTACATCGGATTCGACCGAGTTCTTGGCCCAGATTGTCGGAATCGTTCTTCTTGGCACCCTGATCGGACTGGCAACTGCCCTGATCGAGCAGGCCGGCAAGAGCCGTTGGATAGAAATCGTTTCCGGAGGATTGGCTGGCAAGCAATTCATCCTGTTCAAGCAGGAGGTCACCTTGGGTTCATCGCCAAGTGCAGACATCACCTTGATCAAGGACGCAGGCATCGCCCCTGTTGCCGCCGTTTTGAGGGTACGAGGCAACGCCTGCCAGGTTGAAGGTTTGCCGGGAGTGAATGCTCTTGCGGTGAATGGGATTCCAGTCCAGTTCAGCATGCTGAGCGATTCCGATGTGGTGACCATCGGATCGACGCAGCTGCGCTTCCGTGAGAAATCCTCCGACAACACTGTCCCCGGAGCTTTGAAGAATTGAGCCTGATCACGCTGGGCCTAAGTGTGGCGACCCTAGCCTTTGGTCTGGCTCCCGCAGCATCGCCATTCGACGTCCTTGACAGCTGCTTCGTCGTCGAGACGTCTAGGGGGGCAGTGGGGGCCGGGTTCCTCGTCGAGCCAAATCTGATCGCAACGGCTGCCCATGTGGTTCAAAACTCAAATGGTGTGCGATTGTCGACAGCGGCGCCGAGTGCGCGACAACTCGAGGGCGAAGTTGTGTTCGTCGACGTGCAACGTGACGTGGCACTCATTCGCATAACGGGGTTGCCGGATCTACCCGTACTGTCGCTGGCTCGAGACCTCCCGTTGCCGGGAGTGACGGTCTACGCCATAGGCAGCCCGATCGGCGAACTCGTCGCGTCGCGGGGCTCGGTCACCCGAGTCGAAGGTGGACTCATCGAGTCCGATGCCCCGGTGGATCCGGGAAGCTCCGGCGGGCCGCTCATCGATGAGGCTGGCGCAGTTCGCGGGCTGGTCGTGAAGCAGGGAACCTTTGGTGGTCATGCCTTCGCCGTTCCATCATCGGTGGTCAGCAGCGTCATCGCGACATGGAGGGAGTCGGGGGATCGGGGCTCGTCGAGCGCGACCGACTTTGGCCAGCCAACGTCTGGCGCTTGGCTTTTGGCCATGTGGGCGCCGATCGCCACTCTTGCCGCTGGGACCGCAGTGCTGATCTCGATCGGCATCACAAGTCGTCGCCGGATGCGAAGGCAGCCGGGTCGAATAGTTATCAGAATGGATGAGGAGCATAGGAATGTCTGAACTGAACGTCGTGATCACGGATGCAACGGGGGCGCGCAAGCAGGAGGCAACGGTTCCGGCCAACGTTCCATCGGTACGCATCATCGCGAAACTCGTTGAACTGCTGAACCTTCCATTGACGGCCCCTGACGGCCAGCCGATGTCGTACAAGTTCCACCACCTCCAAACGTCGAAGCAACTACTAGACAGTCAGTCGCTCGCCGAAGCGATGGTTTCGGAAAACGACACACTCCGCCTCGTACCTGAGATCACAGCAGGCGGGCTCCGATGCTTGACCTGATAGAAAGCCGTTACGACCGGCAGGAACGCATTTCCTGGTGGGATCAGTCGAAGCTCAGGGCGGCCCGAGTGCTCGTTGTCGGTGCAGGGGCCCTTGGAAACGAGATCGTGAAGAACCTCGCCCTTGTCGGAGTGGGTCAGATCGACATCGTCGACATGGATTCCATTGAAGGATCGAATCTTGCGCGGTGCGCATTGTTCCGGGATAGTGACCGCGGGCGGCCGAAAGCCGAGGCTCTCGCGCATGCCGCTGCGGAGATCAACCCTGAGGTCAGGCTGGCCGCCTACGTCTGCCCGGTGCAGCAACTCGGTGCCGCGTGGCTCCTCCAGTACGACGTCGTCATTGCTGGTCTTGACAGCAGAGAGGCCCGTCTGTGGCTGAACGCTTCATGCCGACGCATGGGCATGCACTGGATTGACGGGGCGATTGAAGGGCTGCAGGGCATAGTTCGCGTCTTCGGACCGGAGGGCGCTTGCTACGACTGCACGCTGGGCGAGAAGGATCGGGCGGTGATCAGCCATCGCCGCTCGTGTGCGCTGCTCTCGCCAGAGGAACTTGCGTCAGGCAAGACACCGACAAACGCGACGACGGCATCTGTGGTGGCCGGACTTGAGGTGCAGGAGGCCATCAAGATGATCGTCGGCCGCTTGGACCTGCTAGCACTCACCGGGAAGGTGTGGAGACTCGATGGCGAGACGATGATGACCTCGGTCGTCGAGTACACGGAGGACCAGGACTGCATGTCGCACGAGTTGGTGGAGACGTGGATCTCCGCACCAGTCGAGTACGCATCGCTACACG
>CAMCSO010000272.1 GCA_945877545.1 Bifidobacterium breve | reverse complement strand
TGACCCCTAGGTCATGCAGGCGGCTCTCGGCAGCCATCGTCGCAGCGCGGACCCGGGCGCGCGCAATCCGCACGTCACTCGCTCGGTCGGCGTCCATCCCATGGCAGAACATGATCATGTCGAGATGCTCCTCGACAGCGTTGACGCCGTAGGGAAGCGTCGGGTTCGTCGAAGAAGTGAGAATATTGTCGTGCCCCGCGAGGCGCAGAACGTCAGGTGCATGGCCGCCTCCGCAGCCTTCGACATGGAAGGCATGGATCGCCCGGCCACCGATGACGGCGATCGTGTCGGCCACCGAAAGGGTCTCGTTCAGGCCGTCGGTGTGGAGCGCCACCTGGACATCCACCTCATCCGCCATGCGAAGGGCGGTGTCGATTGTGCTCAGGGTCGACCCAGTGTCCTCGTGCACCTTGAGGCCACAGGCATGGGCGTGGAGTGATTCGCGGATTGACTGCGGGTTCGAGGATGAGCCGCGACCGAGGAGTCCGATGTTCACCGGGAAGGCGTCCATTGCCCGGAATGCGCGATCAATGACCCAGCGTGAACCGAGCCCGACCCCCCACATCGGTCCGGCCTCCTGACCGATCACCGTCGTGACTCCCGATGAGATCTCGGCATCGAACACGCGCGGACTCAAACTGTGAACATGCGTGTCGATGCCACCCGGAGTCGCAATGAGTCCGTCTCCATCGATTACGACGGTGCTCGTCCCAACGATGAGATTGACGCTATCGCTCGTATCGGGATTGCCGGCGCGGCCAATCCCGCAAATTCGGCCCTGGCGGATCCCGATGCTCGCGACCTGCACCCCGTCCACCGGATCGAGGACGATGACATTCGTGATAACGAGGTCGCAGGAGTCGCCTGTCGTGGCCCCTCGAAGTCCGATGCCATCGCGGCCAGACTTCGCGAAGCCGACCCGGAACTCGTCGTGCTCGTCATCGACCCGACGGGTGATCCTCAGCCGCAGGCCAGTGTCACCAAGGGCGACGACATCACCTTGGATCGGCCCGTACGGTCGGGGGTGAGCAGTCACCGGCTCGCCTGACGCAGACGCATGAGCGCCCTCACTGCGTCATCCGCCGCGGGAACATCCACCGGGGATGACGTGGTCGACTGCGCCTCGGTATCGAGGTATCCGCAAGCACGCAAGGTGTTGAGCGCTCGTCGGCGCAATTCGGGGTCGTCAAGTGATCCATCGACGACGCCGGTGTTGCCGACAACGACCCGTGACCCTGCGATCGGCTGGATCCCAAGGTCGATGGTTTCGCCCGGTGATATCCAGATGGTGTCGCCGCTGGGGATCGCCAATCGATGGCCGTAGGCCGCTTCGCGGTCGAGACGAAGCCGCGGGTTGACCTCGGCCAGGTGGATGTGCGACGTGAGACCGATCGGGGTCAGGGCGCAGTTCTCGACGCGGATGACACTGGTCGAGGGGACCGTCGTCGATTGAGCCTGCGGGGATGAGGCATCGCCTGCTACTCGGAACGGGTCGCGGACGACTACGAGGCGAGTGCCGTCATCGAACCTCGCCTCGACTGCGACGTCTGTGACGAACTCAACAACCCCTGGAAGGACATCGGTCGCGCCGAGAACGCTGCGGCCGATCTCGCGCGCCGAAACCAGATCCTCGCCATCACGCGCTGCCTCGCAGACCGCGTTCGCGATGAGGGCAGTCGACTCGGGGACGTTGAGGAGAAGTCCCCGATTATGCCGCTCACGCGCGAGGAGGCCCTGGGTGTAGAGGAGGAGTCGATCAGCCTCGCCGGGAGTGAGCGCCACTCCTAGTTCCCGTGTACCCGAACGCCGGATGACCAGGTGCCGAGAACCGTGATCTCCTCGATTGCCATGGGATCGACAGCACGGGGATCCTTCGCGAGCCAGACCACATCGGCACGGCCGCCGGGGCGCAGTAGTCCTTCGTCCTGCTGGGCGGTCTGCCAGCCGACCCCCGAGGTGTAGGCGGCAAGCGCCTGCTCGACGCTGACGCGCTCACCCGGGAGCCACGGCTCGTCCGCCGGATCAGCTGACATTCGGCGGTTGACCGCGACCTGGATGCCAGCCAGCGGGGCATAGGTGGTGACCGGCCAGTCACTGCCAAACGAGACGGTCGCCCCCGAATCCACGAGAGTCTTCATGAGGTACTGCCGACTTGTGCGCGGCTCACCAAGTCTTGGGGCAGTCAACTCGGTCTGCCAGGAGTCGAACTTCGCCCAGTAGGGCTCGAAGTTGGCGACAACACCGAGGGCCGCGAATCGTGGCAGGTCCGCATCATCCACGAGTTGGAGGTGGACGATAACGGGCCGACGATCCCGCGGACCGTTGGCGATGATTGCGGCCTGGATGCCGTCGAGCGCCATGCGCGCGGCGCCATCACCGATTGCGTGGATATGCGCATTGAATCCGAGGGCATCGATCGCCGTGACCGCCAGGGCGAGTTCGGCGGGATCCCAGTTCGGCATTCCCTTGGAGTGGGGGCAGTCGCAGTAGGGCTCAAGGAGCGCGCCGGTGCCTGATTCGATAACGCCATCGGCAAAAAACTTGACGGTGTTGGCCGACAATGCGGGGGAGCCATGAGCAGCGACCCGTGCGCGGTCCTCGGAGAACCCGGCGAGTTGATCTCGCCAGGAATTTGGATCGGCCCAGAGCGCGAGGTCGGCGCGGAAGGTGAGGAGACCACGAGTGGAAGCCTCGATCCAGGTATTGACATCGGCGCGTTCAACCCAGGCGTCCTGAACCCAAGCGAGGCCTGAGGATGCGAATGAGCGGGCTGCGTGCTCAATGGCGGCCATCCGCATCTCGAGGGGAACCTCGGGCATGAGGTCGTAGACCGGACGCCACGCCCCCCACTCGCGCAGGGTTCCGGTCGGGTCACCTAGCTCATCGCAGACGATCTCCCCGTCGTGCGGTTGGGTGACGCCTCGCTCATAGCCCGCGAGCCGCAGGGCGGCGCTGTTGACCCAGACGGTGTGGTAGTCGGTTGCACGGAGGACGACCGGACGGTCCGGCACCTCGGCATCAAGCCAGGCAGCGTGGAAGATGCCGCTGGGCGCGAGCGTATGGTCGAAGCCCTCGCCCCTGATCCAGGGGACCTCTGGGTGGGCCCGGGCCCACTCGCCGACCGCTCTGGCGATCCCCTGCGGGTCGTCATGGCCCCGAACCGGCGCGAACTGCTGCTCGAGGCCGCCGAAGATCGAGTGCACATGGCCGTCTCCGAACGCGTGGCAGATGAATCCGCCCTCAGCGTCGATGACGTGGTCGGCTGCCGTCGAGCGTGCGGCTTGGCCGAGCGCGAGGACGCGATCTCCGACGAAGGAAATGGCATCGGTGACGGCGTAATCAGCGGTGCCGGGGATTTGCCGACCGGTCCAGACGACGGCGTTCTCGAGGCGGGTGACCTTTCCTGGGCTGGGCGTGCTCACAGTGCTCCGATCTTGTCGGCAAAGTGCCGATGCTTGTCGTGATGATGGGTTCACCCACCCCGCTCGGGTGGCACCGCGAATGATCCGCGGCGCCACCCGAGCGGGGTGGGTTACGTGCACATGCCATTCTTGGACGGACTACTTCTTGAAGTT
>CAMCSO010000271.1 GCA_945877545.1 Bifidobacterium breve | reverse complement strand
TGGGCATCACGCGCGGGTTCGACGGGGAGAGGCTGGTCGGCAGTCTCTCCGGCGGCGAGCGACAGGTCTCGGCAATCGCCCGAGCGGTCTACTTCGGCGCCAGCCTGCTGATCCTCGATGAGCCAACTGCAGCACTCGGTGTGAAGGAGGCTGCTCACGTGCTGCGAATCATCATGCAGGCGAGGCAGCGCGGAATCGCCGTCGTGCTCGTGACACACAACGTCACGCATGCGATGACCGTGGGCGACCATTTCGCAGTGCTCATCCACGGACGCAGAGCCGACTACTTCGCCAAGGGAGAGCGAACCCGCGAGGAGATCACCGACCTCATGGCGGGCGGCGAGGCGATGGCTCAGCTCGAGGAAGAACTCGCCGCCCTCTCGGGTGCAGACGACCCGAGTCACTAACGGTTCGGGGTGGCCCAACACGAAGGACCAGCCCGAACGCCTCACCTTAACAATCGAGAGGATCTTCAATGTCTGATCTGCGTGTCGGCGTCGTGGGTGCCGGCCTCATGGGTGCTGACCACGTCGTTCGCATCCAGAAGCGGACTGCAGGTGCCACAGTTTCCGCCGTCATCGATCCGGACGCGCCGCGGGCCGAGGCTGCCGCGCAAACAGCAGCGGGCAGTGCCACCTTCCCCAGTCTGACCGCCGCTATCGAGGCGGACTCGATGGACGCCGTTCTCATTGCAACCCCGGGCCAGTTCCACCTTCCCGACTTGCTCGTGGCACTGGAGGCGAAACTTCCGGTTCTGTGCGAGAAACCACTTACCCCCGAACCCGAGTCGGCCATCAAGGTCATCGAAGCTGAAATAGCCGGAGGCGCGAAGCTGATCCAGGTCGGCTTCATGCGCCGCTTTGATCCGGGGTACATGGAACTGCGTGACATCGTTGCGCAGCAGCTTTACGGAGACCTGTTGGCCCTGCGGTGCCAGCACCGAAACCCCTCAGTGCCCGAGGGATACACCAACGAGATGCTCATCAACGACAGCGTCGTGCACGAGCTCGACGTAGTCCGATACCTCACCGACTCGCCAGTCGCCGCAGTTGATATCAGATACCTCAAGCGCAACACGAGCAACTTCGAGCACCTGCACGAGCCGATCCTCGCCTTCCTCGAGACGAAGAGCGGCGTTGTCGCCGACGTCGAGATGAACGTCTCGGTCAAGTTCGGGTACCAGGTCAAGACGGAAGCGGTGTTCGAGAACGGTGTCGTCGAGATCGGCCGCACATCCGGCACGACCGTGTGGAGCGAAGGCAGGTACTCGGGCACGGAGCACATGACGTTCAAGACCCGATTCAAGGAGGCCTTTGAGAACGAACTCCAATGCTGGGTCAATGCAGCGAAGAACGGCACCATCGACGGACCCTCGGCATGGGACGGCTACCTAGTGGCCGAAGCGTGCAAGGCCGGTGTGCAGGCAATCCAGACCGGAAAGCGCGTCGAGGTCAACTATCTCCCAAAGCCCGACTTCTATGAATAGGAGGACCCATGGTTCGCATCGCCCTTGATCCGACGCCGTTCCACCACACGAACTCACTCCTGGAGTTTCCGCGAGTGGCAGCTGAGTGCGGATATCAGTGGCTGCAAATGACACCGCACCCCGACATGATCCCGTTCTTCGGGCATCCGAAGGCTGACGACGATCTCGTGCAACGAATGAAGAAGGCATGCTCGGCCGCCGGTGTCGGGATCGCATCCGTGCTCCCAGTGCTGCGTTGGTCGGGTCCCGACGAGGACGCTCGAGAATCCGCGGTGCGTTACTGGAAACGGGTCATCCAGATCACGGTCGACCTCGGCGTGGACATGATCGGGACCGAGTTCAACGGCCGACCAGAGAAGTCGGAGGAGTCAGAGCGGGCGTTCTATCGGTCGATGGAGGAACTCGTCCCGATCATCGAGCACGAGGGCTTGAAGGTCTACATCGACCCACACCCCGACGACTTCGTGGAGAACGGCCTGGCTGCCTGGCGAGTTATCCGCGGTATCAATTCACCCAACTTCGGCATGGTCTACGTCGCCTCCCACACTTTCCACATGGGTGAGGAGCCGCTGAACATCATGTCCGAGGTGGGAGGGCGGATCGGTATCGTCCACGTCTCCGACACGATGGACCACACCGGTTCCAATGGCCTGCGATACATCACCAATCCGCCGGGCAACGCTGTTCGCGTTCACCAGCACTTGAGGATCGGCGACGGTGACGTGAACTGGACTGAGTTCTTCGCGGGGTTGAAGGAGATTGGGTTCCTCGACCGCGACGACACAGTCATGTGTTCATCCGTATTCGCAGAGGACGAAACCAATGCTGCCACAGCCGTCTACCAGCGAGAGACCATGGAAAAGTACATCGACGAGGTCAACGACTAGTCGCACTCCGGGAATCCATGAACCACGGCAGGCGCGCTGCACTCATGGAGATCGACCCGGCGGCAGTGGCGGGCGCAGTCCATCGGGCGGTGGCACAGCTCTTTCCGTTGACCCTCTTGCCAACCTGAGTGGAGCGGCGTGCCTCAGCTACTTTGAGCGCGGGCCTGGGGTTGGTGCCTCACACACTTTGAGCGCGTATCCCGCCTGATGGTGGAGGCTTGCCCGATGGAAGACAAGATTGACTTGACTGCGAGAAGGCAGGTCACGAACAAGCTTCGTGACGCGTATGGCAAGGCGTCCAAGACCGACAAGGCCCGAATCCTTGACGAGGTTCAGGCAGCGACCGGGGTCGCGCGTTCGACGGCGAGAAGGCTGCTGTCGGGGCCGCGCCTCCCGGATCCGGCGGAGCAGGCCGACAGGCGGCGGCTGCGGCCTCGCGCGTATGGGGACTCGGCTCGTGAGCTCCTGGCTCACGTCTGGAAGCTGATGGGGCCTCGTGTGGGAAGTACTTCGCGGTGATGCAGGTTGAGGTGACTGAGCGTGAGGACGGCGTGATCGAGCTTCGACCTCAGGTCCCGGTTCCGGCGAGCCAGGCCTGGTTCTGGACCGACGCCTGGCAGGCACGCGAACGCCAGGCCGACGAGGATGTCGCAGCTGGTCGCGTGACGTCCTACGACGACGGCGAGTCCTTCTTGGCGTCGTTGAGCGACTGAGGTGCGGTTTGATCGCACAGCCAGCTTCGAGACGGACTGGGATCACCTGAAGCCTGAGCACCGGCGAGAGTTCAGGGAGGTTGTGCGTGCCAACTTCGTCCCTGCCTGCGACGCCTGGGCGACAGCACAAGCCGCTCGGGAGCACTACGTGTGGCCGAAGTCCCTGGGCGTGTCGGCCATCGTGAACGGCGGGGACATCATGGAGATGACATGGAGCTTCGCGTCACCCGAGAGGCGTGCGACGTTCCACCTCGCCCGTGAGGACGGGAACTGGGTGTGTGTCTGGCGCCGCATCGGCGACCATGGGGTCTTCCGCATCCCGTAGGGCCGGTGCGTTTCGAATAGGACACACGCTGCTAGGAACGCTTGGTACTCTCAGCTCACTGGACTTCGAGTCCGTCGACGAGCGTCGAGTCCCACCCAGTTGTCTCGGCCGCGTAGTAGGCCCGCATCGGCCCCACCTGCCGCTGCTTGCCCAGGTCGGTGCGGAAGA
>CAMCSO010000270.1 GCA_945877545.1 Bifidobacterium breve | reverse complement strand
GGCAAGATCTGGATGAAGCGCCGTGAGGGCGTCGACGCCCCCCTGACAGCAGAGCAGCTAGCCGGTGGCTCGTGGATGGGAGGCCATCTCGCTGACGCGAAGCGGCATCCCCTGCCGGAGCACGAGGCGATCCACTGCACCGAGCAGCTGGGCGAATTGCTTCCATGGCATGAAGCGCTACCACACTTCAAACTCGACTTCACGCCGAGTTCAGGCGACGAGTTGCAGACCGAGTACCTCGTGCCACGTTCTGAAGCCGTCCGGCTGCTCGGCGAACTTGAATCAATCGCCCACCGGATTCACCCGCTCCTTCATGTGTCAGAGATTCGCACGATGCGCGCTGACAACCTGTGGCTCAGCGGGGCCCATGGCCGTGACACCGTCGGCATCCACTTCACCTGGAAGAAGGTCCCGGACGCCCTTGCGCTCCTCCCCGAAATCGACGCTGTGCTCGGTGGAGCAGCAGGGCGTCCGCACTGGGGCAAGCTCTTCGCCGCCAGCCCACTGTCTCTCATCGATCGCTACCCCCGATTCGGCGACTTCGGTGCACTCACCCGCCGCATGGATCCCCACGGGAAATTCCGGAACGCAACACTTGACGCACTGCTCGATGCCCACGGGATGCCCGTCTGATTCACGGCAGGACGGCGTGTCATCCCGGAGAATGATCCCCGGAGACCGTATGTTGCCTACACGTGTCTGTGTCCTTCCCCGGAACCGTAGACGACGCAGCCGATGAGGCTGGTCGTCCGCAGGCACCATAGTAGGGAGATCCCCGTGATTCCTGTTGGCATTCTTCTCATCATTCTTGCCACTGTTGGTGGTATCGCAGGTCTGCAGATGGTCGGCGACACAGCCATCGCGGCCCTCATGGCGGCGGCAACCGCCCTCCTGGCGGGGATCGGCATGCTCCTCGCGACCCAGCGCCTCAAACGACTCGAGAACGCTGCGGAGAGTGTCATCACCGGGTGGCGACCAGACTCATGGGTCAAGCAGCGCGATGTCGCACAGACACCAAATCGCCTTGAGGTCCGTGCCCACCGTCTCACTCGCTAGCCGGAAGAGCCTCCCGATTCCATCAACACCTTGAGCCTGACGAGGGTCTTCGCCACCGCGACCTGATTTCCTTCATAGGCGTTGATAAGAAGCAGTGCTGGGGGGAATCGTGCTGTTGAGCCATCAAAGGTCTCGGTGACCGCTGTCGTGTTGGCATCAAGTGGCTCCAACTCGTAGCGCCAGCGGTGGTGGTTGAAGTGGCACCACGCGATTCGGCGCCCCTCCTCGAACTCGACGACAGTGTTGTTCGTCCGATACGGCAGTCCGTAGCGCATTCCCATGCCGAATCGGGAACCGAGCCCAAGTCGCTCAGGACCGTTCAACGCGCCCTGAACCATTCCAGACCCATCGAAGCGGTGATGCTCACCTGGATTCGCAACGATGTCGAATATCTGTCCCGCGGGGGCGTTGATGACGATCCTCGCCGATCGCACCCATCTCGATCCGGTGGCAAGAATCTCTGCGCGCTCATTCATGGACTCAACCCTAGCCACGCATCCCACTATGATCTTGTCCGATCATTGAGGAGGCAGCGTGCACAACCTGATCCCCGCGCAGCGGGTCACGTGGATGGAACTGTTCTACGACGTGGTCATCGCGGCTTCCATGCTCCTCATCTACGGGTCACTCGCGAAGCACCTGAGCTGGCCTGAGTTTTTCTGGCTTTCGGCGATCGCACTGGTCGTCTTCGCCTCGTGGCTGAGCACCACCCTGATCTACAACCAGTTGCCAGCCGACACCACGTGGCGCCGACTATTCGTCATCGTTCAGATGATCACCATTGTGTACGCCGTCGCAGCCATGGAGAGTTCAGATCGGGTCGACGGCGATGTCGGCATCATCGCCCTCGGGATTGCCATGCTGATTCTTGCGGCCATGTGGGAGGCCGGGTATCGCTCGTCGAAGGACCGCTCTGCGCCCTACCGTCGGCAGGCCGCCGCCTTCGCCGTCGGTGCCGCCTTCCTGCTCTCGGCCGTGTTCCTCCCCGATTCGCTGAATGCAGAAGTCTTCATCATCGGCGCACTCATCGGCTTCGTCCCCATGTTCGTGAGCTTCGTACCCCGGCTTTACGCCGCCAATTCGATGGACATGCACCATCTCGTCGAACGACTCGGCGGCCTCGTCCTCATCATGCTCGGCGAAACCTTCCTTGAAATGTCGGTCCTCTTCACCAAGGGTGGCAACCCGAGGATCTTTGGCGTGCTCCTCGTGCTCGTGCTTCTCACCATCGTGTGGTGGCAGTACTTCACCTACGCCGCGAGTCGCCCCGTGACACCTTCTGTCAAGCGCCTTGAATTCTTCCTCCTCGGACACGCGCTGCTCGTTCTTGGCTTGGGTTCTGCCGCCTTGGCACTGACGGAGGTAGCTCTCGCACTTGAAGAGGCATTGACCCTCCCTGTCGTCGCAGGGATCCTTGGTGGATCTCTCGCACTCGTCTACGCGGGCCTGACGATCATCGTCGCCAATTCGACCGGGCCGCGATCACAACTCATCATTCTCACCTTGACCACGGCCTCGTTCGGCAGCGTCGGGTTCCTGTTCTGGGCCATCTGGGAAATTGATGAGCAGACCCTCAGCCTCCTCATGATCGCGATCGCTCTCGGTGCCCTGCTCCTCACGGCGGGTACATCGCGGACTGCACGGGGTGCGGCTCGCACCCAAAGCCATCACGTGGCTCCTGAATAATCGCTCTTCCGCTGAATTGACATGTCATGTCCGCTAGGTGATCGCGCACCCTTCAGTGGGTTCAGCACGGTTCACTTTCTGATGTCGGACGAGAATCCAACGCGCGCGCCACGACTCCCATCGCGATTGACGGTGATGGCCACCTGCACGAGGGT
Source organism: Bifidobacterium breve (assembly GCA_945877545.1). Taxonomy (GTDB): domain Bacteria; phylum Actinomycetota; class Actinomycetes; order S36-B12; family S36-B12; genus WLND01. The sequence continues at coordinate 693 of CAMCSO010000270.1, read as the reverse complement.
GAGTCCACGTCCCAGCCCCGGATGCGAGCTCCACACGACATCGGACAGATGGCCGATCGGGGCCGCAGTGACATCGTCGTCACCGCTGGCTGCCGCATCCGCAGCAAGCCGGGCCATAGCGTTGACGATCAAACGATCACCATCGGGCTGCAGCATCGCATCGCGGTAGCCGGTGTCACCGGGGGATAGCCTCAACAGACCGATGAGCGTTTCGATGTTGTCGCCTTGGATCGTCATCTCCAGCCACACCATGTCCTGACCTTCAAGCGGCACATCCGCGGCCATGCCGCCCATCGATGCTGTTCCGCGGGCGTTACGAATCTGCCTGCCATCGGGCATCGTCAATGCCAGCGGTTCGTCTTGCAGGGGCAGACTTGGTGGACCCACCGAGCCCACCGAGGCCCCCGACTTCGCTGCTCTCGACCGCTTCTGCAGCCAACTGATCAGTGCCCAGGCCACAGCTGCGGTGACCGCCAGCCCAACCCACTCAGTGGCCACCAATGAACCAACCAGACCGCCCACCAACAATGCGATCAGAATCCCGCCACCGATGCTCCAGCACCCGAGTCGACCCGAAGCTCCGCGGCTGGCGGCACTACTCGGTGCGCGAGGTCCGTATCCGGGCAACCACATCGCCGGCCGTGAGTGGGTCCACTGCGGAGGCGCGGCATCGCTCTTGGCTGTGTTGCACGA
>CAMCSO010000269.1 GCA_945877545.1 Bifidobacterium breve | reverse complement strand
TAAGACGTTGAATTGCCTAGCGACTGTTGACGTATGCAGCCGCGGGCCCTATTGTTCAGAGCCATACTACTGGAACGTTCAAGTGAGGAGTTCGGATGATGGCTATGGAGGGAAGACGACGGCAACGGAGTGCCCGCTGGCCCATGCTGATTGCTGTCGCCACCGTGGCGATCGCAGCGTGTGGGGGGACGAGCGAAGCCACGGATACGGTTACCGGACTTGTGCCCGACAAGGGGTCTGTCACTGTTCTAACGTGGGAGGGTTACCACGATCAGGCCATGCTCGACGAGTATTCGAGCAAGTCCGGGGTGAACGTCACTCAGATTACGGCGGGGTCCGTCGACGAGATGTTCGCGAAGGCGCAGTCTGCCGAGGGGCAAATTGACCTTGTCTACTTCGACCTTGGAAACGTTGACCGTTACTACAAGGCTGGGCTTCTCGAGCCACTTGACCCGTCGATGGTTCCAAATGTCAAGAACATTTCCCCTGGTCTCCCTTGGGAGCCGGGCGTGACAGTGGACGAGAAGTTGTACGGCCTGCCGTACAACTGGGGAACGCTGCCACTCATGTGGTCAAAGGAGGCTTTCCCGACGCCACCCACGAGTTGGAAGGTCCTGTGGGATCCGCAGTTCGCGGGCAAGGTTTCGATTCCTGATGACTCCTACCTGGGCATTCCGATGGTGGCCCTCGCGCAAGGCATCAACGACCCCTACTCCCTTGACGACGCTGGCTTCGCGACTGTGAAGAGTGGGCTTGAGTCGCTGCGACCGCAGGTGAAGACGCTCTCGGCCGGGTTCAACGATCAGGCGAGTCTGTTCGCGTCAGGTGACGCCGTAGTCGGTTACGCCCAGAACGTCGCTGTGGTGAATCAGTTGAACGACGGTGGCGACAAATTCGCCTATGGGTTCCCGACCGAGGGAACGCCGTTTTGGATCGACTCATCCATGATGATGAAAGGGGCAAACCGACAGGAGGTGTATGACCTCATCAACTACACCCTTGAGATCCCGTGGCAGGCGAAGTTCATCGAGGCCACGGGAAGTGCCGGTGTCATTACCTACGACGCCGCCGCGTCTTTGGTGCCCAAGGAGGCCCTCGCCAAGAGCGAGATCGTGAACCTACAGAACTCGAATTTCTGGGAGTCTATGAAGCCGATGGTTACGCCGAACCGCATGGACGAGCGCGTGGCACTGTGGAATGAGTTCAAGGCGGGATTCTGAGGTGCAGGATTCCCCTCAGTCGCCCTTCCCACCGGGAACTCCCGGTGGGAAGGGCGAGGCCCCGTCTGAGCCCCTAACTGTCGTTCGGTTGTCAGACGTCTGCAAGACCTACAACGGGGCAGGAGCGAAGGCCGTTGATGGAGTGTGTCTCGACATTCATACCGGAGAGTTCTTCTCCATTCTTGGCCCCAGTGGATCCGGAAAGACTTCCTGCCTGCGGATGATTGCGGGCTTCGAACAACCCACATCAGGTCAAATCTGGCTCGACGGAGTGAACGTTCTCGGTGTCCCGCCGTACAACCGAGACGTGAATACGGTCTTTCAGAACTACGCCCTCTTCCCACACATGTCCGTTGAGGCAAATGTGTCGTACCCACTGCGCATGCACCGGGTGGCAAAGGGGGAGATATGGCAGAGGGTATCCGAGGCGCTAGCCCTCGTTGAGATGGAAGAGTTCGTAAAGCGGTTGCCACATCAGCTCTCCGGCGGGCAAAGACAGAGGGTCGCACTAGCCCGCGCTCTCGTTGGCCGGCCCAAAGTGCTGCTCCTTGATGAGCCCCTCGGAGCACTCGACCTACAGTTACGACAGCAGATGCAGTTGGCGTTGAAGCAGCTTCAGCGAGAGGTCGGCATCACGTTCGTCTACGTCACTCATGATCAAGGCGAGGCCCTGTCGATGTCAGATCGTCTGGCCGTGATGTCAGATGGGCGCATCGAGCAGGTGGGTACTCCGCGAGAGGTGTACTTCAACCCGGCAACACCGTTCGTCGCGGGCTTCATTGGCAAGGCAAATCTTGGTCCGGGGACGGTGGTTCTGGAGCACGGCAAATCCTTCGGTCACTGGGGCGGGCTCGCCTTCCCCGTGCCGGCGAGCACTGCTCTTGGACCCTGTGTCTTCTCCCTACGTCACGAGGCAGTGAGCCTGCTTGAGGGGGTTGGCGATGTTTCAGCGAGGGGTACCGTGGAAGAAATTGTGTTCCTAGGGGACAGCTCGGAAGTGATGATTGCAGTCGACCGAATGACCTTGGTGACGAAAGCCCCAGCGCATGTCGGCTTCGCCTTGACGAGCGGCCAAGAGGTGACCGTATCCTTCAATGCGGCAGAAGTGGTACGCATCGATGGCTAGTGTCGCCTTGACGCGGGAGAGTCGTCGCTCCTTCGCCCGACGCATGGTCTTGGCGCCACTCGTGGTGTGGGCGGCGCTGCTGGTACTGGCGCCCAACATCTTGATGCTGGTGTACAGCCTTTGGCGCGCGCGCGAAGGCGTCTTATTACGGGTCCTCAACATCGATAACTATGTGGCAGTCGTCACCAATGGCGTCACGTTGATGATTCTCGGCCGTACCGTTGTTATCGCCGTCGGAGCAGCACTGCTTGCCACGGTTATCGCCTACCCGATGGCCTGGTTCGTTGTTCGCCGATTGTCCAAGCACAGGCTGCTTGCGGTGCTGCTCGTCGTTGTCCCGCTGTGGATCAGTTACCTGGTGAGGGTGTATGCATGGAAGATCATTCTTGGCGACAGCGGAGTAATCAACTCCACGCTCATGGAACTCGGTCTGCGGGATGAGCCGCTTTCTTTCATGCTCTATTCGCGGTTTGCGGTTTTTCTGACGCTCACGTATGTCTCGATTCCCTTCGTCTTCGTCGCTTCCTATGCAGCCCTTGAGCGAGTGCCTGCGTCGCTACTAGAGGCGAGCGCGGATGCTGGTGCGAGTCCAGCGCGGGCCTTCCGCACGGTTGTCTGGCCTCTGTCCAGACAAGGGGCAGCCATCGGATTCGCACTGGCCCTGCTCCTGTGCATCGGCGATTATCTAACGCCAGCGATGGTGGGGGGCCTTGAAGGCATGATGTTCGGCTCGCTCATCGTGAACCAGTTCGGCCTGACCAACAATTGGCCGCTCGGAGCTGCCATGTCGATCATCCTTCTTCTCCTCACAGGAGCGTTACTTGCGCTTGTCGCAAGATTTTCCAGGACGGAGGGAATTCTTGACTAGTCATGGTGCATCTGTTGCTCATCCTGGAGTCGGATCCGTGGAGTCACCGATGCGGGCAATTCGATCACTGATGGCGTGGGTTGGGTTCATCGCCGTCTATCTGTTCCTATACGCCCCGTTGGCCATCATCGGCATCTTCGCCTTCAACGACTCGACCGTGCAAGCCCTGCCTTGGTCTGGCTTCACGTTGGAGTGGTTTGCGGCTATCGGCCAGGACCGACTGCTCTTGAACGCAGTCACCTTCGGGTTGTCCGTGTCGTTGTTTGTGGTGGCGGTTGCCGCAGTGATCGGCACCTACTTCGCCGTCGTCGTCAACTCAGTGAGGGGCGTAGCTACAAGGGTGCTGCTGGCAGCGTTGATGATTCCTGCGATCGTGCCTGGGATGGTTCTGGGCCTGTCGTTAGCCATCACCTTCAGGCT
>CAMCSO010000268.1 GCA_945877545.1 Bifidobacterium breve | reverse complement strand
TCGGTCACGGTGATGTGACGGTCAACTTGCTGCGGTAGAAGTCTGCGATGGCGCTGAATTGCAAGGAGCCCCACCCGCTCGCGGGATCGAATCCGGTTGCAGCGGTGCAGCAGCCGACCTCATAGAGGTCATTAGTGCCAACGGTGATGTCAGTGAAGTGGGGGGAGGCTGCTGTCGTTGGTACCGTGTAGAGCGCCCAGTTGGGTAGACCTATGCGGGCGTGTGAGGTATCGCTGAGTGACTGAAGGACTGATGCAAGTCCGCCCGCTACGCCGGGAGCGGTTGCAGAAGTTCCACCGACCACGGTGAACTGGCAGGAGCCGCTGGTCGTGCAGACCGGGATCGGCCCAAAATCATCCGGTGATGAGAGGAATGAGACATCAGGTGTGATCCGTCCCCCCGAGATGCCGAGTGAACTCTGATAGGTCGGTTGCGGCAGGATGCTGATGGTCGATCCGCCACCGGCATTGGAGGGGCTGGCGTTCCATACCTGCTGTCCCGCGGCGAGATCACCGGTGGTGGTGGACTGGGTGCCACCCACCGAGAGGACGTTCGGCGACGACGACGGATACTGAGCGGCCTGATCGGTGCTCCCGGGGGCGCATGCCGATGAACCGGTGTCACCAGACGATGCAACGACGGTCACCCCTGTTGCGGCAGCCGACAAGAGCATCCACTCGGTGAGATCAATGGCCTGCTGGGCGATGGTGGTTTCGCAAAAGCCCACGCTGGTCGAGATGATCTGAGCACCGCCGGGGGTGTAGGTGCCGGCGAGGGCTGCGGCGAATGGGAAGACGAGCGGCGAGTAGGGGTTGAATTGATACACATCAATCCCGGCGAGGCCAGGGGCCATAAGGCTGGCGGAGATGATGTCGAGTGTCGACTCCTGCGCGACGTCACCGAAGACCGACGCCGGGGAGGAATCAACCATGTTCACGGAGATCGGCGCAACTGGGTCTTTGAAACAGGACTGGTACAGGTCAAGGGCCTGCTGTGATGTGGGAGCAACCTCAAGAAGGGCGATACGGACGCCCTTGCCCACATTCCCCGCCCGCTGAAGGTCGGCGAGCCCGTAGGTATCCCTGAGTGAAGTCGCGAGGCCCTTTGAGGTGGGGCACGTGGGAGGTGCTGATGCTGGTGCAGGCGCGGTGCTCGACGCGCCAGCGGCCGGGAGGAGCGCGGTGAGACCGGCGACCTGCGAGACGATGCTCGATATCGAGGCTGGCGGTGAGATTGGCTTGGCTGGGCCTGCCACGAGTTCGCCGTTGTCGGAGGGGGTCTGGGTGATGTCTATGCCGAAGAACGCTTGCGCATCAGCGACACTCATCGTGCCGATAAGCACGCTGCCCGTGGGGTCGAGTTCGCCGGTGAATCCTGCGGCATTCAACGTACTAAGTGCTGCCTGAGCATCCGCTGCGGAAGCTCCGTACGCCGCAGCGATGTCAGCCGGGGTCATCCACTGCGCAAAACTCGGGGAGCCGGGGGTGCTGAGCAATTGCACCTGCTGCGCGAGTCCGGCTTGATCACGGACGAGTCCAAATGCCACAGGCAACTGCAGATCAGACGCGGCGGGTGAGCCCTTACCTCCAGACGCGGAGCACCCCGCTAAGGCAATTGCAGCACAAACACCAAGCGTCATCCAGCGCGCACGAATCATCGTCATCCCAAGCCATCCTCAAGGTTCGTCGGTGTTCAGTGGTCGTGACGGGCGACGTGTCCCATGATGAGGCCCTCACGCAGAGCATAGGCGGCAGCGGCAGCACGGTTAGGTGCGCTCAACTTCGCAAGGATGTGCTCGACGTGGGTGGCGACTGTGCGATTACTGATGACGAGGGCGTCGCCGATCTCTTGGTTCGATAGTCCTTCGGCGGCGAGGGTGAGGACCTCAAGTTCACGCCGGCTCAGTGGCCCGATGTCTATTGAGTCCATGCTTACCACGGTCATGATCGGCTGCTCACCTCGGCACGGAACAACCCGGACTCGAAACCACTCATCGTCATCGGGCCAAACGAACGATCCCCAGGAGTTATGCACAGCTGCACCCCTAGCAACATTGAGCAAATCGGTACCCTCAGCAAGGAGTTTGTGACCGGTGAGCCCCGGGATGCTGATCGCAGTCCCGTTACCGTCGAGACCTATCGCCATGCTCCCAGCGCCGAGAAGCATCGCAATCCATTTACCTGACTGCAGCGGGTCGGCGAGATTGCCAAGGGTTGCGCAAAGATGCGCCACCGCATCACGAGCGATATCGCTCGGGTGCTCTGTGGAGAGGGTCGAGAGATTGATGACCCCGGTCACGCGTCCGTCGGGGGTTCGAAGACACATGGTGAGACCCTCCCGGAAACCGGCCGGGTAGAGAACGTCAGCGACGGCCCAGTTGTCCAGCGGATCCCCCGGCAGGTCACGCATTCGAACTGGTCGACCAGTGGACTTGATGCCGAGGTCTTCCATCAACTCATGGAACTCGACGCTATGCAATTCGTTCAGTACCTGCTGCGAATACCCCTCAGAGGCGATGAGTATCGACTCCCCTGTGAGGGGGTTGATCGAACAGATCTCGGCCGCCTCAAACGGGATGATGCGCTTGAGTTCCTCGAGTACTGCCCTTCCGCGCTCGGTGACCGGGCCAGAGTCCGAGGCGATCGCGGCTATCGTTCCCATCGCCCCGATGGTGGAATCGACCTCAACCGCAGACACTTGCTCATCGTGGCACCTCGCTCGTGCCTCTCGCAGCGGAACATGCCCGATTCGATCGTTCGTAACCAAACAGATACACGATGACCGTGTGGTGATTGATTAATCAGTAGATCTACCGATAGCGGTGACGTTTCAGAATCGCGATCATGTGTGTACCAGAGCGCCCTCATGCGCTCCGTCTAGGATTGGAGGCTCCATGCAACGCGCTCGAATCACCACTCTCGCGGCCACGGTCGCAACCGCAACACTTCTCCTGGCCGCATGCGGCGGCGGATCAGAAACCGCTAGTAACTCCGCTGCACCATCGGCACCCGCAGCGTCATCCGCCGCACCGGCCGATGGCGGCGCTGCCACCGGCGAGCCAATCGTGATCGGCATGCCGATCGCGCAGTCAGGGCCCGCAGGTATCGCCGACCACAAGGATTGCTGGAACGGTGCGATCCTCGCTCAGGAGACGATCAACGCAGCCGGTGGCGTAAACGGCCGACCGATCGACCTCAATGTCACCGACATCGACATCCTCACCCCCGAGGGCATCACGGCAGGCTTCCAGAAGCTCACTGGTGATGGTGTGAGCGCACTGGTGAGCCCGTTCGTCATCATCCCGCCCCCCGCACTCGACGTTGCCGCCGCATACGGGGCTCCGTACATGAGCGGTGATACGAACATCGATGCTCAGAACATCCGCGCAAGTGATCCCGCAAAGTACGGCAACTACTTCGTTGATCCGGCGGAGACCTACTACGGCAGCGGATTCGTCACCTTCCTGAGCCAGTTGAAGGACTCAGGCAAGTGGACCCCGAAGAACAACAAGGTAGACATCATCCGCGGCGACACCGCCTACAACCAGAACATCGCGCAGGCAACGATCGATGCGATCGCAGCCAGCGAGGGTGCATGGGAGCTTGGCGAGGTCATCGACATCACCGCCGGAACGAAGGATTGGTCTCCGGTCCTCCAGAAGCT
>CAMCSO010000267.1 GCA_945877545.1 Bifidobacterium breve | reverse complement strand
GATGAACTCCGGATTGTGATCTGAAGAATCCAGTCTCGTGGGACGATTCCTGAGGGCAAGGCATTCGACCGGGATCCCTCGCTCTGGAGATGAACGATGATCCGGACCGCTGACGTGACGACGCCCGAGGACGCCGACGCCGGGCATGTGAGCGTGTCCGCTGCCGAGCAGGTGGCCGCAGATCTGCGCCGTCGCATCCTCGCGGGCGAGATCGTCCCCGGCGAGCGCATCCGCCAGGAGGAAGTCGCCGAGCGATTCGGGGTTAGCCGTCTCCCCGTCCGCGAGGCGCTACGCATGCTCGAGGCGGAAGGCCTCACCGAGCTCGAGACAAAGAAGAGTGCCCGCGTTCCGCTGCTGGGGATGCGCCAAGTGGCGCTGATGTACCAGATGCGTGAGAGGTTGGAACCCCTGGCGCTCTCCGAGAGCATTCCGAATCTCACCGGCGCTCAGATCGACCGACTCGACGAGTTGCAGGCTCGTATCGAAAAGGACGACGACCTGCAGCACTTCTTGGATCTGGATCGCGAACTGCATTTGCTGTCGTACGCCGGGTGCGACAGCGACCAACTCATCGGAGCGGTCACTCGCTTGTGGAATTCAACCCAGTACTACCGCCGCGCCTTCATGATGTTCAGCGGACCGCAACGGCGGTGGGTCGTGAACGCCGAACACTCACTCCTGCTTAACGCGATCCGCCGACGCGACATCGTCGAGGGGGAGCACTTCTTGACCGTCCACATTCGCCGCACCCGAATCGAACTTGAGCGCCACCCGGAGCTGTTTCCGCAGCCGTGATGCTCACCCCGGAATCCCTTGGCATCAGGGATCGCGCGTCGCAGGGCGAACTCGTGCGGACGTAATGCCTGGCGCTAAGGGGATGGCTCAAGTGATGTTGAGGTCTCCTTCGAAAGAGTCGCACACTGACCGCTGCGAGACGACGCATGAAGCGTGCGCCCGTGGTCAGACCTTGGACCGCACTTCAGGTGTCTGTCCTGACGTGCCTGTGGGACATATTCGGCGAAATGACCTCTCCATTTAGTGACGGTGGATGCTGGGCGGTGTCAGTTGTGGTGCCTACCGTGTGAGGCATGGGGGCTGTCTCGAGTTCGGTTCGGGAGTATCCGGCGGACGCTGTCGTTCATTACCGCCAAGCGAGCAGCGGACCCGGCGCACATCCTGTTCCCGGCCGTGTCCCGCGTTCAGGCGCAGGCGAAGCGCTGGCTGGAGTCCACCGCGCAGGGTGCCGCGTCGATGGCCCACCTTCAGGACTACCTGCACGAGTTCGAGTTCCGGTTCAACCGCCGAGGCGCGTCCAAGCCCGGGCTGCTGTTCTACCGCCTTCTGGAGCAGTCCGTCAGGCACGTACCCGTCACCTACGACATTGTTGCCAGATCTGTGAGAATGCTCAATCGTGGCCATCATGGGACCCAACAAGCCCACAGAGGTCGTCGTCACCCTCCCCGAGACCCCCGCCACTGGACGCAAGTGCCCCTACTGCGCCGAGGACATCCAGCCCGACGCCATCAAGTGCAAGCACTGCGGAGAGATGCTCACCACTCCCTGACGCCGGATGGGCGTTCGCTGCACCCGAGCCACGCCGCCGGTGGCGGCACCTTCAGCCAAGAGAAGGTTGAGCCCTGCGAAGTTGTAGGGTTGAGGCCTGCGAAGTTGTAGGGTTGAGGTCTGCGAAATGGTAGAGTACCCGTGAGGAGCGAGGACCATGAAAGTCATGACAAACACGGGCAAGTTCCTTGGAAGTTACCGCCGGCGCATCGTTGACGACGAAGTTGACTACCTGCTGACAGAGCTTCCTGCCCTCCTCCTCGACGGACCCAAGGCCGTCGGCAAGACAGAGACGGCCCGCCAGCGAGCCCAGACCGTCGTCCGGCTGAACCGCGACCGAGACTTCCAACTCGTTGAAGCCCAACTGGACGAGTACCTGTTGAAGCCCACCCCGGTGCTATTCGACGAGTGGCAGCGGCTGCCACAGGTCTGGGAAGCAGTCAAGGACTCAGTAGACGATGACAAGACGCCCGGACGGTATGTGCTCACCGGTTCGGCTCCCGTTGACGACACCCACTCTGGTGCTGGGCGCATCCCCTCACTTCGCATGCGCCCGCTGACACTTCCAGAACGCTTGGTCTGCACGCCATCCGTGAGTCTGAAGTCCCTACTCTCGGGACAGAAGCCGGCCCTCTCCGGTGCGATTGACTTCTCACTCGAGGACTACACCGACTTCATCCTTCGCTCGGGGTTCCCCGGGTTCCAGGACCTCTCGTCACGGTCCTTGAACAAGCAACTCGACACCTACCTCGAACGGCTCGTAAATGTTGACATGAAGGAGGCTGGAACCGTTGTGCGGCAGCCTGAAGCGCTGATGCGCTGGCTTCGCGCCTACGCGGCAGCAGTCGCCACAACAACCTCATGGGAAAAGGTGCGAGACGGTGCCAATGCTGGTCATGACGACAAGCCAAGCAGGGACACGACAACTCGCTACACGGAGGCGCTCACTCGGTTGCGCATTCTCGACGAAGTTCCGCCGTGGCTGCCAGGCGACAACCACCTGTCTCGGCTCGGGCAGACACCCAAGCGCTTTTTGGCCGACCCGGCACTCGCTGCCAGACTGGTTGGAGTCCCGCGTGACCGACTCCTACAGGGGGACGGGCCGACGGTTACGCCGCAGGATGGAACATTCCTCGGAGCGCTATTTGAGTCCCTTGTGGCGATGAGTCTGTTCGTGTTCTCAGATGCGAACTCGGTCCCGTTGAGACACTTGCGCACTTGGAGTGGGGACCACGAAGTGGACTTCGTCGTTGTTGGTGAGGGCGGGAAGGTCGTGGCGCTGGAAGCGAAGCTGGGCAACACGGTTCGCCCGGAGCATGTGTCGCACCTTCATTGGCTCAAGGAGCAACTGGGTGACAGGCTTCTGGATGCTGTTGTGGTGAACACCGGCTCGGACGCCTACCGTCGCAAGGATGGCATTGCGGTTGTGCCTCTGGGCCTGCTCGGTCCGTAGCTAGGGCCGCACCCCCGTTGAACCGACTCCTGCGTTGAGCCGCTGCGGAGACGTCCCGACCCCCGACGTAACTCCCAGCGTTCACCGTCACTAAATGGAGAGGTCACTCGGCGAATTGGTGCCGGTCGGTGGCCGCCCTCGGTTCATGAGCTCAGGGTTCTAGCCCATGGACGAACAGTTCCACCGCCGAGCGGATGAGGAGGTTGTTTCGGTCGGTCATGTCAGCGGTGTCATTGGGCATGAGGCCGATGCCGAAGAGCGTTGCGAGGAGGATGAGGGCGGCGTCGAGGCAGTTGACGTCGCGACGGATGCGTCCGAGATTCTGCTCGGCGCCCAGGTATTGAGCGATGGCCTCGGGTGGGCTCGGCCCGTCCGATGGAAGCGGGGGAGTCATCGTCCGCCTGCGCTCGATGAGCTCGGGATCACTGCGCATGGCCATCTCGAGCGGAATGATCCGCTCGCGGAGGGTCGCTAACCGCTGAAGTGCTGTCGTGAGGTTCCCGACGACTGTTCCCTCCCCCGCCTGCTTGGGCAGGGAGGCGACTTCGGCGATCAGCGCGCCGTCCTGATCCAGGGCGGCGGCGAAATACAGCGCAACCTTGTCGGGGAAGTGGCGGTAGATGGTGCCTTCGGCCACGCCCGCCGCTTCGGCGATGGC
>CAMCSO010000266.1 GCA_945877545.1 Bifidobacterium breve | reverse complement strand
ATCCGCTCAGTGATGAGCACCTCCTCCCGCGTGTCGCACCCATCGCCGCTCGCATCGGTCCAATGCCTGAAGAGATCCCGCGAGTAGCCAGATCCAACCTCGGACGAGACCGGCAGTGACGAGAGCACCTTGACAGCAGGCTGGCGATTTGCCGCCTCGGCAGGCGGCGCCATCGCGAGGGTGCAACCGAGCGTGGTCGCGAGCAGTGCCGCCAACACGGCGGCGATCGGGCTCGCCGTCGGGACACCCCTGCCCGACGAGGCGGGTGTCACGAGAAAATGACGCCCTTGTGGAGGATGAAGCAGCCGTACGGTTGGTCGTCAAGGGTATGAACCACCGCGTAGGCCCCCTTGGCACGTTCATAGAAGTCAAGACGTGGCACGACCGCGAACTCCAGTGCGCGGCCTTCCGACTCGCAGACAAGCGCGATGAGAGCGTCCTGCGCGGACGTGGTCTTGAGGGGATCCCCGTCTACCTCCATGCGCTCGACAGGTTGGTCAATGAAACTGTCGAGTGGATAGACGCTGAGGATCGCCTTCGCGGCCCGCAGGATTGATGCCTCCCCGAGCCGAATGACCTGCCTGCCGGACGCCGCGGCGGGGTAGTTGCGGTCGACGAGAAGGAGGCGGTCACCGTGGCCCATGTCGTCGAGAATCTTCAGTAGGTCGCCGCTGAGGAGTGGGTCAATTCCCTTGAGCATGCCCAGATCGTAACGACGGGCGGGACGTTGTCGCTCCGGAACACCTGTTCGGCGATCGCAGCGACATCGTCCCGCCCGAAAAGCCCGACCCGTGGGGTCATGCCTTCGATCGTGACCGTTACGTCAGATCAGACGACGGTGATCTCCTCGGCCTGCGCCACGAGGTTGCCATCTGCGTCGTAAACCGAAACTGTCTCGTCCTCGACCACAACGTTGCCGTCAGCGTCGAGCACATCGATGGTCTCGTCGACAATCGAACCCTCCGCGCTGGTCGCCACGATGACATCGTCGATGACCGCGGCCACCACGTTGCCGTCTTCGTCCACGACGACGTCGATCTCTACGTCTTCGCCGATCTCGATGCTGTTGTCGCTCATGTTCACTCCTTGTCCGCCCCGCGGGATGCTTGGGGGCCTCAACCATAGGCGCTCCACATGGACGCCCACGCCACCAAAGATGAACTCTTGTGGTTGCGCGATGTTCCTCCAAAGAACATACGCTTATCTAATGTTTACCGGCGGACCAAGACCGCTTGCGGCAGTGGTCATTGGTGCCATCATTACCTTTGTTGCCATCGTTACCCTTGTGGCTCTTGTTGCCCCTGGGTCCGCGCAGGCGACTGAGGGGGCTTTCCAGCCCGGCGGCCCAACATCGACAACTAATCCCACCCCCGTGCAGATCGACACGTCAATCTTCCTGCCGGAGGTGACTCCGGCGCCCGCAGTGCTGCTCGCCCATGGATTCGGGGGCAGCAAGGAGTCCCTTGTTGCCCAGGCCCAGCACCTCGCAGATCGCGGATTCGTCGTGCTCACCTACTCGGCACGCGGATTCGGTCGCTCGTCCGGGCAGATCTCGGTCAACTCACCCCAATTCGAAGTAGCGGACGCTTCCGCGCTCATCGACTACCTCGGCACGCGAACCGACGTGGTGCAGGACTCACCAGGCGACCCGAGGGTCGGTGCGGCCGGCGGGTCGTACGGCGGGGCGCTGTCGCTGCTCCTCGGAGGCCACGACCCGCGGGTCGATGCGATCGCCGCTGACATCACCTGGAACAGCCTCGAGACCTCCCTATTCGGACAGAGCATCATCGGCGAGCAGGTTTCGCTCGGCGCCTTCAAGAAACTATGGACGGGCTGGTTCTTCAGCGTTGGCCTCGTCGATCCGGTAAACGGGGTCACCGAGTGCGGGCGCTTCTCGCCCGACTGGTGCCGCGCCTACATTGACGCCACGGCTTACAGCCGGGTGTCACCGGCCTCGCAGGAACTCATGCGGGCATCGTCGCCCGTGAGTGTCACCGACCAGATCACTGCTCCGACCTTCCTCAGCGCGGGCGAGGCTGACTCGCTCTTCCCGATCACCCAAGCGAATGCCACGGCCGAGCAGATTCGCGCTGCGCACCCGTCAACCCCGGTCAAGATGGTGTGGCAGGGCGGCGGGCATGACGGCGGCATCGACGAATCCGACCGGCTTCAGGGGCTTGTGGCCGATTGGTTCGACGCGTATCTCGCCGGTGGCTCGAGCAGCAACACCTCATTCGAGGTCACCCTCGGCGGCGGGGCCATTTCCACGGACGACTCCTCCGCCGACCCGGTCGTGCTGCAGACAAACAACTATCCGGGCATCAACGGAAGCACCCGGGAGCCCGTGGCGATGTCAGGACCGTCACAGCGTGTGCTGTCACCCTCCGGTGGCACACCAGCAGCCATCACGGTGCTCCCCGGCATTGGTGGCAGCCTCGGCAGTCTCATCGCCGTGCCCCTGCCGGGGCAGGCCGCCATGTTCGAGTCGCAGCCGCTCGATGCGCCGTTGACGATCATCGGTGCAACCACCGCGACCCTTCGGCTGTCGAGCACCACCCCGGTCGACGACGTCGTGCTGTTCGCCAGCCTTCGAGTCGTGTCCGCCTCAGGACGCGAGTCGTTCCCGCAGGGCCTCGTCGCGCCGATCCGCCTCGACCGACTCGGCCCTGAATCGATCGACGTCACCATCGATCTCCCGGCGATCGTCGCGACGGCGAACGCGGGCGATCGACTGCGTCTGGTTGTGAGCACTACGGATTCGGCCTACCGGTTGCCCGAGCGACCCGCGCTCTACGACATCGCGATGACCTCCCCTGCCATCGCCGTTCCACTCGTCGACATGGTGCAGGTGCGTTCGGGCGCGGCCGCCTACTGGTGGCTCCTCGGCACACTGCCGATCATTGCGCTCATCGTGGCTCTCCTCGCCTGGAGGCGTCCGCGTCTTGCCGGCGCCAGCGAGCGCCCAGACCTTAGTGCTGTCCCGCTCGCCATCGAGACCCTCGGCAAGGTCTACAAGGGCGGCTACCGGGCGGTCGACGATGTCTCGTTCACGGTGCCCGCAGGGGTCGTGCTCGGACTCCTCGGGCCGAACGGCGCCGGAAAAACGACGACCATGCGCATGATGATGGGCCTCATCAAGCCCTCCGAGGGCCAGCTGTTCGTCTTTGGCCAGCGAGTCGGGGCGGGCTCACCGGTGCTCGCACGGGTCGGGGCACTCGTCGAGGGCGCAGGCTTCCTCCCACACTTGTCCGGGCGGGAGAATCTCGACCTCTACTGGCGCGCTGCTGGCCGCGGCGGCGAGGAGTCCTACCTCGATGAGGTGCTAGAAATCGCCGACCTCGGCACAGCGATCGACCGCAAGGTCCGGGCCTACAGCCAGGGCATGCGTCAGCGCCTAGGCATCGCCCAAGCCATGCTCGGCAAGCCAGACCTCCTCGTCCTCGACGAGCCGACGAATGGCCTCGACCCGCCCCAGATCAAGGCGATGCGCGATGTGCTGCACGAGTATGTTGAAGGGGGTCGCACGGTGATCATCTCCTCCCACATGCTGAGCGAGGTGGAACAGACCTGCACCGACGTCGTCGTCATGCATCGTGGGCGACTCGTCGCGACCGGCAGCGTTGCAGACCTGCTCAGCGGCCGCACCGGCCAGCGGCTCGAGGACGTCTTCCTCGAGCTC
>CAMCSO010000265.1 GCA_945877545.1 Bifidobacterium breve | reverse complement strand
ATGTATGTCCCTGATCCCGCACGCTACGACGGCCGGATGCCTTACCGTCGCACCGGACGAAGCGGGCTCCGATTGCCGATGGTGTCGTTGGGGTTCTGGCACAATTTTGGAGATGACAAGCCGCTGGAGTCGCAGCGGGCAATCATGCGTCGAGCATTCGATCTTGGCATCACTCATTTCGACCTTGCGAACAACTATGGTCCGCCCGCCGGTTCGGCGGAGATCAACGTCGGGAGAATTCTCCGGGAGGACTTCACCGGTCTACGCGACGAACTCGTGATCTCTAGCAAGGCTGGCTGGGACATGTGGCCGGGTCCGTATGGCGATCTCGGCTCGCGCAAGTACCTGCTCGCGAGCCTGGACCAGAGTCTTGACCGGCTGGGAATCGAGTACGTTGACATCTTTTACCACCACCGACCCGATCCCGACACACCGATCGAAGAGTCGATGAGCGCCCTGCACACTGCCGTTCAGCAGGGCAAGGCGCTATACGCGGGGATTTCGTCCTACTCGCCGAGTCGCACCTTGGAGGCGGCGCGGATCCTCCGTGAGATGGGGACGCCGCTCCTCATCCACCAGCCCTCGTATTCGTTGTTCAATCGCTGGATCGAATCGGGACTTCTCACTGCGCTCGAGGAGGTGGGTGCGGGCTGCATCACCTTCAGCCCGCTGGCCCAGGGATTGCTCACCGATCGATATCTTGACGGGGTGCCTCAGGATTCCCGTGCGGCCGCGGGGAAAAGCCTGTTCGACGCACATCTGGCCGACGAGAACATTGAACGCGTGCGTGCGTTGGCCGCGATCGCCGCGGGTCGAGGTCAGACGCTCGCGCAAATGGCGGTGTCATGGACCCTGCGCGACCCTCGAGTGACGACGACACTGCTCGGTGCGAGCAGTGTTCGCCAACTCGAGGAGACGGCTGCCGCGGTGCACGCAGCGCAATTCACTGACGAGGAACTCGCCGAGATCGACGCCTATGCGGTTGAGGCCGACATCAACCTGTGGGCAGCGCAGTCACGTATTCCCTGAGTTGGCTCGGGCCTTCGAGAGGATGGGCACGAAGATCGTCGAATGTCGGTGTTACGACCGAGATCGTTTGTTTCCAATGGATAATGGCTTGAGCAGATGAGTGCCGGGCTCTAATGAAGGCAGATGACCACACATGATCACCCTGACGGCGAGTGCGGATGAGATTGGCATAACGGTCATGTCGTCCACAGCGCGCGCGGCCATGGCCGCCAATGGTGGTGAAGGTGATGGCGTCGGGCTGATGGTCCGTTACCTTGGGATAAATGCTCGTGAACGACTGCACGGTGGTGAGGAGGACGCCACCTTGACCATGCACGCTGAGGTGTGCGGAACTGAGTTTGTGGTAACCGTCCGCGACCTTGGCGTACCGGTGACGGGCGCCCCCGATGGGGTGCTCTCGTTGTTGGAGATCGGCGTCGCAACGGCCGCAGATGCGCGTTCGGATGGTGCCAGCAATGTGACTGAAGTGAGATTCGGTCTGCCCGCGCACCACCGCATGGTCGACACCCATGGGCTGCAGGTTGTTTCCGAGGCTTGCGAGCCGAGTGCCGAAGTGGTGATGTTCCGTCCCATGGTGCCGGGTGACGCAGCCGCGTTGACCCGGATCATCTACCGGTGCTACGGCTGGTCGTACTCGCACGCGGATTTCTACTACCCCGAGCGCATCGCGGCTGAACTTGAATCAGGGGAGCGAATTGGTGAGGTTGCAGTCACATCGGAGGGCGAAATTGCGGCCCACTGGGGCGCGGTTTACCTTTCCGCCTCGGTAGTGAAGACCGGGGGGACGGTCACTGATCCAAGATTTCGACGTCGCGGCATTGCAGGCGAACTCGGGGTGCGTTTGCTTGCGCGATTAGAGGAGATCGGCGTGATCGGTCGGGTCCGGGATCCAGTGATGACCCATGCGGCCACCCAAGAGATCGCCCTTCGTGAGGGTGCCACCATCATCGGCGCCTATCTCAACGTTACTCACCCGATCCAGCAGGTTGGCATCACGGACGGGGTTGGGGCCGCACGTGGCTCTCTCTCGGTTGCCTACTCGGCCCTTCGGCCCCTTACGCCTGCGCGAGTCTGGATCCCTTCGCCCTATGAGTCGATGGTGAGGATGGTCCTTGAGACCAGCGACTGGCCGAGGGAGTTGGCTCCGCCTGGCCGGAGCCCAGCCTGCCCCGATCGCAGCGTGCTCTCGACCTCGTTCGTCTCGACGAATAATTCTGGTCAGATTGTGGTCACAGTGGTCGGCGCCGATCTGGTCGATGCGATTGACCTCACATTGCACCAGATGCGGCGCTCCGGTGCGGAGTACGTCCAGGTTCGTCTCCCGGCGAACCAGCCAGCACTGGGTACCCTCGCGGCCGGATTGGTGGAGTTGGGCCTCAGCTTTGCCGCCTTCATTCCCGAGTTCGAACCGCCAACCGAGGATGGCCTCGGCGGGGATGCCTTGGTGACCCAGTGGCTCGCAGATTCAGATGTAGACGCATCGGGCTGGGTCTTCGCCGATGACCGGGTGAAGAACATGGTGCTCGCGGTCATCGATCAGGCGCGTGAGGTGGGCTCCCGGGGGCAGAGCCTTCAGCGCCGGGCGGCTAGACGGGCGCAGCTCTTCGCAGTTCTGGACTAGTGTGAATCATGGATAGGGAGTCGAAGATGTCGGCAGCCTGCCCCGAATCTCAGCTGACGTTGACTCAGAGGGTGGGGTTGCACACGAGCGTCTCGTAGGTGCGGCCACCAGCGCTGAGATGTATTCCCTGAACCGGGCCTACTGGTCACAGGCGGCGCAGGACGCTTACGACTTTACCCATGATGGTGGCCTCGTCGCCGAGGATCGGTGCGTAGGCGGGGTTGTGCGGCATGAGCCAAACGTGGCCGTCGCGACGCTTGAGAGTCTTGACCGTGGCTTCGTCGCCGATGAGGGCTGCAACGATATCGCCGTTGTCGGCATCGCTCTGCTGTCGAACGACGACCCAGTCGCCGTCGCAGATGGCGGCGTCGATCATCGAATCTCCAACGACCTTGAGCAAGAACAGGTCTCCGTCGCCGACGAGCTCGCGCGGAAGGGGGAAGACCGCCTCGATCTCTTGCTCAGCGAGAATCGGGCCTCCCGCTGCGATTCGGCCAACGAGTGGGACGTAGGCGGCTGTTGGTCGAGCGAACTCGTCGGTCGGCGTATCGACGACCCGGAGCTGTGGAACAGCGCCGGCGGCTGCAGCGTTCTCCGACAAGTCAGCCACGACGAGCGCGCGTGGACGATTCGGATCGCGGCGTAGGAAACCAAGTTTCACCAGTGTGGTGAGCTGGTGGGAAACCGAACTCGGTGATGTGAGCCCAACGCCATCGCCGATTTCTCGGACGCTCGGTGGGTATCCACGCGTCGCGACAGTGTCGCGGATCATCTCCAGAATGGCGCGTTGCCGAGGGGTCAGGCCGGTCTCGTCGGCGGGACCGTCCGGCAGTTCTGTGACTCGTGCGCTCACGTCGGGGCCTCTCTGATGCTGATGCTGATTCGGGATTCTGGACCGGGTTGTGCAGCGAAAGCAGGTGCGGAACTCGTGTGACGGCGAATGTCAGACCTCGTTGTCAGGCTTCAATCGCAGTCGTCACTGACATGAACCGTACAGCGACGACACGCCGAAATCAAACATATGTTCGAA
>CAMCSO010000264.1 GCA_945877545.1 Bifidobacterium breve | reverse complement strand
GGCCGCCCGTAGGCGCCCGAGGCGAACATTGCCCGCGCCTCGTCATACTCGCTGCGCTTGGCCGGGTCGGAGAGCACGTCATATGCCTCCGACACCTGCTTGAAACGTTCCTCCGCCTTGGCGTCACCTGGGTTCTTGTCCGGGTGCAGTTTGCGGGCGAGGGCCCGGTACTCCTTCTTGATCGACTCCGCGGTCGCGCTCTTGTTCACCCCGAGAATCGCGTAGAAGTCCTTTTCGAGCCAGTCCTTGTTCACGTTCGATACGCCCCCGGGTCAGTCAGTGCCGGCAACCGCGACGCGCGCGGGTCGGAGCACTCGTCCAGCAAAGCGATAGCCCGACTGGTAGACGGAGATGACAGTCGGCTCGGTGATCTCAGCCCGCGACTCAGTAGTGAGAGCCTCGTGGACCATCGGGTCGAACGCCTCGTCCGTTGCGCCGAATGGCTCGAGGCCCAGCTTCGTCAACGTGGCCTCAAGGGATTCGCCGACGGTTTTGAAAGCGCCCTCGAGCTCGCCGTGCTGACGTGCCCGGTCAACGTCATCCAGCAGCGACAGAAGTTGGGTGAGAACCCCGCCAACCGCGTTCTCGCGAATCAGTTCTCGATCGCGATCAACCCGACGCCGGTAATTGGCGTACTCGGCTTGCACGCGCTGCAGGTCATTCGTGAGCTCGGCTAGGGCAAGTTGGGCCTGTGAGACGTCGCCCTCGACGGCCTCCGCGGCCAACCCTTCCTCTGCGATCACCGAAGCGATCGCCTCATCCAACATCTCGTCGATTCCAGGGGCGTCAGCCGGGGTCACCGGCTGACGCTCCTCGGAACCTTGCGGCTCAGTCACTTCTCGTCCTTCGAGGCATTGGCATCATCGCCGCCCTCGTCGACGATCTCGGCATCGACGATGTCCTCGTCGGCGCTCTCCTCCTCGCCTCCGAACCCGGAGTCAGCAGAACCGGATTCCTGCGCCTGCGCATACATCGCCGCCCCGAGGGACTGGCTTGCCTGGGCTACCTTGTCGGTGGCCGAACGCATTGCGGGAATGTCGTTCTCCTCGATCGCCTTCTTTAGTTCGTCCAGCGGGCCATCGACATTGCTCTTCGCATCTGCCGGGACCTTGTCGGCGTTATCGGCGAGAAACTTCTCGGTCTGATAGACGAGCGACTCCGCGGTGTTGCGCACCTCGACCTCGTCACGGCGCTGCTTGTCCTCATCTGCGTGCGCCTCAGCCTCGCGCATCATGCGATCGATCTCGTCCTTACTCAGCGCTGAGCCACCGGAGATCGTCATCGACTGCTCCTTGCTCGTGGCAAGGTCCTTCGCTGAAACGTGCACGATGCCGTTGGCGTCGATGTCGAACGTGACCTCGACCTGCGGGACGCCGCGGGGTGCCGGCGGCAGCCCGGTGAGCTCGAAGGTGCCGAGCCTCTTGTTGTACGACGCCATCTCGCGCTCGCCTTGGTAGACCTGGATGAGCACCGACGGCTGGTTGTCGTCAGCGGTCGTGAAGATCTCGGACCGCTTGGTCGGGATCGTCGTGTTGCGCTCGATGAGCTTCGTCATGACGCCGCCCTTGGTCTCGATGCCGAGCGAGAGCGGGGTGACGTCGAGGAGGAGCACATCCTTGACCTCGCCCTTGAGCACGCCGGCCTGGAGTGCTGCGCCGATGGCGACGACCTCGTCAGGGTTGACGCCCTTGTTGGGCTCCTTGCCGGTCTCCGCCTTCACGAGTTCAGCCACCGCAGGCATACGGGTGGAGCCGCCGACGAGCACGACCTGGTCGATCTTGTCGAGGGCAATGCCGGCGTCCTTGAGTACCGCCTGGAACGGGGCCTTGGTCCGGTCGAGCAGGTCACGGGTCATCGACTCGAACTGCGCGCGGCTCAAGCTCTCCTCAAGATGGAGAGGTCCATCGGCACTCGCCGTGATGTAGGGAAGGTTGATTGAGGTCTGCATCGACGATGACAGTTCGATCTTCGCCTTCTCAGCGGCTTCGCGCAGACGCTGCATCGCCATTTTGTCCTTCGACAGGTCGACACCGTGCGCGTTCTTGAATCCGGTGACGAGCCAGTCGACGACCTTGTTATCCCAGTCGTCGCCACCGAGGTGATTGTCGCCGCTCGTTGCCTTGACCTCGACAACGCCATCGCCGATCTCGAGGAGCGACACGTCGAACGTGCCACCCCCGAGGTCGAAGACGAGGATGGTGTGCTCGATATCGCCCTTGTCGAGGCCGTATGCGAGTGCCGCCGCGGTCGGCTCGTTGATGATACGCAGGACGTTGAGGCCGGCAATTTCGCCAGCCTCCTTGGTCGCCTGACGCTCAGCATCGGAGAAATAGGCCGGGACGGTGATGACGGCGTCGCTGACAGGCTCGCCGAGGTAGGCCTCCGCGTCACGCTTGAGCTTGCCAAGGGTGCGGGCGCTGATCTCCTGCGGTGTGTACGCCTTGCCGTCGATATCCACGGTCCAACTCGTGCCCATGTGACGCTTCACCGAGCGGACGGTGCGATCGACGTTGGTGACGGCCTGGCGCTTGGCGACCTCGCCAACGAGCACCTCGCCGTTCTTTGCGAAGGCGACGACCGAGGGGGTGGTCCGGGCGCCTTCCGCATTCGTGATGACGACGGGTTCGCCGCCCTCGAGGACCGAGACGACCGAGTTGGTCGTGCCCAGATCAATACCCACTGCTCGGGCCATGATGGTCATGCTCCTTCGTTTGGTGTGACGTCCGGATGGACGCTGGTTCGCTTGTTGTCTTGAGTGTGAACCGCTTCAGGGATCTATGCAAATTTAAACTCAAATGAATTGAGTCGGGTGGACTCATAGGTGATAACGAACGATCTCGGTGTTGCATTCCCGATCCATGCCAGAAATTTCTGAGATCCCCGTGACGCCGCCGTGTATCACTGGTGATACCGATTTTCGCATGACAGACGTGAGCATTCGCGACCTGCGCAACCACGGCGGCGAGGTGATCGATCGGGTCCTTGGTGGCCAGGACGTCGTCATCACCCGATCTGGCCGACCAGTCGCCCAGATCCTTCCAATTCGTGACCGCGGCACCGCGCGGAGCGTTCTGGCTCGGTGGCGTCCAATTCCCGGGCTGAATTTTGACGAACTGCGGAACGATCTCGACTCGGCCGTCGATCCCTGGCTATGACGACGGCCGGCCTACTCGACACCAGCGTCGTCATCGCTCTGGCACGAGGCTTGGACCCAACATTGCTCCCCGACGAGAGTTTCATTTCGACGATCACGCTCGCCGAGCTATCGGTCGGTCCCCTCGTGGCCACCACCCTCGAGGGGCGCATGGCCCGGCAAATGGTCCTGCAGCAGGCCGAAGCCGACTTCACGGCCCTGCCATTCAGCGCGGACGCAGCCAGACGGTACGGTCAGATTGCGGCCACGCTTCGGGCATCTGGCCGCACGGTGCGCGCCCGAGCCTTCGACACCCTCATCGCCGCGATCGCCGGCGCCAACGATTTACCGGATTACACCGCAAATACCACGGACTTCGACATCATTCCTGACCTTGTGGTGATCACGGTCCCCTCGCCCGCTTAGCCGGGGACCGATACCCTCGGGCGTGTGGAGTCACACATGCTGCTGCGCGCAGTCGTCGGTGTCCTGCTCACGGTCATCATCTTGGCCCTGGCCGGCAAGCGGGGGTGGTTCCTGTTCTCACTCGCTCGCGC
>CAMCSO010000263.1 GCA_945877545.1 Bifidobacterium breve | reverse complement strand
GCAGTCGCGGCGAGAAGTAGCGCCTGCTCTTTTGATGTGCCGACGAGCAACTCGAAGTTCCCGACGATGAGCGAGAGCGAATAGCCGAGCAGGATGATCGAGATGATCGGCGAGAGAAGCCGAGCCCAGACCCCGGCGTCGGTGCCCTTATTTCTTATGAAGAAGACGAGGACGGCAACCGCGGTGAGGACGTAGAGCGTGACGAGTGCGACCACGGCTATGCCGCTGAACCAGAAGAACACCACGGCAATCGGATCGGCATTCGTCACCACAGCGATGAGGATGAAGATCAGCACCGTGATGGTTTGCACAACGGACGACACATACGGTGACCCGCTTGCGCGCGTTCGCGACAGCGACTTCGGCAGGACGCCATCACGACCGAGGGTGTACTGGTAGCGCGCGATTCCGTTGTGAAAGGCCAGGTTGCACGCGAACATCGACGTGATGACGAACAGGCTCATGAGCACCGGTGCCCACGATCCGAGGTACTGCTCTCCCGAGGCAAAGACGTACTGTGCCGGGTCGCCACCCTCGAGGGTCGCCAGGGCAGCCTCAACGGCGTTGCTCGGCCCGTAGCCCACGATGAGCATCCATCCGGTGAATGCAAAGAAGAGTGTGATGAGGCAGATCGAGATGAGAGTTGCCCGCCCGACGGTCTTCTTCGGGTTTCGGGTCTCCTCTCCATAGAGCGCGGAGGACTCAAAGCCGAACATCGACGCGAAGGCGAAGATGAGCGCCACCGAGATTCCAGCAGCCGTGAGATTCCCTATGCTCCACACCTCACCCGCGGCGAACCCCTCGCCGGCGCCGCCCGTGAAGAGAATGGCGAGTGAAAGCAGGATCATCGTTCCCCACTCAAGCACCATGAGAACGAGCAGAACCTTCGCTCCGATCTCAACGCCGAGGTATCCGAAGACCTGGATGATGGCCATGAGAATGAGGGTGAGGACCCACCATGGCAGTTCAATCCCCGTGTAGTTGGCGAGGGTTCCGCTCGCGACCACGCCGAAAAAGCCATACACGGCCAATTGCACGGTCGTGTAGGCCCACCAAGCCAGGCCCGCAGCGCCCAGTCCGACGGGCAGACCCAAACCGCGCCCAACAAACGCATAGAGCGCTCCCGCATTCGTCACCTGACGAGACATCGCAATGTAGCCGGACGCGAAGATGAGCAGAATCGCGCCGACGAGCACGAAGGCCATCGGGGCGCCAATTCCGTTGCCAAGGACCATGGCGGTCGGAATCGCACCGGTGAGACCGATGAGGGGACTCGCTGCTGAGAGCACGAGGATGACAACCCCGATCGTGCCGAGCGAGTTCGCCTTAAGTTTCGTTGAACTGACCTGCTCCACTTCCATGGCCATGCCGTCTCCTGATTTTTAGGGCCCGAAGGCCAGTTGTCGCAGAGTTGTCCATTTGGATAGTTCTGTCAAGCACTTTCAGTGAAATTCAATCGGCAGGCTGCTGATATTTCGGATGAACTCCGTGTGCTTGTGCGTGACAGTGCCGCCCACGCGGTAGTCGGGGAAGCGCTCGACAAGGGCGCTTATTGCACATTCCGCCTGCGCCCGGGCGAGGAGTTGGCCATGGCATCCGTGCTGCCCAGCCCCAAAGGCCATCTGCAGTCGGGTGAGCTCCGGACGTGAGTGATCGAACGTCTCGGGGTCAGGAAACACCCGCTCGTCCATGTTCGCCGAGCCGATCATTCCGAGCACGATCGACCCTGCGGGGAGGGTCTCCCCCGAGATGTCGATGTCTTCAGTCGAGAATCGCGTGACAAACTGCTCCGGGGTATCTATGCGAAGCATCTCAGAAATCATGTCGTTGCGAACGTCTGGTTGTGTTCGAAAGAGTTCCCGTTCTTCGGGCATTTCGGCCAGGAGTCTGATCCCGTTCTGAATCAGGAACGAGTTGTCCAGATGCCCCACCGCGTAGAAAAGCGTCACCGTGGCCATGATCTCGGCCTCGCTCATGTCACCCGCCTCCTGAGCCGCGAGAAAGGCATCGAGGAGTGAGGTGCCCGGGTTCCGGCGCTTGAACTCGACGAGGTCCCGGATGTAGTCGACGTACCAGGCAAAGGCAGCCTGGGCTCCAGCCACGTCGTCATCCGTGGCAGCCGGTCGCAAGGCCCGGCCCATCTCGATGACCTTCTGCCGGCACTCGGCTGCATCGTGGGTTCCGACACCGAGGATGTAGGCCATCGTGCCGAATGTCGCGGCGAACGAGAGATCCTCACATGCATCAAGGCCACCTGCGGACTCCCCCTCATCGAGGGCCATGTCGACAATTCGACGAGTCTCAACAATCCAGTCTGCCGTGCGCTCAGCCGTAAACCACTTCGCGCTGATGCGTCGAAGGCGGCCATGATCGGGTGAGTCCATCCCGAGCACCGAGTCGTGGAAGATGTTCGCCACGCCAAAGTCAAGTTGCGCGGCGCTCAGCCTCTTGTCCCGGAGGAGTGCCGCAACGTCGTTATGACGAACGACAGCGAACACGCCCAGTGGACTCTCGTACAGGGGTGTGAGATCACGGACGATTCGGTAGTAGGGGTACGGGTTGTCCTGATAGACCGGGTCTGCAAAGGGCAGGAGGTCAGCATTCACGGTAGGCACGTTCATGACACTCCTAGGACTTCACTCGGATTCGGTCTGGGTCATACACCGGTGTCCTGAGGACCTCAGCTTCACGAACCCCTGATGGCACCTTGACGGTAAGAAGATGACCCACACGAGCAACATCTCGGTGCAGGCGGGCCATTGCGATCGTCGCGCCATCGAGTGCGGGCGAGGGAACCGCCATCGTCACCTGACCTACGTCAAGGCCCTCGACTTGAATCGGTGCCCCATCCAAGCCCTCGGAATCACCGTCAATGCGAATCGTCATCACTCTTCCGATCGCGGAGTCCCTCCTCTGGAGAAGGGACTCACGTCCGATGAAGTCCCCCTTCTCGAAATCAACTGACCAGCCCAGTCGGCATTCGAAGGGTGACAGCGTGCCGTCGTATTCAACTTCGGCCATGACCATCCCAGACTCAATGCGGCACATCATGAGTGCGGCAGCACCGCATGCTCTGGCATCAAATTGCGCACCGGCCTCCGCAATTGCAGCCATGAGTGCCGAAGCATCAGCAATCGGGGCCACCACCTCGAACCCGAGTTCCGCCGTGAATCCGATCCGATTGATCTGCACCGCTCGGCCCGCGAGGTCGATCCCCGTCTTGAATGTGTAATAGGGAAAGGACTCGTTCGATAAATCGGAGTCGGTGAGGACCTGGAGGAGCTCCCTGCTACGCGGCCCCTGCACTGAAAGAACGCAAACTTCTTTTCGCCCCTCGGTCAGCGTTGTCTCCGCTTCAAGCTCTCGTTTGATGATCGGGCCGAGAGCGGGTGTGCCACCCACGAGTAGCACGTGTTCGAGGCCGTAGACGGAGACGGTCGGGTCGTCCACCATCAAGCCCTCAGTGTCGACAACAACCCCGTAGCAGATCTCACCGGCACTCATTGCCATGATGTTCCTGCTGTGGATGCGATTTGCCACAGCACTTGCCCCCGGGCCTCGAATCTCCCATCGGTAGAGCATCGAGTACTCAAGCAGCCCGACCGCTTCTCTGAACGCGCGGTACTCCGACTCAGGGTCACTCACCCATAGCGGGACTGCGTAACCCATGACATCGATCCATTCGGTCTCGAGATC
>CAMCSO010000262.1 GCA_945877545.1 Bifidobacterium breve | reverse complement strand
TAGGTGGCGCTCAGCCGCACACAGCAACAACGTCCACATGACATCCATGTCAATACATAAGGAGCAACAATGTCGCTGCCCACAAAGGCATCCCGACGCACTCGAATCCTCTGCGCAGTCGCCGTGCCGGCCGCCATCGCCATCGCGATCGGCATGGCACCTGCCGCATCCGCGGCTGGCACGTCCGAGATCGCACTCGTCAACATCCTCGATGAGCCCCGCGGCTGGTGCGTCGATATGACAGGCTCACAGCAGAGTGCTAAGACCTCGAGCCCACTCCAGACCCACACCTGCTACGACTACGAGGGCAGCATCGCCGTCGACCAGGGGGTCACGACGAGTGGTGTCGCCAAGGGCTCCCTTCGGTTCCCATCGTTCAGCGTCTGCGTCGTCGGCACCGGTGTGAGCGCCGGCAGCAACGTCACCCTCACCTCATGCGGCGCCTCCGGACTCAAGGCGATCACCATGAACAAGAGCGGTCAGATCAAGCCGGTCGCATCCAGTTCACTGTGCCTCACCGCTGGCACGAACACCACTGAGGGCGGCGGCGGCAACCCAGTTCACCTCAAGCGCGGCCTCACGTGGGACACCTGCAACGCGAGTGCAGCAACGAGGCAGCAGTGGAAGCTCAAGTCCTGACGGAGATCCCACCGCTACCCTGATCGCGTGACCCTCGATGCGCTGCAGCCCGTTGCGACTGCAGCCTTCGAGGGGGCGCGAGCCAGGGCCGCAGCACTCTGCGACCCCGAACTGCTGTTCCTCATTCGAGATCGGATACGGGCCACGCTCGGCGGCGATTCAGCGACCGCCGAACGCGCTCCCATGTCCGCGATGGAAGGCGATTGCCTCGCGCTCGTTGACCAGATGCTCATCGACGTGTCAGCGACGACCGACGAGCAGGTTGCCGCAGCGGGTCGCCACTTTGCTCCGGGTGGCTTGTCCGATTTCGTGACGGCCGCCTATTTGACCGAGGCCAGTGTGCGTCTTGAGATGGCCTCGGCGCGCCTGATCGGTAGACCTTGATGAAAGAGCGCGCGGTGCGGGTCGAGTGCGGGCCAGACGGCCGGCCCCTCGGTCGCGATCCAGAGTTGGCCTCACTCATGTCCGCCTACCAGGATGCCGTAGTCCGGTCGTCGCTGCTCGATCCGGTCACCACCGAGCTGGTCCGTTTGCGCTGCGCCCGTCAGCACGACTGCCGGATCTGCCAGACGCTGCGCCTCGCCGATGCGGCCGACCTTGGCCTTGACGCCGACATGGCTGCGAAGGTCGACCTCTACGAGCAGAGTGATCTCACAGATCGTCACAAGGTCGCCCTGCGCATCGTCGATGCGTTTATCTGGCTCCCGTCCGGCATTACCGACGACCTCGTCGCGCAGGCCCACGAGCACTTCACCGACGCCGAGCTTGCCGAACTTCTCTTCGACATCACCAAATGGAGCACCCAAAAGATCCATGTCGTTCTCGGCACCGACGGGCCCGATCGCCTGCCCATTGGCAGCGACGGCGTGAGCTACTTCAGGTTCGACGAATCGGGTCGTGCGACCGGATTCTCGGCGACCTAGCCGCCCGTGACTTGGCGGAGCGCCGACTGCAGGAGTACCGGGCGATGGCTCGGATTCATGATCGCCACGAGGGTGAGGCCGGCACGGGCAAGGTGCTGCGCCAGCATTGCGGTCGCGCCTTCCACGTCGGCGGTACGGCAGGCCCGGGCTAGGTCAGCGTGCTCTGCGGCGCCCAACGACCAGCCGATATTTCCCTGAGTGACATAGACCCTGCGATAGCGCTCGGTGTAGTCGGCCCACTGCTGGAGCATGCTGCGGGTGCGATCCCCCGCGTGGGCGAACAGCAGGGCGTGGAATCGCTCATGGCACGCTTCCCACTCAGCGAATTCAAGGCCTGCATCGGGACCGAGGCTGCTCACGAGGGCATCGAGCTCATCGAGTTGCTCATCAGTGAGTTGCGGAATGCTCACGGTAAGCGCCAGACACTCGTTTACGATCCGCATCGCGTACAGGTGCTCGGCATCGTCAGTCGACAGGGACGTCACCCGAGCCCGAAAGTTCACCTCTGCCTCGATGAGACCCTCGTGCTGAAGCAGTCGGAAGGCCTCGCGCACCGGCCCCCGACTCACGCCGTAGGAACGTGCCGCCTGCACCTGCGTGAGCACGGATCCCGCGGGCAAGGTCCCCGAAAGGATACGCCCCCGCATGTGCTCGTAGATGGCTTCAGGCGAGCCCCGAAGCGACGTCTCGATCTCAATTGCCCCGTCAACGAGGTCGAAGCTTGACTCGAGCCCAGGGGCTGTCACGCTCAGTTGCCCGGCGCGTAGAGACCGAAGACGAGGTCCGGATCACCGGCCTTGAAGGTGCCCGCGACCTGCGATCGATAGCCGATGTCGCGCGTTCGCTCGAGCAGGCTGTGACCGAGAGCCAACTGGCGTACCTCCCAAGCGGCGAGGGCCTTCACGACGTCACCATCGGCTGCGGCGATTTCTTCGGCGAGAATCCAGCCATCCTCGGCGGCCTTCGCAGTGCCGGCAGCCGCATGGGGTCGGCAGGCGAAAGCGGCGTCACCGATGATGCAGACTCGGCCGAACGCCATTCGCGGCACCTCGATGTCGTACACCACCTGCAGGAATGGCTCCTTGATCCCGGTCACGACCTCGGCCAGTTGCGGCGCGAGAAGCGCCTTCGCGTCAGCCCTCATTTCAGCAAGGTCGCGCTCGTTCACCAGCCCCGGCGGGATCGATACCGACCGGACGTCACCATTGACGTCGGTGAGGAATGACTCGAAATTCTCTTGAGAAACATTGCGATACCAGACGATATTCATGAGTCGGTGTCCCGGTTCGACTTCGCCAGCGAGGCCGGGGATCGGGTACACGAGGATGTGACTGTGGTCCATCACCTGATACGTCAGGGATTCATGGAGCGCATCGAATGTCGCGGGCGTGAGCTCCGACTCCGGGATCACTCCCCGCCAGGCTATGTATCCGGCGTAGGTACTCGTGACCCCGGGCAGCAATGACTTACGGGCCTCTGATGCGATGCCATCAGCGCATACCAGGAGATCGACGACGTCGGTGCGCCCGTCGGTGAATTTGATGGTGACCTTTGCACCGTCGTCGACGAATGAATTCACCTCCGACGCGAGGTGGTAGTTCTCCCGGCCGAAACCGTGGAGCAGCACCCGATACACCGCATTCCACGAAGACAGGTGATAGAGCCGTTGCTCCTCAAATGCCGTCGACCCGTCGGCTTCGAGGAATCGAACCCAACTCGTCTTCGCCGAGAAATCGTCGGCCGGTACCCCGAGTCGCTGCACGGGGTACCGCCAGGTGGCCTCGAGTACCGCGATACCGGCGCCCTTGGCCTCAAGTTCCTCGTGGGAGCGCTCATAGACAGACACCTCGCAGCCGAGATCACGCAGGAGCAGGGCTGCGGTGAGCCCGCCTAGTGATCCGCCGACGACAGCGACCCGAGGCATCGAGCCCACGGATGTTCCTTCCATTGGAGCAATTCAGGACCTGCCCACCCACGCTCGACAGGTTCTGTGACGGACGAAAGAGTCGGAAGACCTACGGCTGGCCGAAGGTCGCGAGCGAATCCACCTTGAGCTCAAACAGGACCCGGCGCTCGTCGAAGCCAGGATCGCGAAGACCGTATGGCGGCTCCATACCGGTGTACTTCGTCCAGATGTGG
>CAMCSO010000261.1 GCA_945877545.1 Bifidobacterium breve | reverse complement strand
TGAGAAGTACGACGGGCTCACCTCGAACAACGCTGGCGGGTTGCTCGCGCCGGTATCGATGGACAATGACCCCGTCATGCAGGCGATCATTGACAAGATCGGTATTGATGCGTACAAGTTTTACGCAGCAGTTGCCAACGGAATACAGCCCGATTTCGAAACGGGGGCCGTCATCGTGCCCGCGTACTTCGAAAACCGCGAGGAGTCCGGGCTCGAGCCCTACGTCGGCCAGGTGATGGAGCCTGCCAAGGACGTGGTCCTCGACTTTGGGAACGGCACAACCCGAGACATGGTTGCTTATGACGACGGAATTTTCATCGACACTGCTGTGTTCATGCAGTCCCTACACGACTACCTGGCAGACAAGGTGACCTTCGAGACCGGCAAGGTCGATGACTTCGAGAGCCTCCCGTCATCGCTCATCTTCGACTGCACGGGTTTGGGAGCAGGACGACTCAACGGTGATGCCGAGATGGTGTCGGTGCAGGGGCACCTGGTGATGCTCAAGGATCAGGTGCCAGCCGATTTGCAGTCGATGATCTTGGTGTACTACCCCAAGGCCAAAACGACTTCCGGACAAGAGGTGAAGCGGTCGTTCTACATCTTCCCGAAGCATCTACTTGGTTCCGGCCCGAACGACGTTGGGGTCATCGGCGGCACCTTCATCGAGGGTGCCACGCCCCAGACACCAAACGACGAGGAGTTCCAGATCATGATCGATGGGGCCCGAAACTTCTACGGCATCTGAGCGTGGACTAAACTCGATCACTGACGAAACACGTCGGCGGACCAAGTCCGCCCGCAACCGGAGTCCGAATCAGTTTCGCCCACATCGGCATCCTCGACTCGGTGAAGTCCGACTCGTCAACGAGTAGCATCGCCGCTTCGACCACCCTCAGCCCGCCGGACAATGCGCGGCGCATTCGCAGCGTCCCCGACCTCATCTCCTCGATAGAGACCTACCTGCGCGTGATCAACGAGCACCCAAAGCCCCTCGTCTGGACCGCCACCGACGGTTCAATCCTCACCAAGGTCCAACGCGGACGCGCCACTCACCAGAAAGTAGACAATCACATCAGAGACACACGACTAGATGTGCTCCCGCGTTGGAGCCAATCCGGTGCACTGCTTCGGCAGCCCGCTTGCATTGGGCTGCTCGGATTGGGCGAGGGTGACCGTGAATTCCTTCCACTGGCCATCAGCGATTCGCTGGACGGTGTAGCGCAGCACACCGTCGTCCCACACCGACTCCTGCCCCTCGTTCATGCTGCCTCCCACACACCAGCGCCCACCGATGTACAGCCGCGCCTCCGGAGCTCCTGTCCACGGGTTGGATGCGGTCACCTTGATCTCGCTGAGAGGCGATGCGAGGGCGATGGTGCCTTCAACGTCGTTGCCCATGAAGAAGGTGCCCTCGCCGCAGGCCCAAGACCCAGCGGCCAGCGAACCCTCTCCCCGACCAGTATCCCGCTTCGTGAAGCCGACGGTGGCCGAAAATGAGGACTTATTCTCAATGCACACTCGGGTGCCGAGATTCCCAGCTTCACGATTCGATGACGAGCACCCACCGAGCGCCAACCCGGCGACCAGCACAAGCAAGCCGACACTTGTCACCCGTCGCGCCACTGCGTACCTCCATCGGAACCGCTCGCGCCATCTCTTTGACGGAGATGACAAGGATAGGACAGGAAATGTGCTGTGACCGGCTTATCGGGGCTCCCGGTCCTCGCTGGATTCTGTGGACTTGGCTGGTGGGAGCCTGCTGACCTGTGCAGTGCAGAGCACTTGGGCAATCATCACCTTAGTATGAGCTTTGAAAGACCTGTCGCCTTCGGCGGAACGCGGGAGCAAAATTGTTCCCGCGAGAGGATCCGAATGTCGACTAAACCCGTTATTGCTTCTGCCGCAATTTTGCTGGCGGCAGTCGGAGCCATGCCAGGATGCACATCCACGGGTGCTCGTTCAGCCGCTGCTGCAAGTGCTGAGCCGACATCGGGGCTGACTACCGGTTCGGGCAAATCGTCCGGTGCTGACGCCCCAGTGACTCCGTCTGGCGATGCGAGACCCGGATCTTCGGCAGCCACTCTGTCAGCACCGACCAGTGTCGGTTCTCGAATTGGTAGAACGAATTTGTCACCCGTTGGTGGACATGGGGTGTGGCCCCTCGTGAACTAGGGTGACCAGTCGTGACGTTCGTGACTGGCGCCACCGACGCGGGACAGTGGCGGGTAGCACTCCGTCGATGACGGGGCAGACTCGTTCTTTATTTCTGTTTGCTCTCGCCTGCAGACTGCGAGCCGAATCTCGGACATGTCCGACTAGTTCGACATGTGTTCGG
Organism: Bifidobacterium breve; assembly: GCA_945877545.1. Lineage (GTDB taxonomy): Bacteria > Actinomycetota > Actinomycetes > S36-B12 > S36-B12 > WLND01. Next base: position 1,379 of record CAMCSO010000261.1, on the reverse strand, counting down.
TCCTGAGTAGTCGATTGAGCTGGGGGCTCCCAGGCGGCAGCGACGAGTAACTTCTGCACACGCAAGGGGATACCCCTCCGGAATTGATGCGGCACCCGCACGTTGGTGCACGTTCACCACGCGCTCAAGGCAGCCTAGGCACCAACGCCAGACACGAGTTTAACGTGTGCGAGGTACGCCTTGGCTTTGTCGTCATCCGCTGTTATGGTGCAAAATCAATTAGCATTCTTTGTTCAGTTTGCCTGAGAGGCTCTCCCTTATGACATCTGTTTCGCGGGGTCCCGGCTCCTTTCTCGCTTCCTTCTTGGCGCTCACCGCGATCGTGGCAGGAGCGAGCGGCTGCACGTCAACTGATGCAGGGCCGCGGCTAGCGGCGAACCTCGGCACCCGCATCTGTATCGTCAACAGTTGGACTGAATCGGTGAACGTCACCTACGACTTGAAGGACACCTCGATTGGCGAAGGAGACATACCGCCAGGTTACCAATCCTGTGCCGAAGGAACGCGTTTCGATTTCACCGACGTGGGTGGCGATTTGGTCCTTCCGGACCCGGCTCAGCCATTCGACTTTTCAGCCACGAATCCTTGGTTCGGTGCGCCTTACGCGTATATCTCGCAACGTGAGGATCCGTCCTTAGGTAACCAACTCACGTATCACCTCTGCACGAGCGAGTCCGGGTTTGACGTGGGCGCGACGCGCATATGGGACAACGGGACCTATCGAATCACCATCAAGCGCCTTCCTGACGATCAGTGGAAGGAATTCACCCTCGTCATCGAGCCAAGCCAAGGGCAGCGAGTCGGCAACGATCCCTGCAAAGGTGGCCCCGGCTGACGTCGATGACGTCGCGACCACAGTTAATCAATGGCCCGAGACCTTGCGATCAGGCCTTTCTCACCGGCAGTCGCTTAAAGCCGTGCACGAAGTTGCTGTAGACGTAATCGGCCTTGCCATTCGGCACGAGATCAACATCGCGCGCGAGCAGGTCCTCGAACATGATCTGGATCTCGAGACGGGCAAGTGAGTTGCCCAAGCACATGTGAGGTCCACCGCGACCGAAGGACATGTGCTCATTGGGATGGCGTTGCACATCGAAGGCGTTGGGGTTGGCGAACACCTCCTCGTCGCGGTTGCCTGAACTGAACCACACGACGACCTTGTCGCCGGCCTTGATCTCCTGCCCATTGAGCACGGTGTTGTGCCGGGCGGTGCGACGGAAATGGTGCACTGGGCTGGCCGTGCGCAGGAACTCCTCGACCGCCCACGGGATGAGCTCGGGGTTGGCACGGAGGATGGCGATCTGGTCGGGGTTTGCCATGAGGTTGTTCATCGTGTGCGTGATCGTGTGGCGGGTCGTCTCATTGCCTGCGATGACGAG
>CAMCSO010000260.1 GCA_945877545.1 Bifidobacterium breve | reverse complement strand
CGGATCAACAATGTGGCGCCGTTGCTTCTCACTGTCCTCGCGGGCGGACTGCTTTCGGTGCAGTCTGGAATTAATGGCCAGTTGGCGGACCGCTCACAAAGTTGGCTGATCGCCGCGCTTGTTTCATTCAGTGTCGGAACCGCATTATTGAGCGCCCTAATCTTCACCCGATCCGGTGGCCGCGCCGCCCTGCTCCGCGTTGGTCAAGACATCCGCTCGCGCTCCCTATCTTGGTGGGTTTTGACCGCTGGCCTGCTGTCTGCAGGATACGTAGTACTTCAGGCGGGTACCGTCACAACACTTGGTGTCGCGATGTTTTCACTGGCGGCGATTTGCGGCCTGAATGTCGGATCACTCCTCGTTGACAAGTGGGGCGTAAGCCGCGGTATGGGAGTTCCCCTTACGCCGCGTCGAATAACTGCTGTCGTAATCTCTCTCGTCGCCGGCTTGCTCGCGGTTATTCCTTATCTAGGCCTGCAGTCTGCCCCGACCATCTATTTTCTCCTCGTCGTTGCCGCCGGAATCGGCGCAGCAATTCAATTCGCAATGACCGCGCGTGTAGGTGAGGCTTCAGGTGATTCGACTGTCGCAGCCTGGGTGTTGTTCGCTGTAGCGACAGTCTTCCTTCTTGGATTGGCCATCAGCCAGGGCTCCTTCGCAAATAATGGAACGAGCAGTCTGCTCAGTGCGATTGCCGCCTCACCTTGGCTGCTCATCGGCGGGCTTCTCGGTGCGACCGTAGTGATCGTCAACGCGTTCGTTGTGCAGCGGACCGGAGTACTCGTCTTTAGTCTGAGTCTCATTGCGGGGCAGTTGATAGCTGCGCTCATTATCGATCAGATTTCGGGTGTCCTCACGAACGCGTCATTCGTAGTCGGAGCGTGCGCACTCATGATTTTCGCCACTGCGATATCCGCCGGCGGCAGCAGGGTATCGGTGAGCCCTGACGAGGGGAGCCAAAATTCGATGGGCGCCCTGACACCAATGCCGTAGGCACATCTCTGGGACCAAAGGACCAGAATTGACTGGGCTTGCGCGCCCCGAATGCAGACTCGATCAACGACTGCCCGTGGCAGGGTCAACGATTGAGAATGGCTCTGCCCGGGAGAATGCACCAAACCCGGTTCATCCCTGCGTAGATCTGCGAAATCTTCGCGCCTCGTCCCCTGACGAGAGGCAGCATTCTGCCCGGCGCCACGGGTCACCGCAGCGATCACGCGCCGGGAGGAGGAGATCAATTGCGAGAGTCGAGTCTTCAAGAACCCTCGATCCGGCGTGAAGGGCTACGAGGATGAGTTCGGCCGCGATGAGGTCCCCCTCCTGCAGTGGCAGCCCCTCCCACACACCGTCGCCCATCATGAATCCCGAGTCGTAGACGCTGACGGTGGCCTCGGACCGGGGGCGGGTCAGACCTCCGTCTGGGAGATGTGCTCGGCGATCCTGTCGACGGCGAGCTGGAGCGGGATCGTCAAGGTGTCGGGCACCCCCTTGTCTTTGGCTGTCTGCAGAAGCTGCGAGTAGTAGTCGTGTATCTGCTTCGGACTCCCGTTGAACTTGGCCAGCGGGTCGATACGCGGCTGTGTCTGCGTGCTCCGGATGATGTCGGTGACGATCGCACGGGCGTTGTGAACCTTGTCGGCGATCGACACGAGGAGTGCGCCCCGGTCGTCAGATGCGCTGACCTTCTTCAGGTACGCCTGTTTGCGCTCCCAGTAGTCCACCGACCTCTTCCACTCCTCGTCAGTGGAGTCGCTGCAGGCCAGCACAATGTCGGCGACGCGGACTCCGAAGTGCGCTCGGATGTTTGCCGCGCGCGGCATGCCCCCGGCATCCTCGACGGCGTCGTGAAGGAGTCCAGCGATCGCTTCGTCCTCGCTTCCACCCGCCTCGAGCACCAGTGACGACACCCCTAGGAGGTGGGACAAGTAGGTGGTGTCGGTCCCCTTGCGGACGTGGGTGCCGTGGATCGCCGCCGCGTAATCAAGTGCCGCGGTGTAGCGCGGTGTGAGCATCACACTCGGTGTTGCAGGTGCAGTTTTCTTTGTCATGTCGTCTCCTATCGATTGGTCGGCGAAGGCTTGCCACACCTGAAGGGCGAAGGCTGCGATCGATGCATCATCGTCGAAGTTGATCCCCCCGGTGGAGAAGTACCGCCGATTTCCTTTGTCGTCGCCCGCGCTCATCGGCGGACTCCCTTCCGGTCAATTTCGCGCGGGACTTTCCGTGCGACCGCTCTTCCCCCGGAGCCACCGTCACCGGTTGGAGCGGTTGGCCGGCGGTCACGCCGGGGGGCGTTCGACCGCGCATCTTGAGCACCTTCACTATGGCAGCACCCTCTGACATTTCACTGTTCCATGCAAGGGCTGACAGAATCAAGACATGGGGGACTCGCCGCAGGACTGGAAGCTCCACTTCGCCATCGAGAACGAGGTCCCGCCGCCACCGGAGCGCATCGGGTACGCCCAACTGCAGAGAGCAGTTGAAGTCGGGCAGAGGGGACGGGTCAAGCGCGCTGTCAGCACGCTTGTCGCGCTGAATGTGCTTCAGTGGCAAGGACAGCAGCGCGGCCGAGCCGTCGCGCAGGGTTCGCGCACCTTGACGCAGGCTCTTGATGACGGCCTGCAACCAATGCCGGAACGAGAGATTCAAACCTACCCATTGCTGGCAGGCGCGCTCGATGATTTCGTGACCGATTGGCACCAGCGCCGCGGGGATCCGATTGACACCGCGGACGGACCGACCGGCGCAGGAGACGGCGTCACCACCTACTGCACGAGTTCCCTTCGTGTCATGGGTTCTGACAGGTCCTCGGCTCACACCCGGCCTGATCTGACCGTGATCGTGGATCTTGAGTATCCAAATCTGGGCTCGTGGAACGAGATCCACGCCGTCGAAGTCAAGCCTTACTGGTCCCTGACGCGAGCAGCCCTGTTCGAAGCCGCCGCCCAGGCTGCCCTGCGCCGATGCACATTTTCTTGGCTGCTCATGTGGGTCCCGGATCCAGACAGCGGCCACTTCACAGCACCCCAGTCGGAAATGATCAGGTCGGCGGAACGGACCCTTCCCGGACTGGCAGAGGAGTCGAACGCGTTGGGACTCGGACTCCTTTTGGCCAAAAGCCTCGGCGACTCCGCAATCCTAGAATGTCTTTCCGAGCCCCATCGACAGGCAATGGAGCCCCGAGCCGCTGACCAACTGTTCAGCTCACTTCCACGTAGTGACTCGGCCACCGCTCTCTGACCGCCACGGAATTATAAGGACCACGACGATGCGTTCGGCCGAGATGGCCTTGATGTCGAGGCGTTGCCCCAGTCAAGCAGGTCAGGAGGCAACGACCTTGGTGGCCCCGGGGTGTGAGGCTCTCAGCCTTGGCCACCATCATCTTGGCTTTTACACCACTCACCAACAAGAGGCCGTCGTGACTGTCGTCCTCGGCATTGACAACTTTGCGAAACTTATTCGCCATGGCCCTGCCGTTCGGGTCAATAGTCGCGACCAGTACTTCCGCCTGCGTGTGGTCTTGCGCTCTTGACCGCTTGGCTAGCGGTGGCGGCAGGCTGCATTACCTGCGGGGATAGCCGTGCCCATGGCGGTCATGTTGCGGACTAGGGGTGCCAGCCGATTGTCAGGCAGGCATCTTGCTGACTGCCGATCAATGATTCGCGAGGAACTCTTGTGCACCGGCCAGGAGCGCCACCTGCCGGCTTGGCTCTGTTACTTCGGTGGATCGCCGTCACAATGCCACATGGCGGCGATCC
>CAMCSO010000259.1 GCA_945877545.1 Bifidobacterium breve | reverse complement strand
GCTGCGATCCAATCGGCGTACTGCTGCTGACCCTGACTCGTCGACATTCGCGCGGCGTCCACCTTGTTTCGCATGTTCCCGAGTTCGACGATCACCGTCGGGACGTCACTGAAGTTCAGGGTCGACTGATCACCGCGGATCGACAGGGGGCTCGACAGGTAGGTTGCGGGCTCAGCACCGGCTCGGGTCATGCCGCTGATCATCGCGCGGGCCAAGCGGCGGCCCGGCTTCGCGACGTCGGTTGTCCAGCCCTTGATGGCGCTTGGCGCGATGACGTGGAACCCGCGGCCGCTCGCAGAGGATCCGTCGGCGTGGATGCTGATCATGGCGTCGGCCTTCGCCTCGGTGCCGATCCTGGCCCGGTCCCAGGTGCAGGGGCCCCAGGCATCATGAGAGTTCGATGAGCGAGTGAACACCACGGTCGCGCCCTTTTCTTCAAGCAGTGCCCGCAGGCGCTTCGCGACCCGCCAGTTGAAGGTCGCCTCCGGCAGACCGGCGTTCGTTGCCGTGCCGGTTGTGTTGCAGCCCTTGACAATCGACCCGTTGAACTTTGTTGCGCTCATCTCCTTGGCGAACTTCGGGTTCCAGTTGCCGAGTTGATGGCCGGGATCCAGGACGATGATCCGGCCGGCAAGCGGCCTCTCTGCAGCAGCGGCCGGTGCCTGGAAAGCCAGTCCCAGCAGGGCGGCGGTGAGCACCGCGACGCCGCGCCTCATAGGACGAGCAGCATTCGGTGGTTGCCGAGAGTGTTCGGCTTCGCACGCTCAAGTCCGAGCATTTCTGCCACGCCCTCGTCATACGACTCGAGCAGCTGCTCGTAGACCGCATGGTCGACGGGCACGCCGTCGATCTCCACGAACCCGTGACGACCAAAGAACTCGGTTGCAAAGGTGAGGCAGAAAACCCGTTTGATGCCGAGGGTGCGAGCCCGCGCAAGCAGGGAGAGTAGGACAGCCGACCCGATGCCATTGCGCTGGGTGCCCTGTGCAACGGCGACGGTCCGCACCTCTGCGAGGTCCTCCCACAGGACGTGGAGGGCCCCGCAGCCGAGAACCTCACCACCCGATGTCTCATCGACTGCCACGACGAACTCCTGCACATGCTCGTAGAGCGTCACCATGCTCTTCTTGAGCATCCGCGGGCCATCGCCCGCAAAGCTGTCGACGAGCGCCCGGATCGCTCGCACATCGCCGGTCTCGGCTGGCCGAATGATCGGGCTCATCGCTCTGGTTTCACGAGCGGGAACAGGATGGTCTCGCGAATGCCGAGGCCGGTGAGGGTCATAAGGAGTCGGTCGATGCCGATGCCCACGCCTCCCGACGGTGGCATGCCGTATTCCAGCGCTCGCAGGAAGTCCTCGTCGAGTCGCATCGCTTCGACATCGCCACCCGCACCGAGCGCGGCCTGCTCCACGAGCCGCTGGCGCTGAATGACCGGGTCAACGAGCTCGGAGTAGCCGGTGGCCTGCTCATAGCCGTTGACGTACAGGTCCCATTTCTCCACCTTGCCGGCATCCGTGCGGTGGTCGCGCACGAGCGGCGAGGTATCGACCGGGAAGTCCATGACAAAGACTGGTCGACCCTCGAAGGTGTCGATAACGTGATGCTCGAACAGTTCCTCAACGAGCTTGCCGGCAATCGCCGCCGGCTGCACCTCGATCCCCGCCTTCGAGCAGAGGGCGAGCAGTTCCTCCCGGCTCGTCATCGGGGTGATCTCGACCCCGACGGCGTCCGAGGTCGACCCATAGAGCGAGATCTCCGGCCACACCCCCGAGAGGTCGTGGACTGAGCCGTCCGCATGCACCACCTCAAGAGTGCCGACGGCCGCAAGGGCTGCCTCCTGGATGAGCTCACGGGTGAGGGCCGCTACGTCGCGATAGTCGGCATAGGCCTGGTAGAACTCAAGCATCGCAAACTCGGGTGAGTGGGTGGAGTCAGCGCCCTCATTGCGGAAGTTTCGGTTGATCTCGAAGACCCGCTCGATTCCACCGACGACTGCTCGCTTCAAGAACAGCTCCGGTGCGATTCGCAGAAAGAGCTCAAGGTCAAAGGCGTTGGACGTTGTCACGAACGGACGGGCCGTGGCGCCACCGTGCATGGTCTGGAGCATCGGGGTCTCGATCTCGAGGAACCCCCGGGAATCGAGGCTGCGGCGCAGGGCTGCCACCGCCGCCACGCGAGTGCGCGCCATCTGGCGGGCCTCCGGCCGCATGATGAGGTCGACGTAGCGCTGGCGGACCCGGGTGTCCTCGCTGAGGGGCTTATGGGCGACCGGTAGCGGACGCAGTGCCTTTGCGGCCATCGACCACGTGTCGGCGAGCACTGAGAGTTCACCCCGCTTGGAGGTGATGACCTCACCGTTGATGAACACGTGATCGCCGATATCTACCAGCGCTTTCCAAGAATCAAGCTGCTCCTCGCCGACGTTTGCCAGCGACAGCATCGCCTGGAGTTCGACGCCCTCACCGGAACGAAGGGTGGCGAAGCAGAGCTTGCCGGTATTGCGGACGAACATGACCCGCCCAGCGATGCCCACCTTCTCACCGGTCGTCACATCGGGTTCGAGATCAGGGAATGCCGCGCGAACACCGGCAATGGTCGAGGTGATCGGTACCTGAACCGGGTAGGGATCCATGCCCGCCTCGGTAAGCCGCTCGCGCTTATCGCGCCGGATCCGCATCTGCTCGGGAAGGTCTTCCTCCGGCTCAACGACAACCTCTGCCTGCTCACTGCTCACGAAGCACAGGGTAGCGAATGGTGAACGACCACTCCTCGCTCACGACGTGAGGGGTGTCGTGGGACAGGACCTTCGGCCATGGAGTCCCTACGAAGGTCACTATCTGACGCCCTTCGATCTACGCGACAGTGCATTCATCAAACCTAATGAGGAGAAAAACTATGGCTTCACAAAGAAAATCCCCCGCTGCATCCTGGATCTCCATCGTGTTGATCGTCGTGGGTGCCGTTATGGCCCTCGCGGGCACCGTGAGCTACGTCATGGTCGGCTCAACCCTCGCTGATGAGCGCATAACCGTCTCGGAGGATGCCTGCCTCGGCGGCAACACCGTGAGCGGACCCTTCCAAGCCTACTGCGAGGCCATGATCATCGAGGTCCATGCGACCGAGGCGACCGGCGGCAAGACCTACGCAGAGCTCGATCGTGAGGATCCGCTTCGCCAGACGGCGATGACCGGCTCCTTCCTTCGCGCCTCACTGTTCACCTCCGTAGTCGCCTTCGGGGTCTCGGCCCTCGTTGTCGGACTCGGCGCCCTGTTCATCCTCACCGGCTTCGGCCTGCGCAGCCTCACCGATCGCAACGAGGACGCCACGCAGGCACCGGCTCCGCCCACAGCAACCGCCTAGCTGGTCTGTGGGCCGCACTACGCTCCCTCCATGAGTCGCGCGGCCCACATTTGCGTCCCACCCGTCAAGGGCGTCATCTTCGATATTCACTCAACCCTCATCGATCAGGGAAGCGCGAGCCATTGGCTCGATGCCGCACTTCTCAGGTCTCCGACCCCGCTTGCGGCCGATGAGCGCGCAGCACTCGAGTCCTTCCTAGACCTCATCTGGGAGGGCGCACGGATCAGCGATCCGGAGAGCACACGAGACCTATCCGTCGCCGCCCATGAACGAGTGTTCCACGAACTCCTCGCTGCCGGCCCCGGCATCGACCCGGCGCTCGGTGCGGCCCTCTACGAGGTCATGCTCGACGTGTGGCACGCATATGAGGACACGGTGCCCACCTTGGAGGCCCTACAGGAGATG
>CAMCSO010000258.1 GCA_945877545.1 Bifidobacterium breve | reverse complement strand
CGATGCTCAGAGCAAGATGGAGCAGTGCCTGACAAGGACGCAGAACAACGTCAGCGCCGTCCTCGGCTTCTATGACGGCATCACGTCGGGAGCGATTGCTGCCATGACGGCAAAGGGAGTGAAGATCCCTGTCTACGGCGGTCAGAACCCTGAGCTCATCGGTCTGCAGTACATGCTGACCGGCCAGCAGGAAGACATGGTGATGAAGAACTTCGGCACCGAGGCGAAAGTGGCAGCTCAACTCACGGCCGCGGCGCTTCTGGGTAAGCCTGCACCGAAGCCGCCGGTCAACACGACGGTGAACAACGGTGCCGTGGATGTGCCGACCGCGAGCATCTCGGTCGACTACTTCTACCTGACCCCGGGCCAAGATATTGGAGCGACGATCGATACGAAGGTCGTCAAGCAGGGCATCTTCACCTGGGCGCAGATCTGCACGGGTGTGGCAGCCAACACTGCTACCTGCCAGAAGTACAACCGCTCCTAGCACCACATGAAATGACCCCTGCGGCGCTGCAGGAAGCCCTCGCCCCCGGAGGCTTCTTGCAGCGTCGTCAGGGGATTCGTGAGTAACGTCGCACCATCAGTAACGTCGCACCATAGGAGGATGAGTTGGCCGATTTGGTGTCCATCAGCGGACTCTCGAAATTCTACGGCGGAGTCCGCGCGCTTTCGGATGTAAATCTCACCCTCAACCGGGGTGAAGTGGTAGCGCTCGTGGGCGATAACGGGGCCGGCAAGAGCACCCTAGTGAAGTTGCTTGCTGGGACCGAGCGCGCAGACGGGGGTGACATTCGGATCGAAGGCCAGTTGGTGACGATGGAATCGTCGCGCAGCGCCGTGGCACGTGGCATTCACACGGTCTACCAAGATCTCTCACTGTGCGACAACCTTGATGCGGTGCGGAACCTCTTCTTGGGCCAAGAGGAAATCTCCGGGATCTGGAGTGGGCGGCGACTGCGTCGAGCCGAAATGGAAGCCGAGACCCAGCGGATTCTAGCTAGTCTTGCGGTCAAACTTCGCTCGTTGAACACTCCGGTGGGGCGACTCTCCGGAGGTCAACGGCAAGGCATTGCAATCTGTCGCGCCCTCGTCACGAACCCCAAAATGGTGCTCTTGGATGAGCCGACAGCGGCTCTCGGAGTTTCCCAGCGGGCGGAGGTGTTGGCACTTGTCCGCCGCCTCAAGGATCAAAACTGTGGCGTGCTAGTTATTTCCCACGATCTTCGTGACGTTCAAGAAGTTGCGGATCGGGTGGTCGTTCTCCGTTTGGGGGAGAAAGTCGCCGAATTCAATTCCGGTGAGTACAGCAGTCAAGATCTTGTCGCGGCCATCACAGGTGCGCACGAGACGCCAGCAGGAGGTTTTGCGTGAGCGCCCACGAGCCAGGCCTTATGGCCCCCATTGTTGAAGCAAGGGCCACCCGCCAGTCGATGGGAACACGGGTCAGTGATGCGATGTCCGGCGGCTTGAGGGTGGTGCCAGTCGTCATTGCTCTCGTCGTGATCTGGCTCATCTTCTACTCCCAGAATCCGGCCTACCTCAGCTCTGAAAACCTCAGCAACCTTTCTCTGCAAATCGTCACCACGGCAATGCTGGCTCTGGGCGTCGTGTTTGTCCTGGTCGTAGGGGAAATCGATCTCTCCGGGGCCGCCCTCGGTGCAGTGTGCGCCACTATCGCTGCTCAGATCGCAGTGAACATGGGGCAGTCGATCTGGATCGCGCTGGCGGTGGGAATTCTCTCCGGAGTGCTCATCGCCGGTCTAGAGGGCTTGATCATCATCTTTGGCGTGCCCTCGCTCATCACCACCCTAGGCGGGATGACCGCACTCCTGGGACTGCTGCTCGTGGTGATGCCTGAGGAGTTCTCCATCTCTCTGGGTGGAAATCCCTACGAGCAAATAGCGGCGACGCAGATCCCCTCGTCCGTCAGCATCGGTTTGGCCGTTGTGGCCAGTGCGGTCTATGGAGTGGGTCGATGGGTGACGCAACGGCGGTTAGCCTCGGAGACGAGCATGCTTCGACGTGCAGTCCTGCCCGCCCTTTTAGTGGCCGTTGTCGTCATCGGCGTGGTGGGCGTTGTCAGTGCCAGCAGTGGCCTTGCCTTCCCGGTGGCCATGCTCATCCTCATGCTCATCGTGGCGTCGTACTTCATGACCCAGACTCGATATGGGAGCCACCTTTTCGCGGTGGGAGGAAACCGTCAGGCGGCAGCGCGAGCAGGTATTCCGGTGGCACGTATGGTGGTCTTCTCATTCCTTATCCTCGGCGCATGCGCTGCGATGGCCGGCATGGTCGATGCGTCGCGCCTCCTTATGGTTTCCCCCTCCTCGGGTACTGGCTCGCTCATGCTTGACGCGATCGCGGCAGCCGTCGTTGGTGGAACGAGTTTGTTCGGCGGGCGGGGCACCGCTTGGGCAGCGCTCCTAGGAGCGTTGGTGATCGGGTCGATCAACAACGGTGTTGAACTCCTCGGACTTTCGACCGAGGTTCAGTACTTTGCCACCGCAGGGGTCCTTGTCTTTGCTGTTGCAGTTGATGTGGTCCTGACCCGTGGAAGCCTTCTCCCTCGCCGTCTGTGAGCGGAGCACTCCACGCACCATCGGCCCTCGTCACCGGAGGGTCAAGGGGCATTGGACGAGGCATTGCACTGTGCCTCGCCAAACGTGGTTGGGGGGTCACGATCGCGGCCCGTGGTGTCGAGGCGCTTGAAGCCCGTGTTCGCGACCTGACGTCCTTGGGATCCAGCGCCATCGCTGTAGCGGGCGACGTCTCGGACGACCTTCATGTCACGGATCTCATCGAGCGTCATCTAGATGCGTTCGGTGGGCTTGATGCGTTGGTACTTGCAGCCGGGGTGGGTTCTGCGGGGCCGCTCGCGGGCTACCAAGCGAGGCGACTGGATCGGCAGATCGACGTGAACTTTCGGGGGCCGTTCCTTCTGACGGCAGCCGCGCTTCCCAGTTTGCGGGCAACTGCGCAACGGAATGACTCAGGAGTTGCCCGCGTGATCGCTTTGTCATCCCTGGAAGGACTCCATCCTGAGTCCGGTTTAGCCGCATATGGAGCCACCAAGGCGGCGCTGATCTCGCTGGTGAACTCGATCAACACTGAAGAGCGGGGGAATGGAGTTATGGCAACCGCGATTGCCCCCGGGTATGTCGACACGGAGATGAGCGATTGGATATCAGATGTGATCCCAAAGGCCTCGATGCTCTCGGTCGATGACATCACCAGGTGTGTCGAACTCATCCTTGACCTTTCGCCGCAGGCACTTCTCCCGCAGATAGTCCTCAGTCGCCGGGAGGCAGCGACCTATCAAGCCTGACAGCTTCGGGTGGAACCATTTCGTCAAGAGATCCGCAGGGATGCCCACGATTCTCAAGGACTCCCACCGTGCAGCAAGCGCAGGCTCGACTCAGTCCCGTCGCGATGAAACGCGGGCGGATACGCCCCCTGCTGCAAAAGGGACCGGTGGGTAGCCATTTCAGCATTTCGCCACCGACGTTCAGTCGCACGTCCCCTCCGCATGAACTATTTGTGTACTACTGTGCAAATAGGCGGCTTTGAACTGTGCAAATCGACGAGTCACGCCTGCATCATGAGCCGGAGCGTGATGGCGGTCTGAGCGAGGGTGTCACAGTCGACATCAACTTGCATTCGCCCTACGAGCCTGTCACTTCGAAAACGAGTGCACCCGCTGTGTAACGAGTCGCGCAACCGGTGAAGAGCCCGAGACCACCGCGTCGTTGGGCCAGGTCAATGACAGCACGCGTCGATGACCGCAAAGGAACATGGGTGTG
>CAMCSO010000257.1 GCA_945877545.1 Bifidobacterium breve | reverse complement strand
CACGCTCTCCGGAGACTGCAGGTGGGTGCCAACGCGCTGGCAGGCTGTTCTGTGAAGAGTCATCGGCTTGGTTTTCGCGCGGATTATGCTGTCAGTTGCACGATGGGTTGCACCATGGACGGGCAGAGTCCGGTCGGCCTGCCGCCATTTACGAGGGAGAATCGATGCACGAGGTCAAGCTTCAATTGCAGTGGTTCGTCCAGGCCCAGTTCGCCGGCTATTACGCGGCCAAGGCGAAGGGCTTCTACGCCGAACAGGGTCTCGATGTGACGATTCTCGAGGGTGGCGTCGACATCGTGCCGCAGACGGTGCTCGCGCAGGGCGGCGCAGACTTTGCGATCGCCTGGGCGCCGAAGGCACTCGCCTCGCGTGAGCAGGGCGACCTCGTCACGAATGTCGCTCAGGTCTTCCAGAAGTCGGGCACGCTGCAGGTCTCGTGGGCGGATTCCGGCATCAAGACGCCGGCTGACTTCAAGGGTAAGAAGATCGGCAACTGGGGTTTCGGCAACGAGTTCGAGGAGGAGGCCGGCATTACCGGAGCCGGCCTTGATCCGGCCACCGATGTCGAGTTCGTCCAGCAGCGGTTCGACATGCAGGCCCTGCTCAACCGTGAGATTGACGTCGCAGAGGCAATGACGTACAACGAGTTTGCGCAACTACTCGAGTCGAGGAACCCGGAAACTGGTGAGTTCTACACCGCAGAGGACTTCAACGTCATCAATGACACTGACGAGGGCTTCGGCATGTACCAGGACGCAATCTGGGCCTCCCAAGAGCGTCTCGCGGATCCCGAGTATCAGGCGCTCACCCAGAAGTTCGTGACGGCATCACTGGCCGGCTGGATCTACTCCCGCGACAACCCGCAAGAGTGCGCAGAGATCATCACGGCCAATGGTCCCAAACTGGGCGCGAGCCACCAACTGTGGATGATGAACGAGGTCAACAAGCTCATCTGGCCTTCACCGGCGGGTGTCGGGATCGTCGTGCCCGAGCTGTGGGCGCAGACGATTGCCATCGCAAGGCGCACGAAGGACCTCGTTGACTCAACGGTGATCACCGCCGAGCCGTCGGCTGAGTCCTACACGAACATTTACGCGGAGGCAGCAAACGCCGAGCTCACAGCGGCGGGACTCGACACAATCGGTGATGCATTCGCACCGATCGCCGTCACGCTGAACGACGGCGGCAATTAGCGATCTGTTGGCTCAACAGCACGGTGGTTTTTGATGCCGATTGTGACTGCACCGGCGTTGCCGGTGACCGAGGATGAGCGCGTAGCGCTGAGGAAGATGGCGTCGTCGTCGGTGCTCGCGCACCGGCGGGTGATGCTGGCCAGGGGGCTCCTCATGGCGGCCGACGGGGTCGCGAATCAGGAGATCGCCCGGGAGTGCGGGGCGGACCCCGACACGGTGCCCCGTTGGCGTGCGCGATTCGCCGTGACTGGGGTGGATGGTGTGGGGGTGATTGCGAAGGGCCGCGGGCGAAAGGCGTCACTGCCGGACGGGACGGTTGCGGAGTTCGTCCGGGTCACGTGTCACGAGGCGCCGCCGGATTCCTCGGCGCACTCGACGACGAGGTCGCTGGCGAAGCGGTTCGGAGTTGGGAACGACACGATCGCGCAGGTGTGGGCCGATCATCAGTTGAACCCGTGGAAGGTGGATACGTTCAAGATCTCGAATGGTCCGCTGTTTGGTGAGAGGCCCGCCCAGCCGTCGGGATGCACCTGAATCCTCCGAGTCGCGCAGCGGTGTTCAGTTTCGAAGTGAAGACCATCCCGAGTGCGACGTTGCCAGCGTCGGGACGACCGGCCGGCGCTCACCGCTGCAACTACGGACCCGCTCACGATCCCGACGGAGTTGGTGAAGCAGGACCTCTGGGTCGTGGAATTACGGGGATGAACCTGTCCACAGGGTTCGGCCTCACTCAGCGGTTCTCTGAGGACGGTTACATCCTCGTGGTGCCCGCTGTGGGCATCGGCTCGCGTCGCACGGACCGAGCGGCTGAGCGAAGCGCTGATCGAGGACATGATGGCCGAAGCCGGGAACGTATTCACGCGCAATGGTTGGGCATTCCACCCGCCACCTGAGGCCGTGCAGGCAGCCGATTCAGCTGCCCATGGGGTTGGTGCCGATATGACCCGGGACAGCAGTGCTCCCCGCGCTCTCGTCTGTGGTGCGAACGCAATCGTTGGAGGTGTCCCAGGAGGATTTTCTGAACCTGCAGAAAAGAAGCGGTCCACCGCCGAGGATCACGATTCCGAGGAGCAGCAGTGAGATATGGACGACGTTGTTCATGGGCGATCCTGGGAGATGAAAGAACCCGATGACGAAAGCCAGCAGGCTCGCCGAGAAACCAACCCAGCCCACCAGCCGCATTGCAGGCGCCCTGAATCCGCGCGGTACCTCCGGCTGGGTGCGCCGCAATTTCAGTGCGGTCATGAACAGGATCATGTACATGATCATGTCGAGTTGGACAGCAATCGCCGTCAGGATCCAAAAGGCCGAATTGACATCGGGAATGACTGCGAAGAACAGCGCGAGGATGGATACGAGTATGCCCTGAACGATGAGGATATTGACCTGAACGCCGGCGCCGTTGGTCTTCTGCAGGGCCCTTGGCAGGTAGCCACTCCTTGCGACAAGGAGTAGACCCCGGCTCGGTCCGGGTATCCAGGTGACAACACTGGCGAGGATCCCGACCACGATGAGCAGGCCCATGGCACTGGTGCCCCAGGGGATGCCTACGCGGTCAAAGAAGGCGTCAAATGCCTGCATCACTCCAGTGGTGAGGTCAATGCCCGCTGCCGGCACACCCACTGCAATCGCCAGGGTAGGGGGAATGAATACGAGCAGGATGAGGATCGATGCCAGGCCGATCGACTTCGGGAAACCCTTCCTCGGGTTGATCATGTCGGGCACATGCACCGCATTGACCTCCATCCCCGCGTAGGCGAGGAAGTTGCTGACGATGAGCACGATGCTGGCGATACCGGTGAAGGCTGGCAGGTAGTCCGAGGCAGACCCTGTCTGCAGCTGCGATTGCCCTCCGTCAGCAAGGTAGATGATCGCCATCACGACGAGCATCGCCGCTGGCACCAGGGTCCCGATGACGAGCCCCTTGCTTCCTACGAACGCCGTGTAACTCATGCCCCGCAGGGAGATCATCGTGGCAATCCAGTAGACGATCAGGATCGTCGATCCGACGAAAAGTCCGTTGGCTGCTAGCGAGGGTTGAAAGACATAGGCCAAGGCCCCCGCGAAGAAGGCAAGTTGCGCCGGGAACCAGACAACCACGGGTGCCGATCAACCGGATCGTGTTCATGCTCGCTCATGCCATGGGAGGAGTGACCTGGCAGGAGCAATCGGTCGGCGTCGAGCATGACTCCGACATCGTGCACGTGCTCGCCGAGGCCTACCTGAGGGCAGTTTCCCGGGCACTACGGCCGGGGCTCATCCAGGGCTATCGGCTCGCCGAGGAGTCACTGCCGGTTGTCCGCGGGCGCATCAGGATCAGCGAGCAACTCAAGCGCAGGCCGGGCATGTGGTTGCCGCTCGAAGTGTCATATGACGACTTCACGATTGACACGGCGGAGAACCAGATCCTCTTGGCCGCGGGGGAGCGCCTACTGCGCAACCCGCTGGTACCCGTCGTCGTCTCGCGCCGGCTCACCGCTGTGACGCACCGCCTTGCCGAGGTGACTCGGCTGATGCCTGGGGCACCGTTGCCATCGTGGCGACCCTCACGGCTGAACCTGCGGTACCAGCCAGCCCTTCGCCTCGCAGAGCTGGTACTCGCCGCCTCGTCGTTCGAGCATCGCGGCGGCGACGTCCGCATCGA
>CAMCSO010000256.1 GCA_945877545.1 Bifidobacterium breve | reverse complement strand
AGAGGAGTACAGGTGGCGACTGCCTGCCACGCCCCGCCGAGATCGCAAGGCGATTCGTAGTCCGTCCGTGCAGGCGTCATGGCGCCGCAACGTTGCAAGGCGCGCCTGGGTCGGCGCCTTCGACGGCTCATACGCCAGCGCGAGCAGGGTCCACGACACGGTCGGGCTGATGACCGCCCGCGGATACTTCCCCGCCGCCCGGACCTCGTGAACTACCGCAGCACCCACCACTCTGACCCTTCGTTTCAAAGTATCAGAGTATCCTATGAGGCCCGCTCCGCCAACCAAGCGGACCATTCCACTCCTCGCCTGCACGACTCACGTCAAGCCGGACGCAGCCTAACCAGCCCGTCGCCCCAGAGGCCCCGCACCTCGGGGGCGAGTTCCGGGGCGAGTTCCTGCGCCACTCCGCCGCCTAGGAGGCAGCCCTCCACCACGGAAGGCGATGCGGTCGCGAACATCACGCGGAACCCCTCACAGCAGGGGGTCAGACCTCCGGGGGCACCTCGGGAGCGAGCTGGCCACCTTCCGAAGCCCTTGCATAACTCCACGAGACAGGGAAACCTCAGCAATAGCAACGATTTTCCCGTGGAGCCGCCTCGGGGAACCGTCGCTGCGCTCCTCCCCACCCCGGGCCTACGCATTACGAGCCGTTCGCCAGCCCTTAAGGCCACGCTCTTACTCGTGCATACTCCGGCATTCCCCGCTACACTCGATCACTCGTCGTCCATGTTCCGGGGCATATCCGGGGCATTTCGCGACGCCCCGTTGCGCGCCCGGTCTCCGCATTCCTGCTGGGCAATCGCTGGTCATGCGTCAGCGCTCGGTGCCGGCATCGTGACGCCGGCCTCCAGGTCGGCGAGGAGGTCCAGCAGGCCGGTGGCTTCCCAGGTGCGGTTGCGCTGGCCGTGCGATGCCCGGGTCACCGCGCCGGCGCTTTCGAGTTGGAGGAGGGCCTCGTTGACGACAGCCTTGGTTCGCCCGGTGGCGGCCACCGCGACGGGGACGGAGATCATGGGGTGCGCGGGCATGACTTCGACAAGTGCCCAGGCCACGGAGTCCGCGCGGGGATTCGCCGTCGCCCGCAGCATCGCCCTCCACTGGTCCTGAAGGGCCTCCACCCGTGCGAGGTAACTGCTGGCCAGACCGGCCGACTGGGCCGTCGCCGCGGCGAAGGTCGTCAGCCAGTCGTCGACGTCTCCGCGCGCGTAGGCGTCCAGACCCGCGATGTAGCTGCCCTTGTCGCCGGCCAGCACGACGCTGATCGGTGGCACATACATCGGGGTCAGTCCGCGGCGGCGCAGGACGACGTGGATCAGGGCCCGGCCGGTGCGTCCGTTGCCGTCCAGGAACGGGTGGATGACCTCGAACTGCGCGTGCACGAGACCGGCCTGGATCACCGGCGGCAGGCCGTCGTCGTTCATCGCGTGACAGAGGTCCTCCAGCAGTCGCGGAACCTCTTCGGGTGGTGGTCCCACGAAACTGGCTCCGCAGGGGTTGTAGTTGTTCCCGCCGATCCAGTTCTGCTCGGTGCGCACGACGCCGGCGATGCGGGCGTTCGGTGCCGTGGCCATCAGCGCGGCGTGGATGCTCACCAAGTCGTCGAGTGTCACCGCGTTCGAGCCGGTGGCGTGGTCGATGGCGAGCTCCATCGCGTCGATGTTGGCCAGGATCTCCGACGCGCTCGATCCGGCCTTGCGCCCCGACTCGAGTCGCGCCTCCGCGCGCGCCAGGTCGCGGGCGTCGACCT
Organism: Bifidobacterium breve; assembly: GCA_945877545.1. Taxonomy (GTDB): domain Bacteria; phylum Actinomycetota; class Actinomycetes; order S36-B12; family S36-B12; genus WLND01. The sequence goes on along the minus strand of CAMCSO010000256.1, from coordinate 2,128 downwards.
GCATGCCCTCCACCTTGGAGGATGCGATCGACTCTGTGCGCAGCAGGAGCCGTGCCAGCGGCGCCAACGCGGGCCGGGCGCGGGCGTTCAGTCGGTGGACGGCCGTCTCCGCATCGGAGACCACTCCCACCAGGTCCGCTGAGAACGGCTCATCGAACGCGGACAGTTCGTCAGGGGTGAACGACTCGTAGTGGCAGGCACGCCGGAACCGGGGAGGCGCATACCGGGCAGGGTCGTACTCCCACGTTCGACGCACCGAGGTGCCGCGCATATCCCCTCCTCACCGAACCGCATCGAATGGATTGGTGCACAAACCATACTATGGAGATTCCCTGGGATGCCATGCACGACGACAACCGGTGGCCAGCCCCGAATCGTCAGGACCCCGCGGCACTGAACCTTGCTCCGGTAGACCCGTGGTCCCGTCGCCCGAATGCGAGGCACCGAGGCTGCCCACGACGTTGACATCGCTCTCCACATAGAGACGGCCCGAGGGACGCCGAACACGACGCCAAACACGCCCGAGTCACTGGGATACGAGCTCAAGCCGAGCATCGATCCGAGAAACAACGTCGGCCATCGGTTCACGCGCGGAGCGAGCCGTGTCGACGTCGTTATCGCGGATCACCCACCACCGAGGGTGCAAGAGCGGATGCGCCGCATGGACATGGTGAAAGTGCCAGGAGGAACGCAGGCACTGCGCCGAACGGCCAACTACCGCTCGACATTCAACGAGGAAAGCCCGTTCACGATCTCGGTACCGCAACCATTCGGGGCGCTCATCCTCAAGACCGCGGCGTACGTATCGGACAGCCGGGACCCGGCACGCCACCTCCAGGACGCCGCCGTGCTCCTCGCATGCATCGACGATCCCTTCGCCAAACTCGACCAACTGGCCAGTTCTGACCGTGGCCGCCTGGCGATACTGGATCGCGAGCTCACAGATGCCCACCCGGCATGGCGATTGATGCCCCGTGCTGACGCCGATCGAGGACGAGCAGTGCTTCGCGTGCTCACAAGTCCTCAGTAGCGGGGCCAGGGCGCCGCACGACCTGACAGGGTTGGGTCCGCGGTCGTGGTTTACGAGTTCTGCGTCGTGTTGAGCGTGGCGCCCTGATCGGGGGCGGTCATCGCGTGATCCCTTGCAAGTTCTGTCGACGGAATCCCACGACGGAGCAACGCGATGACATCTCGCATGAGTATTGACATGACGGCCCGGATCGACGGGCAGCGCTGCCGGTCCGGGTGAACTCGCGCAACGGCTACCGGTAGCGGCCGTGGGACACGCGAGCGGGCACGATCGACCCGGCGATCCCGCGGATGCGCAGCGGGCCCGCCTTCCCGGAGTGGCTGCGAAGCCGTCGCAGCCGGGCGGAGTCGGCGCTCATCACGGTCGTGGTGTGCGCCTGCGTCCTGGGGGTGTCGACCCGCCGGCTCGAGAAACTCGTTGCCACGCCTGGGATCACGTCGCTTTCCAAGTCGCAGGTATCCGAGATGTCCAGCAGCCTGGACGTCCTGGCCGGCGAAGGTCCGCGAGGGCGGCAGGACCGTCGGGGTCCATGCGCTCATCGCGACCGGCGTCAACACCGAGGGCTACCGCGAGGTCCGCGGACTGGACGTCACCTCCGCCGAGGACGGCGCACGGTCGCTGGCGATCCTGCGCGGGCTGACCACCCGCGAGCAGTCGGCAGCCCTGCCGGACGCACGTCTCCGCCAACCTGAAGACCCGCACCCCCAAGATCGCATGGGGCAGGTCTTGGCCCTGCACCACTGGGTCTGCGAGATCCGGCGCAGGAGCGACGTCGTCGGCATCTACCCCCCGACCGGGCGAGCTTCATCCGCCTCGTCGGCGCAGCCCTCGCCGAGCAGCACGGGCGCCTGGGCAGAGACGCGCCGCTACCGCTCGCTCGACGCACTCGCCGAGGCCCAAGCCGACAACGCCCTGCAAGCCGCCCCGGACGTAGTGGAGGCCCCAGCCGCGCTCGAGGAAATCAGTGCACGACATCAAGCCCGAGGATCACGCGAAAGCGACCTCGTACGCCACTTCCGTGGACGTGACCCGATCGGACCGGCCGAACGCATGGATCACCTGCACCTGCCACCGGCCACGCGAGGAGTCCCACGCGTT
>CAMCSO010000255.1 GCA_945877545.1 Bifidobacterium breve | reverse complement strand
CGTCTCCTCCGAGTCCGGATCCGACGCGTCGACCGTGACTTCCGCCGACCGCCGGCGGAAGTCACCCAGCGTCGGAAGGATCGTTCGGACGGCGCCATCAACGATGCCCGCATCCACCCCGAAGTGGAGCATTCCCGACAGCACGCTCCACACCAGCCGTTGCCCCGACGCCGACGGCTGGCCCTTCACCAGCGATGTGGTGTCATCCCAAGTGAGGTCCGCAACGCTCTTCGCGCCGATGGCCGGCAGGATGATTTTGCTGATCCGGTCGCAGGTCTCATCTCGGTAGCGCAGCGACCAGGCATCCCCTCTGGCGCTCACCCACTTCTCGGCCAGCATCCCGACCGTCAGCGCGATCGGTTCGCCGTCGGCGCCTGCCAGCTCAGCGGCGATCTCCTCGTCGATGCCCGATGCAATCGACCACGCCTCCTGCCAGGCCTCGGCCCGCCCGGCCGTGCGCTGGGTCCGCTTGCCCGCCAGCAGGTAGTCCAGGCGGATGTACGGCTTCGCCGCGTCCTTCTTCGGCATGAGCATCCGCACGCCGTGCGGAGTGACCCAGATCGCGCCTCGCTCGGGCGCCACGCCGCTCATGCCGCGCGCCGAACGATCACGGGTGCCAGGTCGGTCTTCCTCGGCGCGGGCCGCGGACTCCGCCTCGGCCTGCGCTTCTGGCGTTCCTCGACCTCCCAGGCGTCGACTTCGTCGATCGGCCAGCGGCGAGTGCGGCCGCTGAACGCCAGCGGAGCGGGGAAGCCATGCCGGCGGACGTATTCATTGGCGGTGCGCCGGGTTACGCCCCAGCGCTCGGACAGGTCATCGATCGCGTAGTAGGTGGTCACGCACGAAGACCGTTACGCGGTCGCTCCTGCGCGCATTCAACCCGCGAAGCCTGCGACACGTGTGGCCGACGGCACCCGGCAATCTCCACAACTTTGGGAAAATCACCTCTCGGCCTCGGAATCCCCGTCGCGCACACGGCTCGCGAGCGTGCCGCCAGGGACCGCTCGGCTGGCCCCGCGACGCCCACGCCATCGGATGCCGAACGTGGCGCGCAGGCGACTTCGCGTGCGCCGACCCTCGCCCGGCCCCGGGTTGCGTACTCGTCGCGACGCGGCGTCCCCCGCCACGACGTCACGCTCGGGGGAAAACGGGGGAAAACAGGGCCTCGGAAGAATGCCAAAAACGGGAAAAACCGTTGGTATCTATGGTGGGGCGGGTCGGGCTCGAACCGACGACGACCAGATTATGAGTCTTCTCCGCGCCCGCTCATGCCCCCTCGACCCCGCTCGGGGCGATCAATGCCCGTTGGTGTCCTCCGGCCAGCGCACGCATGAGGCTCGAAACATGACAATGGTGCCGTCAGGCGAGGACGTCCTCCAGTTGCGCGCTGGGCAGGTCGAATGTCTGCGCGACCGCGCCGTGGGTGACTCGACCGTCATGCACGTTGAGGCCCGGCGACAGGGCGCTGTCGTCCCGGAGTGCATTACGCCAGCCCTTGTTCGCCAGGGCCACGACGTAGGGCAGCGTCACGTTTGTGAGGGCGTAGGTGGACGTGTTCGGCACGGCGCCCGGCATGTTCGCCACGCAGTAGAAGACCGAGTCATGGACCGTGTACGTGGGCGCCGCGTGGGTGGTCGGACGGGAGTCCTCGAAGCAGCCGCCTTGGTCGATGGCGATATCGACGAGCACCGATCCCGGCTTCATCCTCGATACGAGCTCGTTCGACACGAGTGTGGGTGCTTTGGCGCCGGGCACGAGCACGGCGCCGATCACCATGTCGGCGTCGAGCACGGCTCGCTCGATCTCGTACGCGTTGGACGCGACGGTCTGCATGTGACCCTGGTAGATCGCGTCGACCTGCCGGAGGCGGCCGATATTGGTGTCCAGGAGCTGGACTTCGGCCTGCATGCCGAGGGCGATGGCGGCAGCATTCATGCCGGCGACCCCGGCGCCGATGACGACGACGTTCGCGGCGGGGACTCCCGGAACGCCTCCGATGAGCACGCCGCGGCCACCCTGCGCACGCATTAGGGCATTGGCACCGACCTGGGGGGCCAGTCGTCCGGCGACCTCGGACATGGGGGCCAGCAGCGGCAGCGATCGGTCAGGTAGTTCGACTGTCTCGTAGGCGATGGCGGTGACCTTTCGCGACGCGAGCTCCTCAGTCAGGTTCCGGTCTGCGGCGAGATGCAGGTAGGTGAACAACACCTGTCCCTCGCGCATGCGGTGGTACTCCGCGGCGATCGGCTCCTTCACCTTCAAGATGAGGTCGGACGATCCCCAGACGTCGTCGGCGGATGGCAGGATCGTGGCACCGGCCCGGGTGTAGTCCGCGTCCGGAATCGACGACCCGAGTCCTGCGTCCTGTTCGATGACCACCTGGTGGCCGTGGCGGACTAGCTCCAGCACGCCTGCTGGAGTGATCGCCACTCGGTACTCGTGGTTCTTGATCTCTCTCGGAATGCCGACTCTCATGCTGCTGCCCTCGCATCGATGAGAGAGGCCCCAGTGGATTGTGATGCGGTCATGGGAGGTCAGCGCCGAGAGGGGTGAGAACGGTGCGCAAGGCGCGGACGATCTCGTGGAACTCATCGGGTCCTGCGACGAGCGGGGGTGCGATGCTCAGTGCGGGATCTCCGGCTTCGATCGTGTACCGGATGAGCAGGCCAGCCCTTTGGAGTGGGAAGGTCAACTTGCTGTTGCCGTACAGGTCTGTCAGTTCCGCCACTGTCAGGGCGGTTCCGTCTCGGCGCGTGGTAGCAAGCTCCACCGTCCAAAGGTAGCCCGCGCCTCGCACGTCGGCCACGACGTCGAGGTCGAGCAGGGACGCCAAGGCCGTGGCGAGGGCGGACTCGTTGTGGCGAACGTGGTCCAGGAGGCCTTCGCGCTCGAGGATCTCGATGTTCTTCAGGGCAGCGGTGGTTGACGCGGGGTGCCCGCCGTAGGTCATTCCGTGCAGGAATGCCCCCTCATGGGCGAACAGCGTCTGGTAGATCTCATCACTGGCGATCAGGCATCCCAGGACGCCGTACCCTGAGGTGATGCCCTTGGCGGTTGTGATGATGTCGGGCTCGAGGCCATAACGGGTTGAGGCGAACCACTCCCCCAGCCGCCCCCAGGCGGTGATGGTCTCGTCGCAGATGAGCAGGATTCCGTACTTGTCGCAGATTCGCCGCACCCCCTCGGCATAGCCCGGCGGCGGCACCAGGCAGCCTCCGTGTACTTGGACCGGCTCGATGATGAAGCCCGCGACGGTTGAGGGGTCCTCTTGCAGGATCCGCTGCTCGAGGTCGTCGAGCAGCGCCTGAGTCACGTCGTCGTCGGAGGTCGCCGTGGGGAACGCGTGGGGGTTGGTGTTGCGGACTCGCACGCCACCTGGTGTGACAGGCTCGAAGCCCGTGCGCATCTCGTTGATGCCCAGGAGTGCCATCGCGCCAAGAGTGGTTCCGTGATAAGCGACATCGCGGGAGATCATCTTCCAACGGTTCTCTCCGCGGGTGCGGTGGTACTGGCGTGCCAGTTTCCACGCGGCCTCGACGGCCTCGCCCCCGCTTGGCGTGAAGTACACATGGTTCAGGTTCGCTGGGGCCAGCGACGCCACCTTGCTGGCCAAGAGGATGGCGTTGGGATACGTCGTGCCCCACGTGTTCGCATAGGGCAGGCGCTCGTACTGTTCGGCGACCGCTTGCCCCACCTCCGTCCCGTAGGAGTAGCCGATGTTCACGCAGAAGAGGGCCGACAAGCCGTCGAGGTAGCGGTGGCCGTCGCTGTCCACCAGGTAGCAGCCCTGCCCTTCCACCATGACCTTCAAGGGGACCGTGGCATCCAGACTCATTGGGGTGAAGTGCCTCCAAAGATGGTCGGCCGCCATCTCCCGCAGCACTTCGGTGGGCAGGTCGATAGAGGG
>CAMCSO010000254.1 GCA_945877545.1 Bifidobacterium breve | reverse complement strand
CGACACCACGTCCATGAGGTCGCCTTGAGTGACGACGCCGGCCCGCTGGGCATCACAGGCGGTTCAGTGACGGCCTCCTGCTACCACCATCAGGCCATCGACCGAGTCGGCGACGGCCTCACCGTTGTTGGCACCTCAGGGGACGGAGTCGTTGAGGCCGTGGTCGCGGATGCGAAGGCGTGGACGGTCGGGGTGCAGTGGCACCCCGAGGACACCTATGCGCAGGATGCGCAGCAGCGCGAACTGATGGGCGCCCTCGTGCTCGCGGCCGGACGCAACTAAGGCCGAACGAGGTCGATGACCAGTTGGATGATGACGAAAGCGCGGTTAGGGGCCGAGCGCGCCGACGGGGATCACGACCACGCCGTCGGGGCGCGTGTACCCGTAGCCCGTACCGGTGACCACGCCGAGCACGGCGGGAGAACCCATGCGACTGGTGTCGATCTTGTTCGCGAACGCGAGCAGCTTGGCGGCCGCCTCGTCGATCTGCGCGGTGCCAAGCTTCACCTCGAACGCGCCCCATCGGTCTGCGGTCGACACGATGACGTCGACTTCGAGGCTGTCGCTGTCGCGATAGTGCGTTACGGAGCCGTCGAGGGAATCCGAGAAGATCCGGATGTCCCGGATTACCAGCGACTCGAACAGGTACCCGAAGGCATTGAGGTCGCGAAGCAGGTGCACAGGAGAGGCATCGAGGGCGGCAACCGCCAACGACGGATCGACGAAGTGCGTCCGAGGAGCGGTGCGCAGCCTCGCGCGTGACCGTAGGTGCGTCGACCACGCCGGCTGTAGCTCAGTCACCATCAATCGCTCGAAGGCGCCCAAGTAGTCGTAGGCCGTCGTTCGCGCCAGTGGCGAGTCGTCTCCGTCGGCGCTGGAGGCCAGGCGGGCGACCTTGTGGTCCATGGCCACGTTGCGGGCCAAGGCGCGCAGCAGGCGGAGTGCCCGTGCTGGGTCGTTGCGAGCCGGGTCAACCCGAGTGATGTCGACCTCGGCGATGCTGCGCAGGTAGTCGCGGTTCGCGCGCGCTGCGTCGGCGATGTCCAGATCCAGACACAGGGGCCAGCCTCCACGGACGGTCACGCCAACCAGGTCGTGAACGGTGAGCGCGCTGGCCGGGGAGGTTGGACGCCCACCGTCGAGGAGTGCCGACAGGGACATCGCACCAGTCGATTCACCACTCTCGAACAGGCTCATCGGCCTCATTCGCAGTCGGGCGAAGCGCCCCGCGCCGGTGTGACGGGCGGCATCGTCATCGGGCAGCGCTGAGCCGGTGAGCACGAACTGACCGGGCCGGGCCCGTCTGTTGACCTCGTTGCGAATGTGGTTCCACACCGAAGTCGCCTCGAGTTGCCACTCGTCGATTAATTGGGGCGGCTCTCCGTTCAGCACCAGGGTGGGGTCGATGCGGAGAGCAGTCCGGGCTGCAGGATCGAGGTCCAGGTACACCTGACTGCCGGCCACCTGCTCGGCGGTGAACGTCTTGCCGCACGCCTTGGGCCCCTCCAGGAGTACCGCCCCGGACGACCGAAGCCGGCCGGCGAGGATGGCATCTATGACCCGGGACCGGTAGTGCTGTGAGCGGTCAGGCCCAGGACCCACGGCTCCACCCCCTCCTCAGCCTACACTTTGCTGCTTTTTCAGCCTACACTGTGGAGCACTTTGAGGCTACACTCTGCGCCGCAACGTGCGTGAGGTGGCTCTGACCAAGGAAGCCAATTCGCTAGCCATTTCGGGTCAATGAGGATCGGCCGCCCGCTCCCACCGTGAGGCAATCAACCGAATGGAGGACGGCCTTATCTCTCTCGGAACATTTGGTGCCCAGGTGTGCGTTGGTGGCCCCACGTGGAGCTGACCGAAGTCATGGTGCGTTCGCCGATATTCGGGTTCGGCCTGGCCGACGTCGGGGCGTCTCGTCCCAGACTCCGCCTGGGTCAGTGGATTGTGAGCTTGTACATCGCGGAGACGCTGACGAGTTCGGGATCCTCGAGGGAGACAGCCCTCTCTTCAGCCTGTCCCAAGCGCGTTCCGTCGAAAATTGCCCAGCATTCCCAGCCTCCGAGCTTCGACTCGTATCGGAGTCCGCTGTAACGGGGGGTCCCGTCTTCGTTTTGCTGGACATACGCCCAGCGAGAGACGAGCCTCGGGACAAGCCGGTTGCGCCCACGCATCAGCGAGACGTCGAGCGGTTGGTCCATGTCGAGCGCGACCAAGTCCTTGGCGAGAAGTTCGCCCAGAGTCGCCAGCGTGCGCGGATCTTCAACGTCGACGAAGGGCAGCGGTTCCTGACAGATCACGCGCGTCGTCACACGTCGCAGGCGCCAGTCTGCGGGGACGCTGCCGACGTTCATGTATCCGTCAGTGTGCAGTCCAAGTGCAGCAATGATCCGTGGAGACGGCCGATATCGCGCCAGGGTCTCCGCGTAGCAGCCTTCGAGATCCGTGGCGCAATACAGAACGCCGCCACCGGACACGTCATACCTGTTGCCTGAGAGGGGCATCTCCGCGTCAGCAACGCTGATCCGCGAAAGAGCGAGCGGCGAATCACGTCGAGCTATCCGAAACACTCCCGCCTCGGGAATCTCCTTGCAGGCTACTTCGTGCGGCAGGTCAGCCTCGAAGCTGGTTTCCTCGCTCATCCGCCTGACGCAAACGCCCTCGCAGCCGACATGACGTCGCGGTACTGATCGTTCGCGATTGCCTCTGTCGGGGACACGTCATCAAGCTGCGGGTTCATCCCCATGAACCAAGCACGAATGGTCGGAGACGCCTCAAAGCCCTCCAGCAGCCGGAACACTTGGTAGGCAGCGCGAAGCCGCTTCTCGGCACTCTCACGCGGGCAGCCTTCGCCCGCAGCCCAGCGGTTGACGGTGCGAACATCGACATCGGTCAGCAGCGCGGTCAGTTGCGCGCCCAGATGATCGCGCAGGAAGGCCGCAATCTCTGCGGTGCTGTCCTGGACCGCCCGAGCGTGGGCGCGAATGGATCCATCGACTTGGGAAGTCACGGCGCGGGTCCCTTCTTTGGTGTCCCCATCGTACGAGAGCGTCCGGGCAATGTCACCATTAACATCAAACGTACGTCCCAGATATGGCGCTTCACGCCCTCTCCATCCCTCCTCATCACATCACCGGGTTCCGAGCCGGGCAGTCTTGTCTTGCGTGATCGAGTTGCTCACGCTTCACCGGAGCATCTCCTCAAGCACACGTTGACGATCTCCTTCGGGCAGGAGCCCGCCGAGAGGCGAGACCTCACGCATCTGGATGGAGTCGGTGTCCAGCCCTGTCATCACGAGGCGAAGACCGCGCACGTCACCCGACGAGACCAGCCGTTGCCAGCGATCGAGGTTGCTCATGTGTGGCTCACCGCGGATATCGCGGCGCAACTGCCTGAGGTTGCGCCGGATGACTGGTGTCCATTGCTTGAGAGTCTCGGGCGACAGTTGCGAAACCAGTAACTGATGCATTCGCCAGCGCCGCCGGCTTGAGCGGTCCAATTGCACGCGAACGGGCCGGCGCACCACTTCGAGGCGATAGCCCACACAGGAGAGGAGGCGGTCGAGCATCTCGTCGCTCATCTCGATGCGGCCGCTCAGTATCTGGCTCAAGCTTGGCTGCTTAACCCCGCTCAGTTGTGATAGCTGCGATTGCGTCGTGCCCGTCTCGGATAAAGCCTCGCGTAGGACATCCGGTCGATCCACGAGAAAAATATAGCATTGAGTGCTATGAATCTGCCGAATGGAATGCGTGGGGTACTGAGCCAACGAACACGCCGATTCGTTGCGCTCGCTCGAGAACGTGGTGGACGTTGACCCACAGGTACGGGATGCCGTGGCCAGTTCGCGTGCCGGGCACTTTGATGCCCCAGCCGAGCCGTCACATCCATCGGCGCGTGGCCCCGAAATTGACGTAGTCCTCGGTG
>CAMCSO010000253.1 GCA_945877545.1 Bifidobacterium breve | reverse complement strand
AGATCACGAACGCATCGAAATTGCCTCGCTCGAGCAGGAGCAGCCAGGGCGAGCCGACCGCGGCGATGAGGAGCACAAGTTGACCTCGACCGGTCGAGAATCGAGCGAGCCACACGAGCGCGAGCGACGAGATGATGATTGCGACGACGCCCAGGGCAGGCGCGGAGCCTTCGGAGAAGACGCGGAACGGAACGTACTGCAGCCACAGCGTGCCCGGCCCATAGATGGACGCGTCTTGCATGCAGCCGTTCTTCGCCGCATAGACGTCGAACCCATAGGAGGCGCAGTCGATGCTCTTGAGGACGAGCGAAAGATCCCAGAACTCGACCACGAATGGTGGCTGCGGGATCCGCAGCCCCGCGTAGAGCGCCGCCGCCTTGGAGTCATGGCCCGATGCCACGAGGAACCAGACAGCTAGCGAGAGCGATGCCGAAACCGCACCGACCAGCCAGGGGAGCCACCTACTCGTGCCGATGCGCAGCCTGCGGATGAACAGCGGGAGCGTGAACGCGATGAGGAGCACCGCCGTCGCAGTAAGTGCCGATGACGTGAGATCGGGTAGGAAGGAATCCGGTCCCACCGGATTTCGCAGGATCTGGACGAGGATCCCGGCGGACGCAATGACAGTAGCCACAGCAAAGAGCACAATGCCCCGGGGGACGAGCAGCTTCGGCATTGGTTCCTCTCGCATGGCCCGGCAGTGGTTGCGACACCTGTTACCTCATATTCGAACGGGGTGAGGCTATCAATCCCCTGCGCGGTGCTCGCTACCATCGGCATCCAGACGACCTGCGGGCCGTGCCCACCGCAGCAGGGGTGATCGATGTGACAACGATCTTCATTGCCCGGCATGGGGAGACTGTCTGGCACGCCGAGAATCGCTATGCCGGTGTTTCGGATATTCCGCTCACCGAGCATGGCCTTGAGCAGGCGCGCGCTTTGGCGGCCTGGGCCGAAGACGCCAATCTCGACGCCGTGTACTCATCCCCGCTGCAGCGAGCCACCACCACAGCAAGCTCGTCTGCGGAAGCAGCGGGCGTCCACCTCTCGATCGACTCACGACTCATTGAGATCGATTGGGGGCAGGGCGAGGGCCTCACGCGTGACGAAATGGCCGCCGCTTTCCCCGCGGCCTACGAGTCCTTCGTCGCGAATCCCGCTTCGTCGCCCCTGCCCGACGGTGAGTCCGCGCAGGCCGCAATCGAACGAGTCATGCCGGCCCTTGACGAGATTGTCCATCGGTATCCGGGGGGCCGTGTCCTCGTGGTGGGCCACTCGACCCTGACACGACTGATCATCGCTACGGTCACCGGGATGGATCTCGACCGGTACCGATCCACGATGCCGCACGTGGGCAATTGCACGCTCACGATCCTTCGATTCAGCAGCACCGGCACTGCTCTGCTCGGATTCAACCTCCCGACCTCGTAGCCTTGGCCCATGTCCACAGGCAGCGAGCTCTGGCAGAAGGCCAAGACCCTCATCCCCGGCGGCTCGATGCTGCTCTCCAAGCGCGCCGAGATGTATCTGCCGGCCGGTTGGCCCGCCTACTTCTCGCGCACCTCGGGGTGCACGGTGTGGGATCTCGACGATCGGGCCTACCTCGACGTCGGGCTCATGGGCGTCGGCACCAACATCTTGGGCTACAGCCATCCGAAGGTCGACGAGGCCGTCCGGCGCACGATCGATTCGGGCAACCTCTCAACCCTCAACGCCCCCGAGGAGGTGTATCTCGCCGAGGCACTCATTGCCCTCCACCCGTGGGCGGGCATGGCCCGGTTCACCCGGAGCGGTGGCGAGGCATGCGCGGTGGCGGTTCGCATCGCCCGCGCGGCCTCAGGCAAGGACAAGGTCGCCTTCTGCGGCTACCACGGCTGGCACGACTGGTATCTCTCGGCCAATCTCGGCGAGGACGACTCCCTCGATGGCCACCTCCTCGCTGGGCTCGAGCCAAACGGGGTGCCTCGCGCGCTCCGGGGCAGTTCGATTCCCTTTCGCTTCAATGATCTCGAGGGGCTCACTGAGATCATGCAGGACGACGCAGTCGGCGTCATCTTCATGGAGGTGCAGCGCTCCGACCCGCCCGCGCCGGGGTTCCTCGAGGCCGTCCGGGCGCTCGCCACGAAGCACGGCGCGGTTCTCGTCTTCGATGAATGCACCTCCGGGTTCCGGCGGGCCCTTGGCGGCATGCATCTCCACTACGGAGTCGACCCCGACATCGCCACATTCGGCAAGACCCTCGGCAATGGCTACGCGATCAACGCGATCATCGGCCGCGCCGAGGTCATGCAGGCGGCCCAGTCAACGTTCATCTCGAGCACCTTCTGGACGGAGCGCATCGGTCCGACCGCGGCCCTCGCGACCTTGAAGGTCATGGCGGACGAGGACGCCCCGGCGCGCGTGCACGCGATCGGCGAGGCCGTGCAGCTTCGCTGGCTCGACACTGCGCAGGCGGCCGGTCTCGAGATTTCCGTCGGCGGCCTGCCTGCACTCGCGAACTACTCGGTCGTCGGGCTCGATCCACTCCTCGTGAAGACCTACGTCACCGGCCGACTGCTCGACGAAGGGTTCCTCGGGGGGCTGAGCGTCTACGCATCGATCGCCCACACCGACACCGTTCTCGATCAGTACTTCACAGCGGTCAGCAAGGTCATGATCGAACTCGCTCAGCTCGACGATGCCGGACTACGTCGGTTGCTCCCGGACGGCACCGCGCACGGAGGTTTTGCCCGGCTCACATAGCCGAGGTCACTCGTCGCGAAAGGGCCGCAGGCCGCGCCTCTTCAACGTGTGCTCGATGCCGCCCCAGAAGCTCGTCACGTTCATCGATCTCGCCCGGCGCTTCGCCGCGTCCTGGGCGCCCGCGAGCCTCGCGCGATCCGACAGGAATCGCTCGACGAGCGCCGGTACATCCGCCGGAGTCGCGAAGTACCCGAACTCCTCATCGGGTACCCAGAAGCGCTCGGTGCGATCGACATCGTCGGTGAGGATCACGCACCCGACTGCCGACGCCTCGAGCACGCGCGTCTTCAGCTGCTGGAATGGCCCGGCGCTCGATTGGGAGAAGTTGATCGCGAGATTGCTCTGGGCGAGGGCAGTCATGTAGTCGAGCCAGCTCGGCTGGTTCGACTGAGTCGCAGCGAGGTCACCGGCGGCATCAGGCCGATGCGGGTTGACGGCCACGCGAACCCCGTGCTCGCGAAGGGCATCGAGCATCTCCACGCGGTAGGGGTAGAGCACCCCGATGAAGGCAACGTCGTGGATCTTCGCCATGCCGGCGGTTCGCTCGTCGACGACCGCAAGCGACTCATCGGAGACCGGCATGTTCACCGGCCCGACCTCGACTCGGCCGCGTCGCATAGACCCGTCCATCGGCATGCAGATATCGACGAGGACGAATCTGTCGGACATTCGCCCGAGACGCCGGGCATTGATGGTGATCCACTTGTAGGACGAGTCCGTCACGACGCCGAGGAGGATGCCATCCCACCGAGGGAGCAATTGCGAGTAGAAGGTGTCCCAGCTGTGAAGCTGCTGGCCCGAGTTCGGATCCGCCTCGACCTGGGCAATGAGGTGCGTTGCACCTGACTCGACGAGGAACCTGACGAGCCTCGCATGCCACTCACGGGCGGGCTCGCCTGCCTCGACTCCGAAGATGGTGACCTTTTCTGCACCGGCATACTCCCGGGCGGCCTGCGCGATCTCGTAGAAGAAGTTACCGCCGGCCGCCTTCCACGTGTCGATGTTGGGACCGACCTGCGGAACGACGACCAGATGACTCTCACGGGACGAGCCCGCCCCCGATTCAGCCGGGGCCGAGCAATCGAGCAGCGCGGAGGCGTAGCCCCCAGCCTCGATCTCCGCACGCATCTCCCGGTCGCGCTTGCGGGTCCAGAGCGCCTCGTCAAGTCCCGGGTAGACCCGAGACGCCAAGCGCCCCA
>CAMCSO010000252.1 GCA_945877545.1 Bifidobacterium breve | reverse complement strand
ATTTCCTTCATCTCGCCCGGATTCGGGGCGAGATGAACAGAGGGGGAGGTGACCGATATTCGGGCGTTTCCGGGGGCGATTTGGTTGGGCAGTCTCTGCTTGGGTATCCTTACGGGTCGCTGAGGTGCTTCCCCGAAAATCCCCGGCTTCTCTTGAGTGATCGGGCGGTTTGTACGGTCGCGCACCACATTTGATATGCAACATAGCTGAGTAGTCCAGACCCCAACGAGCAACGAAGGTGGCGTCCCGTGCGCACGTACAGCCCAAAGGCCGGTGAGATCACCCGCACCTGGCATGTCATTGATGCGACGGACGTTGTCCTCGGTCGTCTCGCGAGCAACGTCGCAAAGCTCCTCCGCGGCAAGCACAAGACCATATTCGCCCCGCATGTTGATACGGGCGATTTCGTCATCATCATCAATGCGGACAAGGTCGTCCTCACCGGTGACAAGAAGAAGCAGAAGATGGACTACCGCCACTCTGGCTTCCCGGGCGGCCTGCGCGCGACCTCGTACTCCGACCTTCTCGAGAGCAATCCGCGTCGTGTCGTGGAGAAGGCCGTGAAGGGGATGCTCCCCCACAACAAGCTCGGCCGCCAGCAGATCACCAAGCTGAAGGTCTACAGCGGTTCCGATCACCCGCACGCCGCTCAGTTGCCCGTGCCTTACGAGCTCTCCCAGGTCGCGCAGTAAGCGCGTTCTCCATCTTCACACCGTAATCAACGAGAGGACCGTGGCAGTGTCTGAGGCCACCATCGAATTAGACGACGTCGACATCGACGTCGAGGACGAGGCGCCCTCGGAGTACACCTCCGAGACCCCGAATCGGCCAGTCATCACCCGAGAGATCGTCAAGGCCCCCGGCGCGGCGACCGGTCGCCGCAAGCAGGCTATTGCACGAGTGCGACTCATTCCGGGTACCGGCAAGTGGACCATCAACGGCCGCGACCTCGATCAGTACTTCCCGAACAAGGTCCACCAGCAGCTCGTTAACGAGCCGTTCGTGACCCTTGGCGCTGAGGGTATGTTCGATGTGATCGCTCGCATCGGCGGAGGTGGTGTCTCTGGCCAGGCCGGTGCGCTGCGGCTCGGTGTGGCACGTTCGCTCAACGCCATCGACACCGAGGGCAATCGCCCGAGTCTGAAGAAGGCCGGCTTCCTCACCCGCGATCCCCGCGTGAAGGAGCGAAAGAAGTACGGGCTGAAGAAGGCCCGCAAGGCACCCCAGTACAGCAAGCGTTAGTCCCTTGGGCCGACTTTTCGGTACCGATGGGGTCCGTGGGCTCGCGAACCGCGAGCTCACGGCGGAACTTGCCCTTGACCTCGCGGTCGCTGCCGCTCATGTCCTCATGTCGGAGGGCACGCTCGATGGTCTGCGTCCGAGCGCGGTGGTCGGCCGCGACTCGCGAGCAAGCGGTGAATTCCTCGAGGCGGCAGTGGTCGCCGGGCTCGCCAGCGCCGGAGTAGATGTGCTCCTTGTCGGTGTGGTACCAACCCCCGCCGTTGCCTTCCTCACCGATCAACGAGGCGCCGATCTTGGGGTGATGCTCTCCGCCTCGCACAACCCGATGCCCGACAACGGAATCAAGTTCTTCGCCCGTGGTGGGCACAAACTCGATGATGCCATCGAGGATGCCATTGAGGCTCGACGTGGTGAGCCGTGGGACCGACCGATCGGGTCAGGAGTGGGACGAGTCCGCACCGACCTCGCAGCCGTGGCGAGGTACGAGGCACATTTGCTTGATTCGCTCCCTCACCCGCTCACCGGGGTCAAGGTGGTCGTCGACTGCGCGAACGGTGCCGCCTCCGTCATCTCGCCCCATGTCCTGAGGCGGGCTGGCGCAGAGGTCATCTCGATCCACGCCGAGCCCGACGGGCTCAATATCAACGCGGGCTGTGGCAGTACCCATATGGGCGACCTCGCTGAAGCGGTCGTCGAGCACGGCGCTGACCTAGGGATTGCGCATGACGGCGACGCCGACCGGTGCCTTGCCGTTGATGCGCTGGGGGCACTCGTTGACGGGGACCATATCCTCGCGATCCTCGCGATGGCCATGCGTGATGCCGACCAACTGAGCGGGAATACCGTCGTGGCTACCGTCATGGCGAATCTGGGTTTCAAGCACGCGATGCGAGTGGCCGGGATTGACGTCATCGAGACAGGCGTAGGCGATCGGTATGTCCTTGAGGCGATGAAGTCGGGTGGCTACGTGCTTGGCGGCGAGCAGAGCGGCCACGTCGTCATGACAGATTACGCAACGACTGGCGACGGGCTGCTCACCGCCCTGCATCTGGTTGCGCGTTTGGCACAGACGGGGGCGTCGCTTGCAGATCTCGCGGGTGCAGTGACGAAGTTGCCGCAGGTGCTCGTGAATGTGAAGGGTGTCGATAGGTCGCGCGCGGAATCTGATCCGGTAGTGGCTGCAGCCGTCGCGAGGGCGACGCAAGATCTCGCAGACTCGGGACGGGTGCTCCTGCGGCCATCGGGGACCGAGCCTGTCATTCGAGTCATGGTCGAGGCTGCGACGGAGGACCAGGCACAACGAATCACGGATGAGATCGTGGCCGTAGTTCGCGCCGAACTCGCCTTGAACTGATCCTGGCCCAGACGATCTGCTGCAGGGCGAGGGTTGCCCAGCCGGCTAGCGCCATCCCGGTGATGTTGATTGCCAGCTGCGCGGTACTCCCGAGCACCTCACTCCACAGCCCGAAGATGAGAGCGAGGGCTATATTGCCCGATGCCGGAATCGTCGTGACAGAGATGAAGACGCCGACGAGCCCGTTGCCCTTAGCCGCGGTGAGCGATAGGACTCCGGCAGCGCCCGCGAGGACTGAAACGGCGAGCGACCACCAGTTGGGCGTGTAGATGAAGGCAGTGCCCGGCCTAGCGCTCTCGATCTGGGAGACGTCAACGATGCCTGTGACCCGAGCGAGCAGTGCGACGACGGCAACGACTGAGATCGACACGGCGAATCCGATGAAGAGAGTTCGTAGGGCTTGACGGACGAGGCCTCGTCGCCGGCGAACCATGCCCAGACCCACCGCAGCAATGGGCACGAACTCTGGTCCGAGAACCATGGCGCCGATGATGAGGATGACGGAGTCGGTGACGATCGCGATCGCCGCGAGCAGGGTGGCGAGAATCATGAAGCTCACGTAGGTCCAGGTGAGCTCGGTTTCGGAGTAGGCGCGCTCGGTGACCTCAGCCCAGACAACGGCGTCGGGGCTCCGGCCGGGGGCACGACGCTCGGCCACAAGGCCGGGGCGAGAAATCCAGGCGCCGACGGGTGTGAGGGTCACCGTGCCCTCGTTCTGCACACCGATATCCATGAGGCTGTCGACGAGTGCGCCTGCTGTCTCACGAGGGAGGTCGGCGAGGAACACGTCGCCAGGTGGGGTCAGGCTCGCGCCACGATGCACTGTGAGGCTGCTGATCGTCGGTTCGGCGCGCAGGAGAGCCTCAACGGGTGCGCAGAGTGACGCGGGGCAACTGACGCGCAGGCTCAGCACGAGCCAATTGTCTACCCCGCGGCGCGTAGGCTGCACACCATGTGCGGAATCGTTGGCTATGTCGGTGAGAAGCAGGCCCTCGAGGTCGTGGTGGCGGGACTTCGGAGGCTGGAATACCGCGGGTATGACTCTGCAGGGGTCGCGGTCATCGCCGATAATCGCCTCGCCGTGCGTAAGAAGGCCGGAAAGCTAGTGAATCTCGAGACGCTGCTAGGGGAGGACCCCCTGCCTCAGTCGACGACGGGTATCGGACACACGAGGTGGGCAACGCATGGTGGTCCGACGGATCGCAATGCCCACCCGCATGTGAGCGAGGACGAGCAGGTGGCGGTGATCCACAACGGGATCATCGAGAATTTCGCTGAGCTCCGTGACGAACTCCAGGCGGCCGGGGTGCGCCTCAGTTCGGAGACTGACACCGAGGTGGTGGCGCA
>CAMCSO010000251.1 GCA_945877545.1 Bifidobacterium breve | reverse complement strand
GTGATCGGGACGGTCGACGACAAGCCCGTCATCTCCATCGAAGGCACGACGACCTACCCGACGACCGGCAGCATTGAGATGACCACCGTCATGGAGTCGGGCGGACCACGTGGCGGATTGACGTTCGTCGATGCCATGGCGTCTTGGTTCAACCCAGCAGACGCTGTGCTGCCTCGCGAACTCATCTACCCCGACGAGGTGACGGGTGAGGAGGTCAAGCGGCGTCAGGCGGTGATGTTCAGCACCTCGGAATCCGATGCTGTCGGAGCGGCTCTCAATTACCTGAAGATGCCGGTGAACAAGGAACTGGTCGTCACGACTGTGTACGGGGAATCGCCGTCCGACGGCCTCTTTCAGCCGAGGGACCAAATTTTGTCCATCGATGGAGTGAAGGTTGACCAGGCTCAACAGGTCGTGGAGACGATTCGCTCGAACCCGATCGGGACGAGTTTTGAATTTGAGGTCGTCCGTCGCATCGACGGGAAGGATGAGACAAAGCGACTTACCGTGACCTCGATTGCCAATCCTGATGATGAGTCGCTCCCCCTCATCGGGATTGGTGTGGGCATCTTCTACGCCCCCGACTTCAACATCGACTTCACCCTTGAGGACGTCGGTGGACCGAGCGCAGGGCTGGTGTTCACCCTCGGACTCATCGACAAACTGAGTCCTGCGGATCTTGCGAAGGGCCGAACGATCGCGGGAACCGGAACGATCACACCGGAGGGTGAGATCGGGCCAATCGGCGGTATTCGCCAGAAGCTTGCGGGCGCCCGAAACAACGGAGCCGAGCTCTTCTTGATGCCTGATGAGCACTGTAAGGAGGCGAGCGGGCATGTACCCGATGGCCTCACGGTTGCAGCGGTGAGCACGGTCGCGGAGGCCGTGGCGGCTATCGAGGCGTGGACGAGCGGAGGCAGCCCGATTGCCTGCCCCACGGACGAAGGCTGACCGAAGTCCCGGATTGTGCACGCTCGGCAGGGGGATGATGCGAATAGCGCGACTGTGGCGTAGGTTCAATATGTGACGTTTGAGATGCCAGAGGCAACCGACCAGCAGGCGACGATGCAGCGACGCGGTGGGGTGCTCTTGCCCACGCTCATCATCCTCGGGGTGATCGTCATCACCTTCGTAATCTTCACGGGCTATTACACCGACCTACTCTGGTTCGAGTCCGTCGACAAGACGGAGGTGTTCACGACGCAGATCGTGACCCGGGCCGTCATGTTCGTCGGTTTCGGTGGACTCATGTTCGGCGGAATCGTCGCGGTCATGTGGTGGGCCTGGCGATCGCGGCCAACCTTCCGTGGCATGACCCCCGAGCAAGCAAGCCTGGAGCGCTATCGCGCCTCCATCGAGCCCTACCGGGTCCGCCTCATGCTCGCTGTCGCGCTTGTCATGGGGCTCCTCGCGGGTCTCACTGCCTCGGGTGAATGGGGCTCCTATCTGCTCTGGCGAAATGCCACCCCATTCGGGATCAACGACCCGCAGTTCGGGCTCGACCTGTCCTTCTACACGTTCACGCTCCCCTTCATTCGATTCCTCCTCGGTTTCGGGTTTGCACTGCTCTTCATCGCGATCATCGCGGCGGTCGTCATCCAGTATTTGTACGGGGGACTTCGGCTGCAGCCGAAGGGCGACCGCGCCTCAAAGGCTGCGCAGATCCAACTCTCAGTCCTCATCGCGCTGCTCTTGGTGCTCAAGGCGGTCTCGTACTGGTACGACCGGTTCGGGCTCGCGATCAAGAGCGAGAGCCTCGTGACGGGCTTCACCGGCCTGAAGTACACGGATGTGAACGCGGTGCTGCCCTCGCTCAACATCCTCACATTCGTTGCCCTCATTGTGGCTGCGCTGTTCATCGTGAACGTGTTCCGTCAGTCTTGGGCGATCCCCATCATCGGCCTCGGCTTGATGATCCTCACGAGTGTGGTCGTGGGCACGATCTACCCGATCATCGTGCAGCAGTTTCAGGTCAGGCCCAGCGAGCTCGTCAAGGAAACTCCCTACATCCAGCGCAATATCGATGCCACCCGCGACGCCTACGCCATCGTGGATGCCGAAATCAAGGACTACCCGGGGACGGTGGATCCGCCGTCGAAGGAGGTCCTCGCCGCGAGCCAGGGGACGCTGTCGAATATTCGACTCCTCGACCCGGCGGTCGTCTCGCCCACCTATAACCAACTTCAGCAGATCCGCGGCTACTACTCCTTCAATAACAAGCTCGACGTCGACCGGTACCAGGTCAATGGCGAGCAGCGAGGCGCCGTTGTCGCAGTGCGCGAGATCAATCTCGCCGGCATCTCGGAGGGCCAGCGGAACTGGACCAACGACCGCGCGGTCTTCACCCACGGCTACGGATTCGTCTCGGCCTACGACAACACCGCGCTCACCAATGGACAGCCCGACTTCTTCGAGAGTGATATTCCGCCGACAGGTGCGCTCGACGTCGTTGAACCACGCGTTTACTTCGGTGAGCTATCGCCTGTCTACAGCATCGTCGGAGCACCAAAGGGCTCCACTCCCGTCGAACTCGACTACCCCGATGACGCGCGCCCAACGGGCCAAAAGACAAATACGTATCAGGGCACGGGCGGAGTGAGCATCGGTTCGGCGCTCAACCGCCTGTTGTTCGCGACGAAGTTCCAGGACACGAACATCCTGCTCTCTGACCTCGTGAATCCTGAGTCGCGCATCCTGTGGGACCGTGACCCGCTCACCCGCGTCGAGAAGGTCGCTCCCTGGCTTACACTCGACCAGGATCCATATCCCGTCGTCGTTGATGGTCGCATCAAGTGGATCGTTGACGCCTATACGACGTCGAACGACTATCCCTACTCAAGTCGGGTGTCACTGTCGGACGCCACGAGCGATGCGACGACGACCAGGACCCTCCCCGGAGGACTGCTCCCGCAGGACCAGCTCAACTACATGCGCAACGCCGTGAAAGCGGTCGTCGACGCCTACGACGGAACCGTCACGTTGTACGCATGGGATCCCACAGACCCGGTGCTCCAGACCTGGATGAAGGCCTTCCCCGGGGTCGTGGTCCCGACGAGTGAAATGTCCGATGACCTCATGGCGCATGTTCGCTACCCGCAGGACATCTTCAAGGTGCAGCGCGTCGTGCTCAGCCGCTACCACGTCACGGATCCAGCGACCTTCTATAACGGCACCGATGTGTGGATTGTTCCCTTCGATCCGACGGTTTCCCCGGTTCAGGTGTTCCAGCCCCCCTACTACCTCACCCTCCAGATGCCCGGCCAGATCAAGCCAGCCTTCTCACTCACGACGACCTTCGCCCCTCAACGCCGCCAGACCCTTGCAGCGTTCATGGCGGTCGACTCGGCGCCGGGTGCGGACTACGGCAAGATTCGGGTCCTTCAGCTGCCAAGCAATACGACGATCCCGGCCCTCAGCAGGTCCAGAACAACTTTGAGTCCGACCCAGTCGTGAGCTCGCAACTGAGCCTGCTTCGCCGCGGCGGTTCAGAGGTCGATCTCGGCAACCTACTCTCGCTTCCATTCAACGGTGGCCTGCTCTATGTCGAGCCGGTGTTCCTCCGGGCGACGACTGATGGATACCCGCTGCTGCGCAAGGTGCTCGTCGGATACGGGTCCAATGTGGCGCTCGAAGATTCGTTGACCGTCGCACTTGCGAAGGTCCTCGGGTCATCGCCGATCGCAACGCCCGAGCCCATCCCCGATGAGGCCAATGAGGGCATCACGCCGATCCCAACTCCGGTGCCGATAGTTCCTGAGACGTCAACCGACCCTGCGATTGAACTCTCAATCGCAATCGCTCAGGCCCAAGCGGCATACGAAGCCGGACGGCTCGCACTCACGACCGGCGACTTCACGGCCTACGACGTCGCCCAAAAGCAGCTCGCAGCCGCCCTGCAGAGGGCTGCGGCTGCTGAGGCTGCGCTGACAGGGACGGCGCTGCCTATTCCTGAGCCATCGGCGGCCACTGAAAG
>CAMCSO010000250.1 GCA_945877545.1 Bifidobacterium breve | reverse complement strand
AGAAACCTGACGCCGACGGGTTCGCCACGTTGGTCACCTGGCTACGTATCCCCGCCGAGATGTTCTTCCGACACCATGACGACTCTCCGGAGGAGCCAGCCCTCATGGCCCAACTCGCACCACTTCTGCGTGCCCGGAAGGACCTGTCCGAGCAGGACGTCGAATACCTGGAAGGCATCATCGGGGTCGCCCTCAAAAGGACGCGGGCTGCGGAGTAGCGATGAAACGGGGGTTCAAGGCCAGCGCAGTGCGGCTCGCGCTGGAGATCAGGAGCGAATTCGGGCTCGGGCCGACGGGCCCTTTCGATCCGTACGCGTACTTCTCCACCTACGGAATACCCGTCGTGGGAATCAGTGAACTGGAAGCGGGCGTGAGCCGCATGTTGTCCGACCAGAGCCGCGACAAGATCTCCGGAGCCTTGATTCCCCTGGGCTTCGGATTTCTCGTGATCGACAACGACTTCCATCCGATGACCCGCCGTCGGTCGACCGCTGCGCACGAGTGCGCCCACCATGCGTTGGAACACGAATTCGCCGCGTCCATTTCGGCAGAACAGCGCGCCTGCGGCCTCGGCAAGGATCAGGAGGCCGAGGCCGACGAGCTGGCAGGCGAGCTTCTCATCCCGAGCAAGTCCGCGAAGTCGCACGCGGTATGCATGTGGTCTGACGACGACGTGGCCGAGGCCTACGGGGTCAGCGTGCAGTTCGCTGAATGGCGAATGAACGCTAACGGTGCACGCAAGTACGCCCGGGCCGTGCAGCGCCGCCGGTCTACCTGAACGCATCGCTGGTCATGCCGTCGAGGCCAGCCACGACTTCAAGCTCGCCATCGTGAGTTCGCATCGCTGTCGACCGGGCACTTGCTCCAATGTCCCGGCGTGCACGAGGTCCATCAGCTCCGTTCGGCTTCGCCCGGTGAAGCGAATGACCGCTGCCAGCGGCAGGGTGACTCCCTCCACGTGGGAGGCGGATCCGGTGCCCCACATCGCAGTGAGCACCGCTTCTACGGAATTGCTTGTAACGAATCGAGCGCCGCTGCCGTCTGTCTCTGGGTCGAGGGCGAGTTCGCCACGCTTGATCATCAGGCCAACAGTGCTGACGGCTCGATTCAGCTCACGGGCAGCCGAAGAGACCTTGATTGCGCGGGCGTGCAAGCAGCGCACGCGCTCATGCTCCTTGCGAAGTTGCTGCGCCTCGTCGGGTGAGATATCAAACAGTCGGCTCGTTGAATGCTGCTCCAGGCGCAAACCCAGCCGTCGGGCTTCTTGGTAGAGCTCGTGGTAGCGGGCACCTAGCTCGATCGCGAGTTCGGGAAGCAAGATGCGCTCCGCGCGCCGATCCCGCAGCGACCACACCTCACTCAAGCGCACACGTCGTCGTGGGCGGCCGTGCTCCACTGTCGTGAAGCAGGAGAAGGTTCCCTCGCGCATCCACCGGCGCGCCGTCGTCGGGGCGCTACCCAACTCCGTCGCCACGCGACTGGCGTCGCACAGTGGATCCTGATCCGTACCGGGTTCCAGGGTCCACCCGGCGGCATCGACCGCGCGGCGCATGTCCTCGCCTCGCTGCCAGTTGGGATGCGTATGCGCCCAGTGGACGCGTTGCGCCGTGGGCACCAGCAGCGTGCCGATCGCCTCCTCGATCATGGCATCGATCGCAGCCGCGACGTCAGCCATGGGCGCTAACTCCGGATGATCGAGTGTGTAGACGCGGCCATAGACGTCATCGGCTGCGCGGTGACCCATGAAGCAGCGCCGGACCGTGTCGGCGATCCCGGCATGCCAGGCGATGTCGGTGGCGATCGACTTGCGCAGCAGGTGCGGAGTGACCCGAAAGCCCAGATCGCTCGAACTAAGTCCTTCCGCGCCGGCCGCACGGGCGAAGGCCTGACGGAACGCCAACTGGCCTCCCTGGTCAGCCGCACGTAGGCCGGGAATCAGGCGCGCGTCCACATGCGTGTCCCCGGTATCTGGGTCTGTGTGGAACGCGTCTATCGCCACCCGCAGCAGCTCCAACATTCGCCCGGGAATCACCAGTGCCCGGTGAGCGGCCGCGGTCTTCAGTTGCTCGGTGTGCCAGACGGTGGCGACCTCGCCGTCCGGCTCGCGAACCCGGAACGATCGACCCCCTTGCCCGCGTACCTGCAGCAGACCCGTGTCTCCGTAATCGATCACGTCGTCGACCAGGACGCCGAAGGCCTCCGAGATGCGCAGGCCCATCACCCGCTGCAGCCACAAGGCCAGCTGATGGACCGGATGCAGGTGCGACGCGATCCGGGCACACTCCCCCATCGACAGCGGCCGCGGCGCACAAGAAGGCGGCTTAGTGCGCGCGTGCGCCGGATCCGGGGCCGGCGCGACCAGACCCTCCGTCGGATCGAAGCCGGGCGGGACGATTCCGGTCGCCCTCGCGAAACCCAGCACTCCGCGCAACGTCCACAGCGCATCCGCGATCACCGATTGCGACAGCCCCACAGGCTGGACCACTCCCCCGCTGCCAAGACCGCCCGCCCGCGTGTCGACGAGGGGGCGGCCGGCCAGACGCATGAGCCACGCATGCACCATGAAATACGTGACCTCGCCGATCGTGGACGTCTGCGGCCCGAACCACGGGTTCACGTACCGACTCAGAATCCAGCGCACCTGCGTCGCCCTATCCGGCCCCGCACG
The DNA here is from genome assembly GCA_945877545.1 of Bifidobacterium breve. Classification (GTDB taxonomy): domain Bacteria; phylum Actinomycetota; class Actinomycetes; order S36-B12; family S36-B12; genus WLND01. Next base: position 1,368 of record CAMCSO010000250.1, on the reverse strand, counting down.
GCGCAGGTCGTCGTAGGCCGTGGCGACCCACAACTCACCGACAGTCGCGATGTCCGTGGCCGAAGCCTTCGTTATCGACGACTCAAACGCGAACGAGTCCCGCTCAGGCAACCAGGCAAAGTGATTTGTCATGCCGCCACGCTCGCAGGAGCATTCCGATGCTGGTCGTGGAGCCCGGTAGGAGCCGAATGCAGAACGCCGACCGGGCAGTCATCGAGTTCATAACTGCGCGGTCGGCGAACTATCCAGTAGCGGGGACAGGATTTGAACCTGTGACCTCTGGGTTATGAGCCCAGCGAGCTACCGAGCTGCTCCACCCCGCGTTGCCTTCTTGCTGTGCCAACAATACGTTGCCCACCCGGAATGACCAAATCGTGGGGATCAGCTTTCGACCATCGATGGGCGGCGTAACCGAACATGGCTACGCCGCCGCACCGCTTTCAGTGGCCGCCGATGGCTCAGGAATAGGCAGCGCCGTCCCTGTCAGCGCAGCCTCAGCAGCCGCAGCCCTCTGCAGGGCGGCTGCAAGCTGCTTTTGGGCGACGTCATAGGCGGTGAAGTCGCCGGTCGTGAGCGCAAGCCGTCCGGCCTCGTACGCCGCCTGAGCCTGCGCGATCGCGATTGAGAGTTCAATCGCAGGGTCAGCTGACGTCTCAGGAACTATCGGCGCCGGGGTTGGGGTCGGCGTGATGCCCTCATTGGCCTCATCGGGAATGGGCTCGGGCGTTGCGATCGGCGATGACCCGAGGACCTTCGCAAGTGCGACAGTCAGCGAATCCTCCAGCGCCACATTGGACCCGTATCCGACGAGCACCTTGCGAAGCAGCGGGTAGCCATCGGTCGTCGCGCGCAGGAACACCGGCTCGACATAGAGCAGGCCACCATTGAATGGAAGCGACAGCAGGTTGCCGAGATCGACCTCTGAGCCACCGCGGCGCAGCAGGCTCAACTGCGAGCTCACGAGCGGATCAGACTCGAAATTATTCTGGACCTGCTGAGGGCCGGGGATCGTTGTGTTACTCGGCAATTGCAGCACCCGAATCTTGCCGTAGTCCGCTCCCGGCGCCGAGTCAACGGCCATGAACGCGGCAAGGGTTTGCCGTCGCTGGGGGGCGAAGGTCGTCGTGAGTGAGAAGGCTGGCTTGATCTGGCCCGGCATCTGGAGGGTGAGGTAGTAGGGGGGCTGGAACACCTGAACCGGGGAAACCGTCGGATCGAAGGGAACAATCCACACATCGGTGCCGTTATAGAAGGTCGCTGGATCCGTGACGTGGTATCGGCTGAGGACCACGCGCTGCACCTTGAAGATGTCCTGCGGGTAGCGAACATGCGCCATGAGGTCATCGGACATTTCACTCGTCGGGACCA
>CAMCSO010000249.1 GCA_945877545.1 Bifidobacterium breve | reverse complement strand
TGATGCACTCAGAACGCTGAACTCCCGGAAAGAGTAATTCCCCATCTGATTGGAGCACGACGTGACCACCTCAGTCATCATCGCCGGAGCCCGCACGCCGATCGGCCGACTACTCGGCAGCCTCGCCGGGCTCAGCGCTTCAGATCTTGGCGGCATTGCCATCCGCGAGGCACTGAGCCGCGCTGGCGTTGCACCGTCCGATGTCGATGCCGTCATCATGGGGAATGTTGTCCAGGCCGGGGTCGGACCGAACCCGGCGCGTCGGGCGGCCATCGCTGGGGGTATTGGTTTCGAGGTCCCGGCGATCACCCTGAACAAGCTGTGCCTTTCGGGCCTGAGCGCGATCGCCCATGCCGATCAGCTCATTCGGCTTGGCGAGCACGAGATCATCGTCGCCGGCGGTTTCGAGTCGATGACAAATGCGCCCCACATGCTGCTCGGCTCGCGCAAGGGCACGAAGTACGGTGCGGCCCGCATGGTCGACTCACTCGATCAGGACGCCCTCACGTGCGCCTTCGACGGCATCTCCATGGGAGCGGCAACTGAGCGCTACCAGGCCTCCTACGGCCTCACCCGCGAGGCGCAGGACGAGTTCGCGAATGCCTCGCATGCCCGGGCATCACAGGCAGCCACCGAGGGTCGCTTCGACGAGGAGATCGTCGAGGTCGTGAACGCGAAGGGCGAGGTACTCCTTGCCGCCGACGAGGGTGTTCGTGCCAGCACGACCATCGAGAGCCTCGGCAAACTGCGCGCAGCATTCGCAACCCCGGGAGCCGAGTCCGCAGCGACCATCACCGCGGGCAACGCATCACAGCTCTCCGACGGTGGTGCGGCTGTTGTGATGATGAGCCGGGCTCGCGCCGAGGAGCTGGGGCTGACCTGGCTCGCCGAGGTTGGCGCCTACGGCAATGTGGCTGGCCCAGACCCGTCACTCGTCGTTCAGCCAGCCCGTGCTATCCGCGACGCCCTTCGGCGCGACGGCACTCTCACCATCGAAGACATCGACCTGTTCGAGATCAATGAGGCGTTCGCCGGCGTGGCCCTTGCATCAGGTGCGGAGCTCGGCGTCTCGGCGGACATCACGAATGTCAACGGTGGGGCGATCGCCCTCGGTCACCCGGTCGGCATGAGTGGCGCCCGAATCGTCCTCGCACTCGCCCTTGAATTGCGTCGTCGTGGCGGAGGAGTCGGTGCGGCGGCACTTTGTGGTGGCGGAGGTCAAGGCGACGCCCTCATCATCCGTGTTCCCGCGAAGGCCTGACGCGTGGGGACAGGGGCGGAGTTCGACCGCTACCAGCTTTCCGAGGACCACGTCGCGATCCGTGATGCGATCCGAGAAATCTCAACCGATCTCATCGCGCCCCATGCAGCCGAGGTCGACGAGACGAGCTCGTTCCCGCAGGCGGCCTATGACGCTCTGACCGCTGCAGGCTTCCACGCCCCGCATATTCCCCAGGAGTACGGGGGCGCCGGCGCCGATGCGCTCGCGACCTGCATCGTCATCGAAGAGGGTGCTCGAGCCTGCGCATCATCCTCGCTCATTCCGGCGGTGAACAAACTCGGCACGATGCCGGTGATGCTGGCGGCGTCAGAGGAGATCAAGGCGAAGTACCTCCCGCGGGTTGCGAGCGGAGAATTCATGTTTGCCTATGCGCTCTCCGAGCGAGAAGCAGGATCCGACACTGCCTCCATGCGATGCCGGGCAACCCGCGATGGCGACGAATGGATCCTGTCGGGGCAGAAGTCGTGGATTAGCAACGCCGGCATTGCCGAGTACTACACGGTCCTTGCTGTCACCGACCCCGACGGCAAGCGTGGCAGCAATGTGAGCGCCTTCGTCGTCGAGAAATCCGACCCCGGCTTCACCTTCGGCGAGCCTGAGCGCAAGATGGGCATCAAGGGATCACCGACCCGCGAACTGCGTTTCGACGGAGCCCGCATCCCGGGCGATCGCATGATCGGCGAGCCGGGCACTGGCCTAAAGCTCGCGCTGCGAACCCTCGATCACACACGCATCACGATCGGCGCCCAGGCCGTCGGCATCGCCCAGGGTGCGCTCGACTTTTCGCTCGGCTACGTGAAGGAGCGGCAGCAATTCGGCAAGCGAATCGCCGACTTCCAGGGCATCCAGTTCATGCTCGCCGACATGGCGATGGAACTCGAGGCGGCGCGGCAACTCATGTATGTGGCAGCAGCCAAGTCAGAACGGGGTGACGCCGACCTTGCGTTCTTCGGCGCTGCAGCCAAGTGCTTCGCCTCCGACGTCGCCATGAAGGTCACGAACGATGCCGTGCAACTCCTCGGTGGCTACGGCTATACCAAGGACTTTCCGGTGGAACGCATGATGCGCGATGCGAAGATCACCCAGATCTATGAAGGCACGAACCAGGTGCAGCGCATCGTCATGGCCAGGCACCTGCTCGGCTAAAGCGAGGAAGTGAAATCCAGCGCCGTCGCGAGACCCACCGTTGGTGGAGACGCAAACTGCCGGCATCCATGGCTTCACTTGGTGTGGTTTGGGTGACGCGTGTGAACGTCGACGAGCCACACGACCTGGCCGTCGATGAAGAACCAGAGTCGTGCACCACCGGGCAGCTCGTGCTGCCAGCGGACAAAGCGAATGCCGTCACGGACGACGAACTCCAACTCGGCGCGCATCGGATGATTTCGCTCTGTCAGGAGCATGGGGTTGGTGGTGAAGTGGTCCCATGCGTCAACCATCGCGCTGCGGGTCGTCGCCAGCAAGTCCGTCCAGCCCTTCTGGGCCTCCCGTGTTCCGAAGCGGATCTCGTACTCCGACTTCTTGAGCGGACGGTTCACCCCTTCCGCGCGTTTGCTCACTTCAGGCGTGGGTCGGGAACATCGACCGGCTCTGCCAGCCAGTGCAGGTCACCGTCGGGAATGTACCCACGCGCAATCGCCTCGGCTGACGACCGCCACGCATCGAAGACCACGAGCACACGAGTGAATTCAGCGATCGCACCGCATGCCCTCGTCACGGAGACGATCTCCTCGGCGAACTGATCGCGCGCCTCCGGAGTCAAGAACTCGATCCACGGAAATGGCTGCCGTAAGCGCGCCGTAAGCGGAGCTCCGCAGGTGTCAAGGGATGCCCACATGAGGTCTGCCGCAATCTGGACCGCCCGACGTTCCTGAGCCACGGCACTGGCCAGGGAGAGCACGAAATCCTCACCGTCGCGACGGGTGATGTTGATCGGCCCTTCCTCGGCGGCAGCGAAGACGGCAGCAGGATTCCGGGACAGTTCAGAAGACTGGACGCTGCGATGGACGATGTCGGTGCTCATGATGCCAGTATTCAGAATACGTTCAGAATGTGCAACCCCGGCGTCCTCAGAGGACCTCGAGAGGCCGATGTCTCGCTAGGCCAGGCGCATGTGAAGCAGAAACGGCCGTGCCAAGGGTGGGCGCTTTAACGCGCCCTCTCCTTACATCCGCCCCTAATCCTGATCAAATCACCAACGCACGGCGCGCAATCTGCGACGCTTGGCGTCATCCGCCCGAATTGTTGAATCGAGTAGCTCCCGAGAATAGAGATTGCTCGCGTTCCCGTCTCGCTCGGAAACTCCTTTCGCGTTGCACCGGAGGACATCTGCCCACCTCGAATCATGATGACTAATTTCAGTGGTGAACGGATGGTTGTCACCATGTTGTTATGCGACGGCGCGTTTCTGGACGGGCAATAACGGTGATCACGGTTGTAAGCGTCGACGCAATGTCGCTGCAGTAGAGGCCCACTGCAATCGGGTGTCCGCAGCGCTCGCCACATGAGCAGCACACGCGCGTGAGTCGAATGGACAACGACCGAGTCTCTGCTCGGAGACGCAGTTGGGCACCTCAATAAGCACGGCGCGCTATGGTCTCAGCACTGAATGTCGCTGACAGCGGACATCAGTTTTCCATGGACGGGGGCCTTTTCATGAACACGCAACACTTGAGAACGGCAATTGCACGACGATCGACGGTTGGCGTCATCGCGTTTTTCCTTATAGTGGGTACGGGGATCGTGGGTAGTCCGAGCGCGAATGCAGCCTCTGCTTCCGGGA
>CAMCSO010000248.1 GCA_945877545.1 Bifidobacterium breve | reverse complement strand
CCTGCTCTTCATCCTCTCGCGCATCGCAAACAAGGATGAGGGAGGCGACGTGCTCTGGCAACCCGGCGCCAACCGCTGACCTACCGCCGACCACCTGTCAGAGCATCTCGATAATCATGGCGTTGGCCATTCCGCCCCCTCGCACATCGTCTGTAGTCCGTAACGCCCGCCAGTCTGCTCGAGGTGGTTGACCATGGTCGCGAGCAACTTGGTGCCAGAGGCGCCGAGCGGGTGCCCGAGGGCAATCGCCCCACCACGTGCGTTCAGCCGGTCGGGTGACGCGCCGAGTTCAGCAAGCCACATGAGCGGCACCGACGCAAACGCCTCGTTGACCTCGAAGGCGTCGATGTCGTCGATCGAAAGCCCAGATCGCGCAAGGACTTTTCGCGTCGCGGGGACCGGGGCGGTGAGCATGTAGAGGGGGTCGTTTCCAACCACGGCGAACGAATGGAAGCGTGCCCGCGGTTTAAGCCCCAGCTGCTTTGCCCGCTCGGCACTCATGATGAGCGCAGCTGATGCTCCATCGGTGAGCGGCGACGAGTTGCCCGGGGTAACCTGCCAGGTAATCTGCGGGAACCGGGTCGCCAGTTCCTCGTTGGCAAAGGACGGCTTGAGGCCACCGAGTCCCGCCTGAGTCGTCCCTGCGCGGACGGTCTCGTCAAGCCGATGCTTGACGACCGATCCGTCGGAAGTTGTCACCGCCACGGGCACGATCTCGTTGTCGAAGGCGCCGGACGCAGCCGCGCGGGCCGCGCGCTCATGGGACTGCGCGGAGAATTCATCGAGCTGCGCTCGACTGATCCCCCACTTCGCAGCGATGAGCTCGGCCGAGACCCCCTGATTCACCAGGCCCTCCGGGTAGCGGGCCGCCATTTTCGGGCCGAGCGGGTCGCGACCGATGAGCGCCATACCCATCGGCACCCGGCTCATCGATTCAACACCGCACGCGATCACGACATCCTGCGCCCCGGCGATGATCGACTGGGCGGCGAAGTGGGAGGCTTGCTGGCTCGACCCGCACTGCCGGTCAATCGACGTCGCCGGGATCTGCTCCGGCCAGCCGGCCGCGAGCACGGCGTTTCGTCCGATGTTGAGCGACTGCTCCCCCGCCTGGCTCACACACCCCGCGAACACGTCATCGATGACCATCGGGTCGATGCCATTGCGCTCGATGAGGGCCTGCAGCACCTCCGACAGCAGGTCGACTGGGTGAACCCCAGACAGCGCACCGCCGGGCTTACCCCGCCCTGATGCAGTTCGTACAACATCGACGATCACGGCCACGTTCATCTAGATACCCCTCTCGATCGGTTGAGCTGCAAATCGTTTGGACGCCGCTGCGCTACCGGGGCGGCAATCGAAGCGCGCCATCGAGGCGGATCACCTCGCCGTTGAGCATCGGGTTCTCGATGATCGACGCGACGAGCATCGCGAACTCGTCGGGGTCGCCGAGCCTGGCCGGGTGAGGCACCTGCTCTCCGAGTGCCTGCTGCGCCTGCTCGGGGATGATCGAGAGCAGCGGTGTGCGAAATAGGCCGGGCGCGATCGTCATGACTCGGATCGCGAGCGCTGCGAGATCGCGGGCGATCGGGAGGGTCATCCCGACAATCCCGCCCTTCGATGCCGAGTAAGCGGCCTGACCCACCTGGCCGTCGAATGCTGCGACCGAGGCGGTGTTCACGATCACCCCGCGCTCCTCGCCCACCATCTCGTTGGCCGCAATCGCCGTGGCGGCGAGGCGGATGACGTTGAACGTACCGATGAGGTTGACCCGGATGACCCGCTCGAATTCGGCGAGCGGGAAGGGCCCGGCCTTGCCCGTCGTCTTGATGCCGTTGCCGATCCCCGCGCAGTTCACCACGATGCGCAGGGTTCCAGCGCTGTTCGCGAGGTCGACCGCCGACTGCACTGCCGCCTCGTCGACCACGTCGGCCGGTGCGAACTCCGCGCCGATCCGATCGAGTTCAGCCATGTTCGCACCCGCGAGGTCAAGCGCGACGACGCGGGCGCCTGCGGCCCGGAGCCGCCTGGCCGTCGCGAGGCCCAGTCCTGAAGCCGCCCCGGTCACGAGGGCAGTCGCTTCCTTGATCTCCATCGTGGCACTCCTTCAGGGGGTTGACGAGGCAGGCGGATCGACGTACGGCGAGGTGTCCGGCACACGGGGCGGAGTGCGGGAGAATCGCGGGGCGGGTGAGGCTTGGAGTCCGCCCTCACCGCGAGTGAAGGTGCCCCGGGCGACGAGGTGGGGATGCTCGGCTGCCTCGGCGAAAGTGAGCACGGGCGTCACGCAGGCCGAAGACCCGTCGAAGTGCACGACCCACTCGTCGCGCGGCTTCGATGCGAACAGTCGGGTGAACTGCGACCGCATGAGCGGCCATTTCGCGCGGTCGCGGGGATCTCCCACATCGCTGAGCGTCAGCCCGAGGCCGTCGAGCAGCGATGCGAAGAAGTGGGGCTCGAGCGCACCCACTGCGACGTAGCCTCCGTCAGCACAGACATAGGTGTCATAGAAGGGAGCGCCGCCATCGAGAATATTGCTCGCCCGGTCATCAGTCCACGCTCCCATCGAACGCAGCGCGAGGATCATCTGGCTGATGAGCACCGTCCCATCGACCATGGCGGCGTCCACGACTTGCCCGAGTCCCGACGAATTGCGCTCGACGAGCGCGGCGAGGATGCCGACAAGGAGGAGCATCGAACCGCCGCCGTAGTCGCCGACGAGGCTCAGCGGAACGGACGGAGCCTCGCCCTCACGACCGATCGCATGGAGGGCACCGGTGAGGCCGATGTAGTTGATGTCATGACCAACCCTGTCGGCCCATGGACCGGTCTGTCCCCAACCGGTGATCCGTCCGTAGATCAATCGGGGATTGATCGCGAGGCAAACGTCGGGCCCCACTCCGAGTCGCTCGGCAACTCCCGGCCTCAATCCTTCAATGAGCACGTCCGACTCGGCGACAAGCGCGAGCACCTGCTCGCGACCGTCGTCCTCCTTGAGGTCGGCGAATACGGTGCGTCGTCCGCGTCGAGTCGAATCGATTGACCCCGGCTCGCCATACTGAAGCCGCCGTCCAGCGGGCCCCTCAACGCGAACGACCTCGGCCCCTAGATCGGCGAGCACCATGGCCGCGTGCGGCCCCGGTCCGAGTGACGCGAGCTCGACCACTCGAATTCCTTGCAACGGCCCGCTCATCACGCAACCCTATGTGGGTCGACGTCCCCAAAGCCGTCCGTTGAGACCTTCACCTTGACGATTTCACCCCCTGCAACGATTCGCTGAAGTGGCGTAATCATGTGCCCGGGCTTCGCCCCGCATCGACGGGAGGAATCATGCGGGATCCGAACGGCCCCGGCGCACCTCTACCTCAAGCGCGCGAAGGCCGACCAAGTCGCACTCGGCACCCCCGGTGACCACCGCGCCATCCTCTCCGGACTCGTCGACCTATCCATGTAGGGCCCTGCGATGATGATGCACCCCCGGCCATGTGTCCGCGTATCCCCAAGGAGTCCAAGTGAGCCCCGCTGATAGCCCCGTCCTCCTTTCAATTGAAGGGGTGGTCGCCACGATCACCTTCAATAGGCCTGCAGCCCTCAACGCGATCACCGTCGAGATGTTGGATGCCCTCGACAGCGCACTCACCGACCTGCACGGTCGATCCGACATCGCCGTCGTTGTCATAACCGGTGCGGGTCGCGCGTTCAGCGCAGGAGTGGACCTCAAAGAACTTGGTGGGCGTTCGCTCACCAACGGAGCAGTCGGTGACTACCTCGACATTCCCGGGCAACGTGTCATCGAGCGAATTGAGCGCCTCGACGCCATCGTCATCGCGAAGGTGAATGGCTTCTGCTTCACCGGGGCCCTCGAACTGGCCCTCGCATGCGATCTCATCGTGACGGCCGATGAGGCGGTGCTCGGCGATACCCATGCGAAGTGGGGCATTCGGCCATCATGGGGCATGAGCCAGCGTCTGCCAGCACTCGTCGGACCGGCAACCGCGCGGCTGCTCTCGTACCGGGCTACCACCTTCACTGGGGCGCAGGCTCGGGAGTTCGGCCTGGCCGCGCTGTCCTGCCC
>CAMCSO010000247.1 GCA_945877545.1 Bifidobacterium breve | reverse complement strand
GCAGAATCCCCGATCCCTCGGTAGTCGAAGGTGACGACCTCGAACCCAGCGCTGGCAGCATGGGAGGCGAATCGTCGGTAGAACCCCTGCGGCACTCCGGTGGCGCCCGCCATCACGATGCGCGCGCGGGGCTCAGGCACCGAGTATCGGCGAGCAGCGAGCCGGTAGCCGTCAGATGCGATGACGTGGAATGCCACGGGCACTACCTCGGGGGCCTGCTCGCCGGGACGATTCGCGCTCACCCTTGGCCCTGAATCTCTTGGGGCGCACACACTGACCGCTCGAGGAATGAGCCTGATGGCTCGAGGAATTGGACGGGGATGACAGGCACGGCATCTCCTTGCACGGCTCAACGGACAACGAACAAACTATGATGGTCATCATAGTCTTACACGTTGTACCTGATCATCGGCAAGGAAAGGGGACGGGCTGGTGTCGTCGGAGTCGCGCGACCGCATGATCGCCGCAGCAACCGGGCTGCTCGCGCGCGACGGGCTCGAAGGCACGTCCTTCTCGACCGTGCTCGCCGAGAGCGGGGCGCCGCGCGGCTCTATCTACCATCACTTTCCCGAGGGAAAGGACCAGCTCGTCCGCGAGGCCGTGGAGGAGGTCGGCCGCCGCTTCGTTACCTACCTCGACAGCCTGGCACCTGCAACGCCGCTCGACGCCGTGCGCGAGGTCACCGCCGTATGGAGGAGCGTGCTCGAGAACTCGCGCGTCACCTCGGGTTGCGCGATTGCGGCAGTCGCGGTGGCAGGCGACACCGGTCCGCGTGCGGCGACGGGCGCGGTATTCACCGCCTGGCAGGCCTCAATCTCGTCGCTGCTCCAGCGTTCGGGTCTGAATGAGCGCATGTCGGATGCGATCGCGCCGATGATGATCGCCTCGATCGAAGGAGCCCTCATCATGTCCAGAGCCCAGGAGTCGTTCGTACCCTTCGATTCTGTTGTCGCTCAGCTTGAGCGACTCGTCACGACCGAGTCCTCATAGGAACAAATATCCGACCTCAACGTGAATCGGCCCCCGGAGATTTCCGGAGGCCGATTCGCTGATCCAAACCCTGCTGACTACCTGCTCACCTAGGGCGTGTCTCCAATGTTGAGCGGGTGTGAGGCCTGATTGTGGGGACATGTCACGTACCGCTGTTCCTTCTGACGAGATGTGGGCTCGGATCGAGCCGTCGCTGCCTCCGGTGAAGGGGGCGATGGGTCGGCCGATGCGGTCTCACCGCACGCTGATTGAGGGGTCGATCTACCGTCTTCGGACAGGGTGTGCGTGGCGTGATCTGCCAGTGGAGTTCGGGCCGTGGCAGACGGTCTGGAAGCGTCACGCTCGCTTCTGCAAGGACGGGACGTGGGACGCGGTCCTGGTCGCCTTGCAGGCCGAGGCGGATGCCACGGGTGAGATCGACTGGAACGTGTCGGCCCGTTCCACGATCGTCCGCGTTCACCAGCACGGGGCGACTGCTGCGAAGTCTGAAGTGACGGTCACCGCTTACACAGGGGGCTCGGTCGAACTACAACGAATCGCTGGGTAGCGGGAACGAACCGGACGATCACGCCATCGGCCGTTCCCGCGGCGGCCGGCCGGTCGGCTTCGACGCCGCGGACTACCAGAACCGCAACGTCGTCGAACGTGCCTTCAACAAGCTCAAGAACTGGCGCGGACTCGCGACCCGATACGACAAGCACGCATTGATCTACCGAGGCGGCATGGTCCTCGCCTCAATCATTCTTTGGCTCACCGCATGAGTTCGGAGACACGCCCTAGCTGGAGTTTTCCCGCTAGATTGATGTTGGCTCGTATTTGCTCTGTATTGCTGGGGTTTTCGGGTTTGCTGTGAATTTACCAAATGGGGTCCATGTCCACCTCCATCGCCGGCGCCCATGGATCCGCATACGGAACCCCTCGCCTAGCCAAGTTGGCGTACTTGGCGCATAATGAGTTCATGAACACAAATTTGACCGAACTTTCCGTCAGCCAGGCGCGGGATCACTTCTCCGACGCCGTGAACCGGGCTGCCTTCGGTGGAGAGATCACCTACGTCACCCGTGGCCGCAATCAACAGCGCGCCGCTGCAATCGTGCCTGCCGAGTTCGTCGAGCATTACGAAGCGATGATCGACCTCGAAGACGGTCGGATCGCTCAGGAGCGGCTGGCGGACCTCGACGCCGGTCGTACCGCCGCAGTCCCTGCCGATGAGGCGGCTCGGGCACTCGGACTGTGAGAACACTCGGGCCATACACCGTCCAATATGACCCCAAAGCACTCAAAGAACTGACCAAGCTCGACAAGCCAGCCGCGCGCCGCATCGTCAAGGCCGTCGATGCCTTGAGCCTTGACCCGGATCCGAGCGGCTCCAGACCTCTCGTTGGATATCCAGATCTCCGGCGTATCCGGGTCGGCGACTACCGGGTCGTCTACACGGTCAAAGACGCGCAACTCGTGGTTCTCGCACTGCGGGTCGCCCATCGCAGCACGGCTTATCGCAATCTATGACCGCGGCCATCCCGTGCGCCCGTATTCGACTCGGAGAATCAGGCAGGACGTCGGAGGCAAGCGGCTTCGTTGCAGTGACAGATCGCCGCGGTTCGGTGACGGCGGCGGGATTCGTCAACGCAGGTGCGTACCCCTCAGGGGCTGATGACGGCCGCACGAGAGATCATCTGGCTTCGAGCCCGTGAGGTCATGATCCACGCAGTCGACCTCGGGGGCTACGTCTCCTTCGAAGACCTACCCGATGACTTCCTCATCGCAATCACCGATGAACTCATCGCGCGTCGAGGGACTCAGCCGGGTCATTCCACTTCGTCATGAGCGATGAGGCGGCCGGGGCGGCCCAGCCGTTCCCGCGCTGCAGCAACTTCGGAACTGGCCCAGTAGCAGCCGCCGTCACGCTGCCGTGACCGGTGACTGTGAGCGCGGAACCACACACCCTCACCTGGGGTGAAGCGCGGGAATGCGTCGTCGATGCCTTCCGGCTCACCTTGGCGCTGCCGGTCGCGTCGGGTCAAGCCGTGACCGCCTGTGCATACTGCGCGGCGAGCCGCGTGACAACGTCGCGGTCCTTGTCGCTGGCGGCAGCGGCTTTCAGCGGCGAGCGGCCCCGCAGCTCGTCATGGTCGGTGACCAGCCACAGGGCAGCGCCCCAACGCGGTGCGGTCTTGAGAGCGGCGAGCACCGGAACAAGGGAACGCCGCACGGCACGAGCCTGTACATCGAACTGAAACGCGGGGTACACCCACATGTTGTCGCTGGTGCGTGCCGCGAGAATCGTCCCGCGGGTGCGGCGATCGGCGAGCGCCTGCTTGCTTGGTACGTCGAGCAGGCGCATGACGCCCGTCGACGAGTAGAACGGCCCCAGTAGCGTGTCGTACTCGGACCTCGTCGTGGCGCCGGGGACGGCGGCCGCCATCGCGTCGGCCAGCTCGGCAGGCGCAGGGAGCGGGCTGCCCGATTGTGCGAGGCGCGGGACTATCACGTGCAGGTGTCGACGCAGCGAGTTGAGAACCTCCTCCTCATACTCGTCCTCGGTGCCGTAGCCGCCCAGGTTCAGCGCGCTCGTCGTCATTTCCACCTCCAGTCAAGTGGGTCAGGTACCACCGTTCGCACCTGGGTGATGATGGTCAAGTAGGTCAAGGTGCGCGCCCAGTGGATATTCCGCCTCCCGAGGTCGGAAAGCCCGTAGCGTGGAGCGGCAGCAACCCGGCTGCTCGCGCGCGGCTCGATCTACCATCACTTTCCCGAGGGAAAGGACCAACTCGTCCGCGAGGCCGTGGAGGAGGTCGGCCGCCGCTTCGTGACGTACCTCGACGCCCGGGCGCCGGCGACGCCACTCAACGCCGTGCGCGAGGTCACCGCCGTATCCAGGAGCGTGCTCGAGAACTCGCGCGTGACCTCGGGTTGCGCGATTGCGGCAGTCGCGGTGGCAGGCAACACCAGTCCGCGTGCGGCAACGGGCGCGGTGTTCATCGCCTGGCAGGCCTCGATCGAAGGAGCCATCGTGATGTCCAGAGCCCAGGAGTCGCACACGCCGTTCGATTCTGTTGTCGCTCAGCTTGAGCGACTCGTCACGGCCAATTCCTGATAGGAACAAATTTCCGACCTCGACGTGAAT
>CAMCSO010000246.1 GCA_945877545.1 Bifidobacterium breve | reverse complement strand
CGCATGAGGTCTCACTCAGCGTTCACTGACCTGCACCCCACCGCCCTCACGATCGTGAGCGCCGCCCTCGTCCGCGTCGCGCGGGAGCACCCCCGTATCAACGCGACCTGGGTCGATGGCCCGGATAGCCCGGTCATCACTGAGCACGCGCACGTCAACCTCGGTCTCGCCGCCGACACTGCTCGCGGTCTGCTCGTGCCGGTCGTTCGTGACGCGGATCGATTGAGCCTTGTGGAACTTGCGCGAGCCCAGAAGGCGGTCATCGATACAGCGCGTGCCGGAGCCAGCACCCCCTCAGATCTCACCGGCAGCACCGTGACCCTCACGAACATCGGTGTGTTCGGAGTCGACGGCGGAACCCCGATCATCAACCCGGGTGAGTCGGCAATCCTGGCGATGGGGCGCATCATCGACAAGCCGTGGGTGGTCGAGGGTGAGGTGCGGGTGCGGCCGATCATGCAGCTTTCACTGTCGTTTGACCACCGGGTGTGCGATGGCGCACAGGGCTCCCGTGCACTCGCCGGCGTGGTTGCCTTCCTAGCCGACCCAGCTGCAGAACTCCTTTTGGGCTGAACGTTTTATCGGGCGAGGGATCAAGGAGTGACGTTGAGGGCGCCGAGCAATCTGCTCGCCAGCCCTGCATCGCCCGTGAGCGTGATGCGCTCGAGTAGCCCCGCATCGTCTGGCGATACTCGCCCGGTCATGACGTCGAGGAGATCGGGCCACGTGATCGTCAAACTGACGTCGGCAACCGAATCGGTGACCATGATCCCGCGTTGCTCGGCGTCGACTCCGACCTGGAGGTCTGTGACAACCACCGGCCCGGAGATGCTGAGGCTGAGCACGGTCCCCGCAGGGGCCTCGAGGGTCTTGCCCCAGATGAGCGGGAGCCCGGAGAGCAGTTGATCGGCCGTGATTCGTGCCGCTGCAGAGTCGAATTGGAGTGGGAGCCCGCGGGCCGCGCGGATATCTTGGGCATGAACCCAGGCATCGAAGGTGCGCATCGACAGGACGCGCCCGAGGGGCCGTTCGGAGCCGAATGGGCCTAGGACGAGGGCGGTGAGGTCACCTGTCCCGGCAGCGAGCTGGGCCGTCCTCCGCTCAAGGACGGAGTCGAACTCGGTGAGGACCACCTCCATCGGTATCCCACGACGCGCATCGACGCCAACCTCGGTCATCAGGCTGATGCGTCCGACGGCGTGCGGCAGCGCGTCCCAGTCCGGCTCATGGTCCGGGCGCGGGTCACCGGCCAGGAAGCCGTCGATATCGAGGAGATGCGCGATGACGTCACCGACGCTCCACCCCGGGCACGGGGTGGGCAGTGACCACGCTGCGGGATCATCGGCGTTAAGCCGAGCATCGAGCATGACCTCGTGCCACGCATCGATAAAGTCACGAGCGGTCAACTGGTGCTGTTCCATAGGTGAACCGTAGACCGGCTGACCCATGACTGGGCGCGTTACCATCCACGCATGTCTGTGACGGTCGCCCTCATCCAACTGGACTGCACCTCAGCCGAGCCTGTCGAATCACGGATCGATCGAACACACGCACTCGTCGCAGAGGCCGCTGAGCGAGCAGACCTCGTTGTCCTTCCGGAACTGTGGCATGTGGGGGCTTTCGATATCGGTGCCGCGAGGGCCAATGCCGAGGCCATCGACGGCCCACTTGTCACCGGCCTCTCCACGCTGGCCAAGGAACACCGGGTCTGGCTGCATGGCGGCTCGTTCGCCGAGGTCGCTGACGACGGTAGCCACTACAACACGGCGATACTCTTCACGCCTGATGGACGCCTTGCCGCGAGTTACCGAAAGATCCACCTCTTCGGTTTCGATGGCGGCGAGACAACCCTCATGAGCAGCGGCGATGAGATCGTGGTGGTCGACACACCCCTCGGGCCGACCGGCCTCGCCACCTGCTACGACCTCCGATTCCCCGAACTGTTCCGCGCCCTCACGGCCGGGGGTGCGACCGCGTTCATCGTCACGTCGGGTTGGCCTACCCCGCGCATTGCACATTGGGACGTCCTCACGTCGGCTCGTGCGATAGAGAACCAGGCGTGGATGGTCGCGTGCAACGAGGTTGGTGCTCAGCCCGGCATCTCCCTCGGTGGGCACTCGAGCGTCATCGATCCACTTGGTTCGGTGGTTGCGCGGGCCGCGGAGGAGGAGACGATCCTCTACGTGGACGTTGACCCAGGCGCGAGCGCACTGTGGCGCGAGCAGTTCCCGGCCCTCCAAGACATTCGCATTTCCTGAGGCACAACCTCGATTGCGAACACGTGTTCAATCGAGGGTGACGACCACCACCGGCTGTTTCGCCGGATCGATCCAACGCATGACTTTGGCCATCTCAGCTTCAGGGATTGCAATGCAGCCGGCTGTGACCTTGCCATTGCTCACGTGGAGGAAGATCCCGCCGCCCTTCGTTGTGTCGGCTGGGTTTTCGGCCCTCCTGACGCCGTCCGCGCCAGTACGCACCTCGCCCTTAGGCAGGTTGTAGTCGAGGACCGCGACGTAGTTGTACTGGCTTCCATAGCGCCACAGCCATTCGACATTGTCCCCGAATGAGCGCCACGTACGGTCGGCGGTCTGGAACAGGTTGTAGGTCGAGGGGGATCGCGGGTTGTACGTCCATGCGTCATTGCGATCGAATTTCACGTAGGGCATCCGCGTGCCAGGGTCTGCGAGGCGGCCGAAGGTCGTGACGATCGAGAAGGTGCCGATCGGGGTCTTGCCGGTGCCCTGGCGGCGAGCAGAGGCCTTCACTGAGCCGGAGTAGCCGAGGCGAGCGGGGGTTGCGTCGATCACCGTGCTCCACGTTCCATCATCTTGCTTTTCGTAGGCACGGACCTTGGCGTAGGACGTCCGAGTATTGGCGGCTGTGACGACGATGACCTGCGACGACCCTTCGATGCCGGGCAGGGAGGATGGGTCGAACGCACCGGGTGCTGCTTGGGCACCCGGTGACGCGATAGCGAGCAGTGTGCCTGCCGAAGCGGTGAGGGCTGCCGTCATCGCGCGTCGAAGCAACATCACATTTTGAAGGCTAGCTTGATCGGTCTCGTTCAGCCAATTGAGCGAGACGTTCGTTATAGGCGTTCAATTCGGCATCCCCGTCGCGATCAGCCTGTCGGTCGCGGCGGGTGGCCTCTCGATCGTCGCTCCTTGACCACTGGACCCCGATGACGATCATCACGAGGAGGGTCGGGATTTCGGAGAGGCCCCACGCGACTTGCCCGCCGTAGAGGGAGTCCTGGAGTGGGTCCGTGACCCACGGTGGGCGCACGATGCTGTACCACTCGGGTGCGAGCGGGGTTGCGCCCATCATGAGGATGACCGCGAAGATCCCGTGGACTGCGAGGGCAAGAAGGAGCAGGAGCATGCGACCCCAATATGGCAGGGGTCTGGGGCGTGGATCGATGCCGATGACGACCCAGTAGAAGAGGTAGCCCGAGATGAGGAAGTGCATCTGCATGCCGATGTGGCCGACATGACTGCCCATGAGCCAGCCGAACAACGGCGTCAGGTACAGGCCGTAGAGCCCGAGGACGTAAACGATGAACACGTAAACCGGGTTGGTGAAGATGCGAGTGATCCAACTGTGGAGCAGCCAGGTGAGCCACTCACGAGGCCCACGTTCATTCCCCGTGGACGGCCGAAGCGCCCGCAGCGCGAGGGTCGCCGGTGCCCCGAGCACGAGGAGAATCGGCGCGAGCATCGTGATCGTCATGTGCGCGAGCATGTGCAGGCCGACCGACACCTGTGAGTACGACGAGATTCCGGCGTTCGTGCACCAGATGACGACGCCGATCCCGAGAAGCCACGAGATGAGGCGGCCGATGGGCCAGGCATCGCCCCGCACGCGCAGGCGGGCGTAGCCAATGCAGTACAGGCTGGCGGCGATGAGTGAGCCGACGAGGAAGAGGGGGTCGAGTCGAAAGCCCAGGATGAGTCCCGAGGCGGTCGGCGGCGGTGGGTAGGCGAACCCGAGGAGCGACTCCCCGAAACTCGCGAACTCGACGTTGATGCGGGGTGGAGCGGTCATCGCCAGGGCCACCCCGAGTGCCACCGCGATCACCATGACAGTGAGCTCGAGGCCTGCGATTCGTGCGAACACGGA
>CAMCSO010000245.1 GCA_945877545.1 Bifidobacterium breve | reverse complement strand
GGGCTCGGCTGCATGGGCATGAGCGAGTTCTATGGCGCGTCGGACGACTCTATGGCGATCACCACGATTCATCGAGCGCTCGACCTCGGCGTGACGATGCTCGACACCGCCGACATGTACGGCCCATTCACCAACGAGAAACTGGTCGGGAGGGCGATCACCGGCCGTCGCGATGGTGTCATCGTCGCGACCAAATTCGGGAACGAGCGCGCAGAGGACGGTAGTCGGCTCGGCATCAACGGACGGCCCGAGTACGTCATCAGCGCCTGCGACGCCTCCCTGCATCGACTAGGAATCGACTGCATCGATCTCTATTACCAGCACCGTGTCGATCGCACCGTGCCCGTCGAGGAGACCTGGGGTGCGATGAAGCAGCTCGTCGACGCAGGAAAGGTGCGATACCTCGGCATCTCAGAGGCGTTGCCGGACACCATTAGGCGCGCGCATGCCGTGCACCCGATCGCCGCGCTCCAATCCGAGTGGTCGCTGTGGTCACGCGACCCGGAGGACAACGGCGTGCTCGGGACCTTGCGCGAACTGGGTATTGGCTTCGTCGCCTATTCGCCACTCGGCCGCGGGTTTTTGTCCGGCGAGATCCGTAGTGTCGACGACCTTGAGCCCAGTGACTTCCGACGCATGAACCCGCGTTTCCAAGGGGAGAACTTCACCAAGAACATGCAACTCGTCGAGCGCGTGCGCCAGATCGCCGCAGAGAAGAACGTAACGGCCAGCCAACTTGCCCTCGCCTGGGTGCTGGCCCAGGGCGACGACGTCGTGCCGATCCCCGGCACTCGGCGCATCACATACCTTGAGGAGAACGTGGCATCCGCTGACATCGTTCTCACCCCCGAAGACTTACGCCGCATCGACGAGGCTGCGCCCGTGGGATCGGCTGCCGGCATGCGGTACCCCGATATGTCGAGCGTCGACGCCTGATTGAGTGCGAGCGGGCAAACTGCCTCGAAGGAAAACAGCCCATTGGCGAAGCATCTGAGCACTACTATTCGGCCATGAACTCCGAGGAGAACAACCCCGCGCCCGGCCCGCTCATCCCGATTCTCGCAACCGTTATCTGGCTCGTGCTCGCCGTTCTCGCCGCAGTCCCAGTGATGATGTCGTTCATGATGTTCGACTCCGGCACCGACAACATGTCGGGGTGGGTCTGGATGGGCTTCTACGGCATGTGGCTGTTCCTTGCGGCGTGCGTGCTTACCGTCCCGATCACGTGGACCGTCTGGGCAATCACTCGAAAGCGCGGGGGGAGCGCTGTGTGGCGGGTGCTCTCAGCGCTGCTTCCGCTCATCCCAGTGGCGATGGTCGTGATCGGGTTTGCCGGGACTGAAGCCTTCTGCGACGGTCAGCTAAACAGTTGCTGACGCAAGCACGATGGCATGCTCGCACACGAGCACGCCATCAGGTCCAGCAACGAAATCCTCAATGAGTGAATCCTTCACACCGAACACGGTGTCCGAGTCGAGATATCGGCTCTCCCGGTCGAACACGTGCGAGGTCACCGGCTCGTAGCCCGCCTTCGACGCCTTCAGGTGGATGTGAGCCGCACGCCATTCATGGCGCCCAGTGTCGCGCAGGAGCTGGCCAACCGGTCCGTCAGCCGGAATCGGGTACGGCACCGGGCGCACCGTCCGGATCTCGTACCGTCCTTCGCTATCCGTGAGATAGCGCCCCCGAAGATTCGTCGCTGGCTGCTCATCCGGCTGCTGCACCGCATAGAAGCCGGTCGCCGCGTTCTGCCACACGTCAAGGAGCACCCCCTCGAGTGGATTCCCAGCCGTATCGGTGACGACGCCTCGGAAGATGGCCACCTCGCCCCCGTCCTCGTACTCGACCATGGATTCGCCGAAGGCACGCTCGGGTGAGCCCGGCACGTAGAAGGGACCCAGGATCGTCGGCTCGGTTGCGAGGGCTTCGACATCGGAGTGATTGATGAGGTCGATGAGCGACGAGAACCCGAGGGTGTCAGACAAGAGGATGAACTCCTGACGTCTCTCATCGCACATCTGGCCCGTTGCGGTGAGGAACATGATGCCGGCGAGCCACTCCTCATCGGTGAGGCGCACCTCCTTGGCGAATGCATGCAGGTGTCGGACGAGCGCCTGGGTGATCTCACGCAGGCGGGGATCCGGGGTTGCCTCGAGTCGAGCAACCACGACATCGGTGAGGTCGTCCTCGGTCATTGGTTCAGGCACTGGGTGCTCCCTCATCTGGCACTGTCGGTTTGTCCTTGACGAGCGCGAACCGCTCAAGCGGGTTGGCGAGGCGGTATCCGACCGGGAACAGGCGAATGCGCCCATTGCCAGAAATCAGGCCCCAGATGCCACGCGGGAGCAGCAGGGTGATGATGATCGCGAGCAATCCGAGAATGACGAGATACCAGACCCCGAAGTCGGAGAGCCATTGCTGAAGGGCGAAGAAGACGATGGCTCCGACAATCGGACCCTCAATCGTGCCGATGCCGCCAATGACAACAATGAAGATCATGAAGGCCGAGTACTCGACGCTGAAGATGGATTCCGGTTGCACCCGCAGGGTGTTCGCGGCAATCATCGCCCCGGCCAGCGCACACCCCATGCCGGCAATAACGTAGACGATCCGCTTGCTCCGCGTGACGCGTACGCCAAGTGACCCCGCGGCGACTGCGTCGTCACGGATCGCCGTGAAGCCGAGCCCAAGACGCGAGCGCATGACGAGGTAGGTGACGCCGACCGCGACCACGACAGCGATGAGCGACAGCCAGTACACATACGCGATCCGGCGCCCGGGCGACAGGTCGGTGATCGCCATGAACGACACTCCTGAACCCGCCCCAAGGACATCCATCTGCTCGACGACGAGTTTCACGACCTCTGCGATGACCCAGGTGCCGATCGCGAAGTAACCCCCCGAGAGTCGGAACGCAAGGAATGAGATCGGCAGCGAAAGCGCGCCTGCAATCACCACGGCGATCGGGACCGCGAGGAACGGGTCGATGCCGATCGTGTCGGCAATGTAGACAAGTCCGTAGGCACCGATACCGATATAGGCCTGCTGCCCAATCGACACCATCCCGCCGTAGCCGGCGAGCAGGTTCCACATGGTTCCGAGCACGATGAGCGAGAACATGATGACGAGGTTCTGCTGCAGTCCCCGGCCCAGGATGTACGGGCCCATTGCGAGCAGGATGAGCACCGGCGTGATGACCGCAAGGCCCGCCCATGATGACTTCGTCGCTCGCCTGACCTTGACGGGTGTAGAAGTCGACTCCTGGATCGTCATGAGTTCACCGCCTTCGGCAGCAGACCGGTTGGTCGGAAGGCGAGGATCGCAAGGAAGACGAGATTCCCTGCGAGGATTCCGTACGCCGGGTTGATCTGGGCCCCAACTGTCTGCGCCACGCCAAGGACGACCCCGCCAATGAGCGTGCCCCACAGTGATCCGAGTCCGCCGATGATGACTGCCTCGAACGCGAAGATGAGTGTCGCGTCACCATAGGTCGGGCTGAACTGGGTTCGCATGCCGAGGAAAACGCCTGCGAGCCCGACAACGCCGAGTGCAATGGCGGTGGCAATCGCATAGATCCGCCGGTTGTCGATGCCCATGAGCTGCGCGGCCTCCTTGTCATCGCTCGCTGCTCGCATCGCACGTCCGGTTCGGGATCGAGACAGGTACGTCTGCAGCCCGGCGATCACGACGACTCCGACAACGAAGGTCAGCAGCGGAAAGACGCCAATTGCTATGTCGTCGTTGATCTGAATGCTGTCGGTGGCAATCGCTCCGGTCTGGATGGATCGAGTATCCGCGGAGAAGAACTGCTGGAGAAGGTTCGTCACGACCACGGCGAGGCCGAAGGTTACAAGAATCGGCGCGAGTCCCCCACGTGCGAGGGCGGGATTGAGGAGCCCGAGTTGCAGGACGTAGCCAATCCCAGCCATGACCGGGATCACGATGAGGATGCACAGGAACGCCGGGACAGAGAGCTTGTCGACGAGGAAGTATCCGAGGTACGCCGCAACAACGGCGAGGACGCCATGTGCGAGATTGACGATTCGCATGACACCGAACATCAGTGAGAGTCCTGCTGCAAGCAGGGCGTATAGACCACCGAGCAGGATCCCCTGCAGCACCGC
>CAMCSO010000244.1 GCA_945877545.1 Bifidobacterium breve | reverse complement strand
AGGTATTTGGTCATTTCATCCTGAGGGGAGTTGTGAATGTATCGGCAGCCAGTTCCGCGGCCGAGGATGAAATGACCACGATCTGGCTCAGATGACCACGATTCTGGCCAGTTGCGCCGGATACTGGACGAAATGACCGAGGGGTAGTGCCCTCGTGCGCATTGCCTCGTGCGCCGTTCCCCGCAGGACTTGCGTCTTGCGTTTCGCGCGGGACGGGGCTGGCGAAATATGATGGCACCCATGAGGCGATCAGAGGTCCTAGCCAGTACGCCGCTCGAATCCCCCGGGCTCTCCGGCGGAACCCTGCTTGAGGAGCGCCTCGAGTTCACTGACGAGGGCGATCACGAGCGCTTCGCCCATTACGTCGAAAAGAACAAAATCGTCGAGAGCGCCGTCACCGGTAGCCCAGTGAAGGCCCTGTGCGGCAAGGTGTGGATTCCCAACCGGGATCCATCCAAGTTCCCGATCTGCCCCGACTGCGACAATATCCACAAGGGCCTGCCCCGGGGCGGCGACTCGGGGAAAGACTCCTGACCCGAGCAGCCGAACCCGGTCTGACCTCGATCGAGCAACCCAGACTGCTCTTTGGCCCATGGCGCCCCCTGACGGTCGGCATCCTCTCGCTCATGACCCTCGCTGCATTCGAGTCGATAGCCGCGGCGACCGCCATGCCCGTCGTCGCACGGGAACTCGACGCCCTCAGCGGTTACACCTGGGCCTTCAATGCTTACATCGTCGCGTCGCTGCTCGCCATGGTGATTGCGGGCCTTCGCTGCGACGCCACGGGGCCTCGGGGCCCGATCATCGCAGGCATCGCTGCCTTCGCAGTCGGATCCGTGGTTGCCGGGGCAGCGCCGTCGATGCTCATCCTCATCACTGGTCGAGCCGGTCAGGGTATTGGCAGCGGCGCCGTCATCGTGGGGCTCTACGTCCTCATTGCTCGTGCCTATCCTGAGTCGTTGCGGCCCAAAGCATTCTCTGCCCTTGCGGCCGCATGGGTTCTGCCCTCGCTCGTCGGACCCCTCATCGCAGGGTGGCTCGCCGACTCTGTCAGTTGGCGACTCGTCTTTTGGATCGTCCCGATCTTCGTGATCCCCCCGCTGCTGCTGCTCCTGCCGCGCCTCGCGGCGTATCAGGGGGGCAGCCCGAACCCTCGAGCGAGGCAACGGGTGACCGCGGGCATCGTCGGAACCGTGGGCCTGCTGGCGATGCAGGACGGCCTCGTTCGGGTGTCCTTCCTTGGCGGGCTTGAGGCCGCGATTGGATTTATTCTGATCCTCGGGGCCGGTCGGGTCCTGCTCCCTTCCGGATCTCTGACATTCGCCCGAGGCCTTCCGACGACGGTGATGATGCGTGGGATCATCGCCGCTGGATACTTCTCGGCCGAGGTGTTCTTGCCACTTGCTCTGGTTGAGTTGAAAGGGGTGAGCCTCACATACGCTGGGCTTACCCTCGCCGTGGGTGCTGCGAGTTGGGCGATTGGCTCCTTTGCGCAGAGCCGGCTCAGCGGCTCCACAGATCGCTCGGTGCCTGTGCGAGTTGGGGCCCTCGTGGTGGCCGTCTCGATCCTCTGCCTGCCTCTGGTCCTCATCCCAGCTATCCCCGCGTGGGCCGCGGCGGGATTTTGGGCCCTCGGTGCCATGGGCATGGGACTGTCGATTCCGTCGATATCGGTTCAGACGATGAGGCTCTCTCCCGAAGCAGATCAGGGGATGAACTCCTCCGCCCTCCAGATCGTCGACTCAGTGCTCGTCGTTATCGGCACCGCCCTGATCGGGACGGTCTACGCCCACGCGGTCCAGGGGGCGGGGGTAACCGCGGCCACCTACTCGACGATGTGGGTCGCGGGAGCTGTCGTTGTCTCCATCGCGGTGCTTCTTGCCCCACGGATGAAGCCCGTTACGCGGTAGGAGAGGATATCGATCGGATCCGGCAGTTCGCCGTGACCTGAAGAAGAGAGCGTGAGATGACCCCAACGACTATGCGCCGTCGGGCGGCGGTCGGCATCGCAGCCGCGTCCGCAGCCCTCCTCCTCGCATCCTGTGCGCAGGAGTCCACTTCAACCGCCGCCTCCTCAGCGCCAGCCGCCGCTTCCGCGTCCGCGGCGGGAAGCGAGGCAGCACCTGTCGATGAGTGTGCACCTGAGAACCTCACCACCGTCGATGCAGGCAAGCTCACCGTCGGCACCGACACCCCGGCCTACCCGCCCTACTTTGACGATGATGACCCCAGCAATGGAAAGGGCTTCGAATCCGCTGTCACGTATGCGGTGGCCGCGGGACTCGGCCTAGATGTGACCGATGTGGTGTGGCAGGTCGTGCCGTTCAACAATTCGTACGCACCGGGCAAGAAGACATTTGACTTTGACATCAACCAGATCTCGATCACTCCGAAGCGCGAGAAGGTTGTCGACTTCTCAGACGGCTACTACACGGTCAACCAGGCGGTCGTCGCACTCAAGGGCTCGCCGATCGCCAAGGCAACAACCGTCGAGGCGCTCAAGGGAGCGAAGCTCGGTGCGCAGGTCGGCACCACGAGCCTGGACTTCATAACCGAGGTTGTTCAGCCCACTGAGGATGTTCAGGTCTTCAATGACACGAACGATGCGAAGAGTGCGATGCAGAACGGTCAGATCGATGGTCTCGTCGTCGACCTGCCGACCGCCTACTACGTCACCGCAGCCGAGATTGAGGACAGCCTCATCGTCGGTCAGTTCGAGGCACAGGAGGGCGGCGAGGAGTTCGGACTGCTCTTCCAGAAGGGCAACCCGCTGGTCGGTTGCGTGAACAAGGTTCTCGCGGAGCTCAAGGCGTCCGGCGAGCTTAAAGCCATCCAGGACGAGTGGCTGGCCGGCACCTCTGCCCCGTACTTCACCGAGAAGTAGTCGAAACCCCGAGTCACTGCACGATCGTGAGCGGCCCTGCACCTGCGCCCGGTGCGGCAGTGGTCTACGTGGACCCTGCACGCCGGGCGCGGGTGCGCGGCCGCGCCCGGCGCGATGCCCTCGTGGGGATGGCGAGCCTGCTTGGCTTCGTCCTCATCCTCAGCCTCATCGCGACGAACTCCCCGGGCTGGCCTGCCGTCCAAGAGACCTTCTTCAACGGCCAGGAGTTCATCTCCACCTTTCCTGGCCTTCTTGAGGCCTTCTGGCTCAACGTCCGGATTTTCCTCATTGCCGAGCCGCTGATTCTGGTCATCGGCATGATCGTTGCGCTGGCGAGGACCCTTAGGTCGCCGATTTTCCTGCCGATTCGCGTGGTGTCGACCCTGTACGTCGACATCTTCCGAGGCGTACCCACGATTCTCGTGATCTTCCTCCTCGGATTCGGCGTCCCGGCGCTACAGCTACAGGGGGTGCCGACGGATGCCGTGTTCTGGGGGACTGCCGCACTTGTGCTCTCCTACGGCGCCTATGTCGCTGAAGTCTTTCGGGCCGGCATCGACTCGGTTCATCCGAGCCAGCGTATGGCGGCGCGATCCCTGGGCTTGTCGATGTTCCAAACGAATCGGCACGTGGTGCTTCCGCAGGCAGTACGCAATGTGGTGCCTCCACTGCTCAATGACTTCATCTCGCTGCAGAAGGACACCGCACTCGTCGCCGTCCTCGGGCCGATTGAGGTGCTGCGTCGCGCACAGATCGACGCGTCGTCCTCCTTCAACTACACCCCGTATGTGGGCGCAGCGCTCATCTTCATTTCGCTCACGATCCCGATGACGAGGTTCGCCGACTGGATCCAGTCGCGATCCCGCAGCCGCCGTCGCGCGGGAGGGAGGTCATGACCTCGACGATCCTTGACATCCGTGGGGTCTGGAAGTCATTTGTCGACCACCCGGTTCTGCGCGGCATCGACCTTGACGTCGGGGCCCATCAGGCGGTCGTGCTGATCGGGGCCTCGGGGTCTGGCAAGTCCACCCTGCTGCGTTGCATCAACGGGCTCGAGACCGTCGATGCGGGGGACATCATCCTCGACGGAGAGGTCGACGTCACGAACGTTGACACCAACCTAGACATCGTTCGCCGGCGTATCGGCATCGTGTTCCAGTCGTACAACCTCTTCCCACACATGACCGTCCTTGACAACATTGCCCTCGCCCCGCGCAAGGTACTCGGGCGAAGTCGGTCTGA
>CAMCSO010000243.1 GCA_945877545.1 Bifidobacterium breve | reverse complement strand
TCGCCGGGTGAGTTGAGCCAGCCTTCGAGCATGTCGCCGGTGAGTTCCGGGTGGAACTGGAGGGCTAGGTTCTTGCGCAGGGTGAAGGCCTGCGAAGCCCGCGACGTGCGTGCGATCTCCGTTGCACCAGGGGGCAGTTCCCATCGGTCGTAGTGGAATGAGAACCAGGGGCCGGGGGGGATGAGCGACTCGTTTTCGCTCCACACGCTTGTCCAGCCGATCTCGCAGTCCGGTGCCGGGCCGACGCTGCCGCCGTGGGCTCGGGCGAGTAGTTGGCCACCAAAGCAGATGCCGAGGACGGGTACCCCCGCAGTATCGGCCGCGTGGAGCCAGTCGACTTCGGGCAGCAGCCACGAGCCGATCGTCGCGTCGTCCCATGCTCCCCAAGGTGACCCCATCGGGACGATGACATCGAACTCGGACGGGTCCGGGAAATCGTAGGTGACGACACCGGGGGTGTTGTAGTGGGCCGCTTCGACGATCAGGCCCTCGACCACCTCGAAGCCGAGTTCCTCAAAGCGTTCGGAGACGAGTCGCGGGGGGCTGAAGGCGTCGTGCTGCATAAATAGGACCCGCATGCGATGAATCCTCTCCGAAATCCCGCCCCGAGCGAGCAGGATTGACATACTATTCCGAGATCGTTGGGGGCCGAACGATCTTCGACAGGATAATCACGGCGGCATTGAACCGAGGGGCACACCATGCAGCAGGAACTCGCAGACGTACGTCGCGATCTGGAAAATCAGAACATCGACATTCTCCGACTCGTCTGGCCGGATGTGTTGGGCCTCACCCGGTCCAAGGACATCACGGTCTCTCAACTCGAGCGCGCTGCTGGACACGGGCCCGCCTTCTGCCAGGCGACCTGGACCACCACGACCCGAGGTGATGTGCTCGATGGCCATGGCAGCCTGCAGGACGGGCTCTCCGACATGGTGTCGCGCATGGACTCGTCGACCATTCGGCCATTGCCATGGGAGCCGGGCGTCGCCTACGCGATTGCTGACATCGATGAGCCTGATGGCACGCCGAATGCAATTTCGCCGCGATCGCTGCTGCGTCGGGTCATCGAGGAGTACAAGGCGCTCGGGCTACTGCCCGTCGTGGGACCGGAGCTTGAGTTCTACCTCGCACATAAGCCGAATGGCACGTGGGAGCGAGTCCTGAACAAGACGGGCCGGGTCTACCAGACTGGCTCGCTTGTTGATCCTGACGGCATCTTCCTTCACCTGCTCCGAATGGTTGACCGGCTGAACATCGGCGCCTTTGCCGGCAACCATGAGTTCTGCCCCTCTCAGTACGAGATCAACCTCTGGCATGGTGACGCCCTCGACGCGGCTGATCGAACCTTCCTGTTCAAGACGGCCGTCAAGGATGTGACGAACCGTCAAGGAATCATGAGCACCTTCATTGGCAAGCCCTTTGGTGACGAGGGTGGCAGCGGATTCCACCTCCACCTCTCGGTGACCGATGTCAATGGCACGAACATGATGGGCGAGCCGAACGGAGACCTGTCGATCATCGCCAAGCGAATGATGGCCGGCGTGCTCGAGCACGCACCGGCGCTGGTCGCGTTCTGCAATCCGACCATCAACGCCTATAAGCGCCTCGGCCCCGACACGATGGCGCCATATCGGTCGAACTGGGGCTATGACAATCGCACGACCTTTGTCCGGATTCCGCCGGAGCGCGGAGCGGGCACCCGTATCGAGGTACGCATCGGTGACGGTGCGGCCAACCCCTACGTGATGATCGCTGCGATCCTTGCTGCGGCGCTCGATGGACTCTCCCGCCAACTCGAATGCCCCCCGCACTCCGAGGGGTGGTCGTATACCGATGAGAGCCAACCGGTACTGCCGATGACGTTCCCCGATGCGCTCGATGCCATGCGTGCCGACACCTTCCTCGTGGGCATCCTCGGCGAGCCGTTTGTGCAGGCCTTCGAGACGCTCAAGCGCGATGAGGTGCGCCGGTATGAGGAGGCGGTCGAGGATTCGGGTACCCGCGAGATCACCCAGTGGGAGATTGACGAGTACTTCGAGGACTTCTGACGGTCGCTGGGATCACGTCGGGGCAACCTCCTTGTAGCGTCGCTTTGCGCGGGTGAGGACTACCCAGCCGATTGTTGCGATCACACACACGAGGACGGCATCGAGTCTCAGGCCCGCTGCGAGTTGGTCCAACTGCGCGGGGCTCACTGAGCCGACCCCGTCATCGACGCTCACCGCGGAGATGATGGCAGTCCCGAGGACCGCGACCCCCAAGGCCCCGCCGATCGAACTGGCGGCAGCGCGAAAGGACGAGACGGCTCCGGTGCTCCCGTGTGGTGCGTGGCCCATGACCTCCGCGTTGAGCACTGTGAGGGCCGCCATGCCCATGCAACTGAAGATCGCGGCGCTGGAAATGAGGTACCACGCCGGGGTGCTTGACTGCATTGCGAGGAGTGGGAGCATCGTTATGGCAATCGCAATCACGAGGCGTCGCGCCGCGAGCGAGACCCCCCATCGGTGCATGGCCCAGGCAGCGAGGAACTTGGCTCCCACCACCGCGCCGAACTGGGCCGGGACGAGCAGGATGGCTGCCCGGAGCGGAGTGAGGTCATAGAGGTATTCGAGGGCGATCGTCACGTAGGTGAGCATCCCGACGAGTGACACGATCCCGACCCCGACGAGAAGGTTGCGTAGGAGGCCGCTCTTCAGGGGATCAAGTGTGAATGATGACCGAGTTGAATGCCTCATAGTGAGCGCACAGCCCACCGCTGCCGTGATGCTCACGAGGATCCCCACGACGATGATCGTGGACTCAGGCCTTTTGTGGCTCGCCTCTGCCAGTGAGTTTGCGGCTGCGGTCAAAGTGATGCCAGCGAGCAGCGGCGTGAGCCATTCGCCCATAGGTCGGTTCGGTTCACCCCTGCGGACGAGCAAGAAGGCGACCGCGCCGACGAGGACGCCCGCGATCGCCCAGATGATCGGGATCAATCGCCAGTTCGCAATCTCAAGCATGCCACCTGTTGCGACCGGGATGACGAGGAACCCCAGCGGGAAAACCATCCCGTAACTGGTGAAGGCCGAGACCCGGGCCTTGCCCTCGGGCACGGTCTGCTGGAGCAGCCCAATAGCGAGGATCTGAAGTGCGACCGCCGTGCTGCCGCACATTGCGAGCCCGACTTCGATGGCTACGGGTCCGGAGGACATGGCCAATATGAGTGAGCCGAGGGTGAATCCGGCGCCCGAGATGATCAGGGTTCTGCGGTGCCCGAGCCTGTCGCCAGCCTGACCGGCAATGAAGATCACGAGCAGTGCAGACACACTGGGAATGTCGAGGATGTTCTCGACTTCACTGTTGCTCAATCCAAGATCCTCGGACATGGGGGTCACGAGGAACGTCAAACCTGCGACAACGAGAAGGGACAGGCCTGCGATGACGCAGACGGCGAACGTGATCCTTCGTTGGTCGCGGGTCACCTGGCGGTCGCCCCGTGCGGGCGGACGTCATCGGCATCAAGGAGGAGTGTGGCGCAGATGTAGTACACGCCGGCGAAGTCATCAGCGAACGTGATCGAGCCGAGGAACCGATGTCCCGAGGTGGCTCCGGCGAACACCTGCAAGGGGACTCGGACATCGCTGAGTTGATCTGCCGTGTCGTGCGCGGAGAGCTCGATCATGGCCGCGCGGTCTCCTTGGCGGATCATTGTAAGAAGGGTTGCGTTGAATCTTTCGGCCTGCGGGTGGAAGGAGCCTGGTGCCTTCTCAGTGCAACACGCGCTGCCGTTGCCGAGGAGAAGGAGGCCCACTGACCGGGGTGTCGCCCCGAGGCCGCGCCCGACCTCTGCAGCGGCATCGGCCGACATGGTGCGCTCGAGGGCGTAAAAGGACGTGGTCCCCGTCCAGCCCGCATCGCGAAGCACCGATGCGCCAATTGCGAGCGATACGGTCAGGAGCTGATCGAAGGTGACTCCCGCGCCGGGTTCGCTGAGAGTGTGCATGCCTCCGATTCGATGCAGGCCCCAGGGAGCTGTGCTGTCGAACAGGCCATCCCGATCTGCTTCAGCAAGCACGATCACTTCATCAACGCCCGCATCGATCATTCGCTGGATCGCTTCTAGGGTCGCCGCACGCACCTCTTGAGCCGGCATCGTGTGCCCGCTGAGGCCGGGCAC
>CAMCSO010000242.1 GCA_945877545.1 Bifidobacterium breve | reverse complement strand
TCGGTCCATTCGCCCTGCCCGATCGCATGCGCGTCGATGCACTCGACGCCGAGGCGATGACGGTTCGCGTCGCGAAGATCGGTCCGGTGCTCACCGGCGTCGTTCACCTCTCGGTGACCGCGACGGGCGAGGGCACCTCACGGCTCGAGTGGGTCGAGGACCTCGTGGTCCCGCGCCTGCCGCAGTTTCTCGCCAAGCCCCTAGCGGCGGCCGCCCGATTGGGCTTCCAGGCCTCGATCACTCGGATGGCCAAGTTGCTTGCGTCCGCCTGAAGCTAGGGATCTTGCCCGAATCAGCCGGAAGCGTCCACCTTCTGCAGGACCGAGCGCACCATGAGCGGCCGATTGCTGATAATGGCATCTACTCCAAGCGCCGCGAGAAACGTCACGTCCGCAGGGGAATCAACGGTCCAAACATGTGCGGCGTTGCCCTGTCCCTGAGTCAGGGCGACGTATTCGGGATTCGCCCGAACCCACGCGAGCGAAACGCCGGCGATACCGATGTTCTCGGGGAGTGAACCGTCGCGATGACGGCGCGGCACCGAATCCATGAGCAGCACAGTTGGCAGGCCGGGCGCGGATCGGTGGATGCGGCGCAAGGCCCTGGCACTGAAGGACATGAGGCGCACCCGTGATTCATCCGGCTGACGACCTGTGCCCCGATGCCGCGCGAGGCCGAAGTACGCGAGGGTGTCGACGAGTTCGGCCTCGACATAGCCGCCGAAACGGGTCGGGTGCTTCGTCTCGATCGCGAAACGGATGGTCGGGGACGCGTCGAGAAGGGTCGCGATCATCGTTCGCAGGGTGAGAACGTCGGTGCGCGTTTCGTCGAGCGCCGGCGACTCATAGTCGCGCCAGCTGAGGCCTGGGCGGCTGAAGTCGTGGCGCATGAGCTCCCCGAGCGTCAGCGCCGACACGCTCCCCTGCCCCGAGGACGTTCGGTCGATCCGGCGGTCGTGAACGCATACAAGGGTGCCATCCGCAGTGAGCCTCACATCGCACTCGACGGCGTCGGCCCCATCTTCGACCGCCTGCAGGTACGAGGCGAGGCTGTGCTCGGGCTCGTCCTCATTGGAACCACGATGAGCGACGACCTCGGGGAAGCGGCCCGCGACGGCCTCGCTGCTCACGACCGAAGCCTGCCACAGCCGCACCCTCGCAGTCGGTTGGCTGGCCGCGCGAACGTGGAAGAATAACCGAGTGCCTCGCATCGTCCTGTTCGACCTCGATGGCACCCTCACCGACTCGGCGCCCGGCATCGTCAACTGCCTTCGATACGCACTCGACGAGATGGGCATCGAGCATCCCGATGATGCAAGGATCGCGACCTTCCTCGGCCCACCGCTGAAGGACACCTTCGGGGGATTTTTCGGGATGGATGATGTGGGGATCGACACCGCGATCGCCCACTACCGGGTGAGGTATCACGACATCGGCCTCTTCGAGAACGAGGTGTATCCGGGCATCCCGGATCTGCTCGACCAACTCTGCGACGCCGGCATCACGATGGCGACAAGCACCTCGAAGCCAACCGTCTCGGCCACCCGAATCCTCAGGCACTTCGACCTCGAACATCACTTCACGTTCATCGGGGGCGCGAGCCTCAATCGCGAGCGCAACTCGAAGGCGGAGGTCATCGCACACACCCTCGAGGCCCTCGGCTCCAAGGGGATCGAGGTGTCCTCGGAGCACACCTGGATGGTCGGCGACCGCGAGCACGACATCCTCGGAGCGGCGCAATTCGGCATCCCCGGGATCGGCGTGCTGTGGGGCTACGGCAGCCGCGATGAGCTCGAGTCAGCTGGCGCAATCGCCGTGGCAGACGATGCCGGGCACCTGCGCCGGCTACTCGATGGTCCGCCTCCTGCCCCCTGAACGTCAGCCCGAATCAAAGCCTTACACAACGCAGACCAAGCGGAAACCCTATGGGCGTTTGGCGGCCCTAGTGTGCGAAGTGCTTGCAGGACGGTCGAGATTCGCCGCCTCGCTTACCGAAGGAACGCCATGAAGCGCAACGTACGCAGGACCATCGCCGCCACGACGATCGCCGCCCTTGCCGCCACCTCGGTGCTCGTGCTGTCATCGGCCGAGGCGGTCCGTACCGTCACCCCCGCAAAGCAGGCCCGAGCCAAAGTGCTCTCCGCTGTGCCCGGCAAGGTGATGTCCATCCAGAAGAAGACGAGAAGTGGCTTCACCTCGTGGGCCATCACCGTCAAGCGCACCGATGGCTCAGTGGTCGTCGGCTACGTCGATGTGAAGAGCGGGATCGTTTTCGACTGGACAGTGAAGGCCGCAGCCAGCAACACGGCAATCGATCTCGATGGCAACGACACTGTCCTCGCTCCCGCGGAGCCGCCCAAGCCGATTCCGACCCCGACCCCGACACCGACACCGACACCGACACCGACACCCACCCCAACTGCAGCGCCTGCGGCACCAGCGGCACCAGTTGCGCCAGCGGCCCCTGCTGCGGCGGCCCCAGCGGCCCCGGTCGTACCTTCTGCAACGCCAAGCCCGAGAGCATCCGGGACTACCACGCCTCCAGACGACGCTGGCAACAACGGGAATCGCGTCGACGGCAACCGGGGGGATGGCAACCGGGGGGATGGACGTCCGCCGCGGGATGGTGGTGGCCAGGGCGCAGCACCGGCTGAGTCCGGGGCAGGCGCAGCACCCGCACCCGAGGCAGGGCGCCCTCAGGGCGGCGGCGATGGCGGCGGACGTGGCGGCGGCGGACGTCGCTCCTTCACTCTCTTGGCGGGCTGAGTCATGCCCGATTGCCGGACGATCAGGGTGGGCGTGGTCGCGCTCACCCTGATCACTCCGCTTCTCGGAGCCGCACTGCCATTCGCCAGCCCGGCAGCGGCCGCACCCGCCGGGCTCATCGAAGGCCCAGCCCAGAAGTTGCTCGACGCCATCCCGGTCCTGCCGAAGATGACTGCGGGCTTCACCTCGGCCGCCTACCCCTCAGTTCGCAACCCGGCGAAGGACTCGCGCGGGTGCACCGCTCAGGCTCAGGCGCTCATTGCCCTCGCCACAGTTCGCCCCCAGATCGGGGCGGGCAGCTGCTCACTGAGCGGTGGCTCCTGGCGGGTGAACTTCGGCACGGCGACCGTGACGAGTGCCCGCGACATTCGCTTCGTCCCAGTGGTCGCCCTCCCTGCCGCATGGGCATCGGGGGGCTACGGGTGGTCAGCGGCGCAGCGGGCAGCGTTCGCCGCTGATTTCGGCGCTGACACCAAGGCCGTCGTCACCTCTGGTGCTCCTGCCGACTCTTCCCTGTCAACAGTGCCCTGGGCTGCGGCCCAGACGCCGGTGACTGCGGCCGTCGCTTCGCGAATCAGTGACGAATGCTCGCGATCGACGTCATCAACATGCCTGCTCACCGCTGTGCCCGCCGCACTGAAGGCGCCAGCGGGCGCGGCTATCGTCCTCGCGTCAAGTCGGCATCGTCTGGCCTTGACTCGGGATGAGAAGGCCAGCGTTGCGAACGCGATCGACCATTTCACCGCCTCCGCACCCGCGGCGACCTTCGCCGTCACGACCACCGACGTGCCAGCCCTGCCGAGCACCGACGGCTCAGACGCCACGGGTCGCGTCATCGACGCATCGCTCTTCGGCATCCTTGCCCCGCCCGCGACCGGCAGCGTCCCGACTGTCCCGTACTCGACCCTCCGGCTTTGGGATTCCGGGGTCGGCTGGCGCGACATTGAACCGACTCCAGGGCGCTTCACCTGGACGGTGCTTGACCATGCCGTGCGCAGCGCCGAGTCGACCGGCAAGAAGGTTCTTCTAGTGCTCGGACCAATGCCTGCCTGGGCGTCAGCAAACCCCGAATCGGCCGACGAAGGCTGGGGGAAGGGAGCGACCGGCCCGTTCACTGCGGACGGCATGGGCGCCTATGCCCGCTATGTCGATCAGGTGGTGCGGCGCTACGGCGATCGAATCAGCGCCTACGAGATTTGGAACGAAGCGAATCTCCCGACCTTCTGGGCCGGTACTGCTGCCCAGATGGCTGAGATGACGAAGATCGTCCACGATGCAGTCGCGTCACGCGGGGCGCACTCGCGGGTCATCTCCGCCAGTGCGACCACCCGAGTGGAGGGGTCGATCTACCGGTTCTTCCCGGCCTATCTCAAGGAGCTCGGCAAGCGAGGCTGGCCCCTTGATGGCTACGCGGTGCACGCGTATCCGGATGCGGACGG
>CAMCSO010000241.1 GCA_945877545.1 Bifidobacterium breve | reverse complement strand
CTCCCGGGTCGCAGCGATACATGCTCATAGAGCTCGAAGCCGCTGTAGATCCCGTAGGTCGGCGAGAGGGTTGCCGCGAGGACGGCGCGGATGGCGAAGGCAGCCGGGCCCCCGTATTGGAGGTACTCCGGGAGGATGTCGGGTGTGTTCGTGAACAGGTTGGGTCGCATTGACGCCGCCGCAGGTCCGGCGAGTTCGCGGCAGTAAGCCTCGAGATCGTCTTTGGTGTTGCGCCAGGTGAAATAGGTGTAGCTCTGCTGGAAGCCGACCTCGGCGAGCGCCCGCATCATCGGTGGCCGGGTGAATGCCTCGGCGAGGAACAGCACATCGGGGTCGGTGGCCTTGATTGACGAGAAGAGCCGGTCCCACACCCACACCGGCTTCGTGTGCGGATTGTCGACCCGGAATATCCGGACTCCGTGCGACATCCAGAACCGTACGACCCGCTCGACCTCGGCGTACAGGCCCTCTGGGTCGTTGTCGAAATTCAAGGGGTAGATGTCCTGGTACTTCTTGGGAGGATTCTCGGCGTAGGCGATCGTGCCGTCGGCCCGGGTGGTGAACCACTCAGGGTGCTCGATCACCCATGGGTGATCGGGAGCGGCTTGGAGGGCGAGATCGAGGGCGATTTCCATGCCGTGGCCGGTTATGGCGGCGACGAATCGATCAAAGTCGGCGATGGTCCCGAGGTCGGGATGGACGGCATCGTGGCCACCGTCCTTAGAGCCGATCGCCCAAGGTGACCCCGGATCGCCGGGCCGCGGCGACAGCGTCCCGTTCGGTCCCTTTCGGTTGATGGTCCCGATTGGGTGGACCGGTGGGACGTAGACGACGTCGAACCCCATCGCGGCGATGGCTGCGAGCCGAGGAGTCGCGCTGGCGAAGGTGCCGGAGCGTGGCGGATTCAGGGTCGATCCCTCACTTCGGGGGAAGAACTCATACCAGGATCCGACGAGGGCACGGCGGCGCTCAACGCGCAGGGGCCATGGTCCGCTTACGGTGACGTCCTCGCGGATCGGATACATCTCGAGTATCGAGGCGATACGCGGATCGGTGCTCGCGGAGAGTCGCACCGGCACTGGCAGGGTGCGCGTGCGAAGGGTTCGCCCTGCGGCGAGGAGCAGTTCGCGCGATGCCGGCGGCGTTGGCATGCCTGCCGCTGCTGCGGCACGTTCGAGGAGGCGGGCTCCCTCCTCGAACTCAAGTTCGACATCGATACCGGCAGGGATCTTGATGCCCGCGCGATGCTGCCAGGTTCCCCACGGGTCCGACCAGGCCTCGATGTCGAAGGTCCAGTCGCCCAAGGCGTCGGGCCGGACGGTCGCAGTCCAGCCGTCGAGTCCGTCGCCGGTAGGCACCATTCGCAGGCGGACGTGCGCTGCTCCGTCGGGTCGGCGCAGCACCACTTGGACGCCGAGGGCATCGTGACCCTCACGAAAGCAGGTGGATCGGATGGGAATCGCCTCACCGACGGCGGCGGCTGCCGGGCGGCGTCCACCAAGGACCGACGGCTCGACATCGGTGATGGGGAACCGGCCGGTGAGCATGATGGGCATTACGTCAGTCATGGTGGGGTAAGAGTACGGCGCAGGGGTGGATGAGAGCAGGTCACCTGGGCCATTGAGCATCATGTTGCAGACCATGCAAGCGTTCTCACACGGGGTAGGGTTTGCGCGTGAGAGCGATCCGACGGTTCACCGTCCGTACCTGCCTTCCCGCGCCGCTGACTCCGCTTGAGGAGCTCGCGACGAATCTGCGCTGGTCCTGGCATCCACAGACTCGCGACCTTTTCGCGGCGATCGATGCCGGCCTGTGGGTCGCATCCGGCGAGGATCCGTTTCGCATCCTCGGAGAGGTCAGTGCCGAGCGGCTCGCCGAACTCGCGGGCGATGAGGGGTTCGTCGGATGGGTCAACAGTTGCCGTGACGACCTCCACGCCTATCTGTCCTCCGATCGTTGGTACCAGACCCTAGGGCCAGAGGCACCCGCTGGCATCGCGTATTTCTCACCGGAGTTCGGCATCACGGGCGCACTGCCCCAGTACTCCGGTGGCCTTGGCATTTTGGCCGGCGACCACCTCAAGACCGCGAGCGACCTCGGTGTCCAAATCATCGGCATTGGACTGTTCTACCGGTCAGGCTACTTTCGGCAGTCCCTTTCCCGCGAGGGCTGGCAGCTCGAGCACTACCCGGTCTGCGATCCCGATGGCAGCCCGGTCTCGCTGCTCCGCGAGGCCGACGGCGCTCCGGCCAAGATCTCCCTTGGTATCCCCGGCGGACGTCGGATCACTGCTCGGATCTGGGTCGCACAGGTCGGCCGGGTTCCGCTACTTCTCCTTGATTCCGACGTCGAGGAAAACGCCCAGGCGGAGCGCGAGGTCACCGACCGTCTGTACGGCGGCGGTGGCGAGCACCGCCTTCAGCAGGAGATGCTGCTCGGCATCGGCGGCGTTCGGGCCATTCGAGCCTTCTGCCGTATCACGGGCGCAGCGGCACCAGAGGTCTTCCACATGAACGAGGGCCACGCTGGGTTCTTGGGCATTGAGCGGATCCGGGAGCTCGTCCAGGGGCAGGCGCCTGTCGACTTCGACCAGGCCCTTGAGGTGTGTCGAGCCGGAACGGTGTTCACGACGCATACGCCCGTTCCCGCCGGTATCGACCGTTTCCCCCGTGAGCTGATCGAGCAGTACTTCGGCGGCGAGAACGCCGAGGCGGGTGTCCCGGTCCAGCGAATTCTTGAACTCGGCGCTGAGTCCTTCGCAGGGGGTGACCCGAATGTCTTCAATATGGCGCTGCAGGGCCTCCGCCTCGCGCAGCGTGCGAACGGCGTGAGCCTGCTCCACGGCGAGGTTTCCCGCGGGATGTTCGCCGGTCTTTGGCCCGGGTTCGATCCGCAGGACGTCCCGATCACCTCGATCACGAATGGAGTGCACGCGCCGACTTGGGTTTCTCGGGAGATCCGCGATCTCGCGAACGACGAGGTCGGCGTTGAGCTCATCAATGGAGCGCGAGGTTGGGAAGCGATTGCGAACACGCCGGATGAGCGACTCTGGTCCGTGAAACGTCAACTGCGCGAGCAACTCATCACGATGACCCGCCAGCGCCTGCGCGAGTCTTGGCTCGCCCGAGGTGCGAGCGAGCCGGAACTCGGGTGGATCAACTCCGTCCTGGACCCTGACATCCTCACTATCGGCTTCGCCCGTCGGGTGCCCTCTTATAAGCGTCTGACGCTCATGCTCCGAGACAAGGAGCGTCTGCGCGCGCTGCTCCTTGATCCGGTGCGGCCTATCCAACTCGTCGTTGCGGGGAAGTCGCATCCGGCTGACGATGGCGGCAAGCGACTCATCCAGGAGCTCGTCGAGTTTGCCGACGGGGCTGACGTCCGGCATCGCATCGTCTTCCTTCCCAACTACGACATGACGATGGCGACGCTGCTCTACCCCGGCTGCGATGTCTGGCTGAACAACCCGATCCGGCCCCTCGAGGCGAGCGGCACGTCGGGAATGAAGGCAGCGCTCAATGGTGCGCTCAATCTCTCCATCCTCGACGGGTGGTGGGACGAGTGGTTCGACGGCGAGAACGGCTGGGCGATTCCAACCGCCGATGGAGTGGAGGACGCCGATCGTCGCGATGACATCGAGGCAGAGGCCCTATACGAACTCATTGAGAACTCGGTCGCGGCGACCTTCTACGATCTCGATCATTCACGCCTGCCGCGTCGATGGATCGCCATGGTCCGTCATACCCTGCGGACGCTCGGCCCGAAGGTGCTCTCGACGCGAATGGTGCATGAATACGTTCTCCGGCTCTACCTGCCGGCCGGGTCATCATCACGACACGGCAGGGCAGCAGGGTTCGCACTCGCCAAGGAGATGTGCGCCTGGAAGCAGCGCGTGCGGTTCCAATGGCCGCTGCTGAGGGTTGATCACGTTGAGGCAGATGGTGTCGGCGACTCGGTGAGCCTCGGCACGCGGATCACCGTGCGCGCCTTCGTCTCACTTGCGGAGCTTTCTCCTGATGACGTGCTCGTCCAAGCTGTGTATGGACGCGTTGACGCTGACGACCGATTCATTGCACCGCAACACGCGGCGATGGAGCCGGGGGAGTCCTTTGAGCCGGGCGGGTGGCAGTACCGGCTCGCGCTCCCCCTTGAGCAGAATGGGCCCTTCGGTTACACGGTGCGTATCCTGCCGCGACATCCTGGGCTCGCGTATCCACAGGAAATGGGA
>CAMCSO010000240.1 GCA_945877545.1 Bifidobacterium breve | reverse complement strand
CTGGATCGATGTTCCACCCACGCCTGGCGCCTTCGTCATCAACCTCGGCGAAATGCTGCAGTCCATGACCGGCACCTCTCTGGTCGCGACCACCCACCGGGTCATCACCTCATCCCAGCGCTACTCGTCGGCGTATTTCCACGGCCCAGACCTGCGCACAAACTTGCATCCGATTGCTCTCGAACCAAGATTTGCTCAGGCAGTCCAAGTGAGTGCCCGCCACCGCGATGCTGCCTTTATGGCAAAGCGCGATGAGCTGCTCGCCGGTGAATCAGGAACGATGAGTGCGCCAGCGCCGGTATTCGGCGAGCAGATGTGGAACTACTACGTACGCAGCTACCCGGAGGTGGTCCGGCTGCACTACCCGGATCTGATCTGAGTTAGAGCCGCTCGAGCACGCACTCAGCAGTGCTGTTCATTATCGACAACCCGTTCTCCTCCTCAAGGAGGGTCATGACAACGCCGTCGCTGATGACCATGGCGTAGCGCTTCGAGCGCACCCCCAGTCCGAAGGCTGACGCGTCGATCTCCATCCCGATGGCCCTCGTGAACGCCGCATCTGGATCGGCGAGCATCGTGAAGGTCTCAGCAACGCCGTGAGCCGTGCCCCATGCATCCATAACGAACACGTCGTTCACCGAGATGCAGGCAATGGTGTCAACACCCCTTGCCGAGATCTCCGCCGCGCGCTCGACGTATCCGGGCAAATGGCGTGTCGAGCAGCCGGGCGTAAAGGCACCGGGCACCGCGAACAACACCACCTGCCCGCGGCCAAGCACCTCTGCCGCAGACTCAATGGCCGGAACTCCATCGACCATGAGGCGGATATCTACCGATGGAATGCGGTCCCCGATGGCGATTGTCATGCGGTGAGGCTAGTCGATCTTTTCTACCTCGGCGACCGGCTCAGCCGTGCCGACCTGAGACGGTGCTGGCTGTTCACGCCGGCGCCGCAAGAACAGCAGCAGCGCGAGGCCGGCAATCACGACGATGAATGCGGCCAGGAGGATCCAGATTGGATTCATGCTGCCCGCGCCGGCGGCTGATGCCGTAACGGTGAAGTCGAGTGTCTGTTCGAGAGACCCCTTCGCGACGATCGTGTCGGGTGCAGTCTTTGTGACCCCGTTGCCCTCCACGCTGATGATGTCCCCGGGGAAGGTCACCGTGATCGAGACCGCACCCAGATCGACTGACGATTCCTCCCCCGTTGCCCCACTGTCGGTCTTCACATCCATAACGAGGGTGTCGCCCTCGCGGACCAGACTCCAGCCGTCATCAATATCGGTGAGCGGTACGTTCGTGACGCTGCAGTTCAAGATGATGTAGGTGTCGTCCGATCCCGGCACGCAGCTGTCGAGGATCTTGGGATTGCCCCCCTGCGTAAGCTCACCTGACTTCAACTGGCTCTCAAGATCCTCGGCAGTCGCGATGCCAAGCATGGAAGCCGCCTCCTTGGCGACCTGCAACTGCAGGGTTCCGCTGACGGTCGCATCGGGGTTCGCAACGAGGGTGTAGTTGACGTTCATGCAGGACGAAAGGACGACGGCGGCAAGCCCCGCTAGGACGAGCATCCCGCCGAAGCGACGAAGGGCTTGGGTGGGTCGGGACATTGCTTCTCCTTTGGGGCTATCGTCGATCCAGCGCCCCCACGGGCAGGGATCGCGGTGGCCAGCATAGGGCTCGTGGGTGAACCATTGCATGGACACGTAACGTGAGCGACGGCATTAACGAAGGGATGCGCCATGACCGACGGGCGGACCATCGTCTTCGTGCACGGCAAGGGCGGGTTCGAGTCGCGTCAGTCCTGGCTCGGTCCGCTCAACTCCGGCATGTCAGGCCTCGGATATCCGGTCATCGGCGCGCCCGGGGACCGGATCATCGAGGCCGACTACCTCGTCGCCCTCCTCGAGGGTGGCGAGGGCACCACCCCGGCGATCGAGTGGACCGAGCCCGAGCCCCGGATACGCCACGCAATGTGGGCGGACTTCCTCGTGCGGAGAGCAGCGCTCGCCGAGGTAATCGAACGGTCGCGCAACAATCCGGGGCCGCTGCACGCGGGCCTCGTGAGCGACACCCCTTTGCCCAGTGCGATCGCCGGAACCATGGAGGCCGTTGCAACGTATCGGGGGTCGAGCAGGCACCGGCATGCCGCATGGCGTGCGGTCCTTGGCTGCCTTCCGGAGACCGGTCGGATTACCGTCGTCGCCCACAGCCTCGGGTCGATTCTCATGATCGACCTCCTCACGCGCCTGCCTCCGGGCCTGCAGATTGACCTGCTCCTCACCATCGGGTCCCCCATGGGGGTCAAGGTGTTGCGGGCGCATCATCACGGGGTCGACACAGCGGCCGGATTCCCTTCTGACCGAGTCCTGTCCTGGCTCAATGTCTACGATCCGGGCGACATCATCACGATAGGACGAGGCGCGAGTCCCTTTTTCAAGGCGGCCCTCGATGCGCCGATCAGCACCGGTGCGTCGCACAGCCTTACCGGCTACATGAGCCACCCGGTCGTTGCTGCGGCCGTGGGATTCACCATGTTCGGTGACCGCGCCGAGCATCACGCCGAGTCGGTCCCATCACGTCGCCTCGATCCACGCTGGGATCCGCTCCTCCTTCGATTCGCCTACACACAGCAGTTGTGGGCTACGTGCGACACAGACAAGTGGGGGTTTCGCCGGAACCTCGACGCAGCGCGGCGGGTTCTCGCACGCCGGACGATCGACGATATTCGGCGACGGCACGAGGCAATGCCGGAGGACATCAGGGAGATTAGCCCCTTGCATCCATCGCGGACTCCAACGGAAGCCGATCTCCTCATCCACGCCGCTCGCCTCGTTCAGGGCCAGATGTCAGACTCCCAGCTCGTTGTTGCAGGAGTTGACTTCCTTCTCGCCCCGGCCCTGTCTCCCTTTGACCTCGACATCGCTGGCTCGCACGCCCATGAGGCTCTCGAGGCTCTGTTCGAGCAGGTGAGGCGCCCATCTTCGACGCACTCCGGACCCGACCTGGCCTTGGCTGCGATCGCGGCGGTGAAGGAATCAAAGTCAGTGCTTCAGGAAACCGGGTTCCGCTGGGGCCCTGTGCTCATTACCGCCGGGATCGGACTGCTCGCCGCCACCGGTGTTGGCCTGGCTATTGCCGTGCCCGCGGGCCTCGCCGGCGCTGCAGCGATCGCGAGCACCCTCGCCACCTTCGGCCCAGGCGGCATGGTCGGGGGAATCGCGACGCTCACCGCCCTCACCGGCGCCGCCTCGGTCATGACGGGGGTCGGAGTTGCCGTCGAGCTCAGTCCGCATGACCCAAGGTATGAGTTGGTTCGCGAGGCGATGGCCAAGGCCTTGGCCGACCAGACCGCGGCCCAGCTGCGGACCTCCGTCGCCGGGATGCTTGCGGTGCTATTCGCCCAACGTCAGCTAGAACTGGCCTCTGACGCAGGGAGCATCGAGGAGCTTCTCCTTCGAACCGAGTCGCTCATCGAGCACGAGCGGGGCCTGCATGCCGAGATCGCGCCGGGACGGCCGGGCACGAAGGCGTGGAGCACTAAGGCCAGGGTGATTAGCCGGGCGCTGGCGTCACTCGAACGCCACGCTGGCGAATCCGATTCGAAGTGATCAGCCTCGCTCTCGAATGATCACCTGGCCCTGCAGCCACATCCGAACGGCAAGAACCCGGGCATTCACATTCGGGTCATTCGACAGTCCAAGGGTCGCGAACGTCCGCGCGACCAGGCTTTCTGTCGATCGCAGGGTTGTCTCACGCCGCGCCGCGATGGCCGAGTTCGAAAGTCCCTCGGACATAAGACGAAGGATTTCTCCCTGGGAAGCGCTCAGCTCAAAGCGTCCGTCGGCGGGGTCAGGTGCAACCGAGTCCTCCGCGGATGTGCGAGTAATCGAATCGAAGATCGCCTCCTCGACATCGGCCAGCGACGTGATGCGTGACTTGACCAGGTAGACCGCTCGCTCTGGGATCCGCCGATTGATACCGAGGGCGACTTGGACGGACGTATGCGAGGTGAGCACGACCTGCCCAATCCACGGCAAATCTCGATTCAGACGTTCGAGCAGGTCGACGCCGTCAGGGCCAGGACCAAGGTGAAGATCAGTCACCACGGCGTTCGGCTCGAAATCGAGAAGCACATCCAAGGCTTCGGCAACCGAGATGGCAGATCGGACGGTCATCCCGCTCGCCGCCAGCGAGTCGGCGAGGATAGTGCGCGTGAACTCCTCGTCCTCGACGATAAGCACCTTCGT
>CAMCSO010000239.1 GCA_945877545.1 Bifidobacterium breve | reverse complement strand
GCGGACTATTGCGCGGCCATGCTGCGCGAGGCCGGTTGGGCCCCTGAGGTGTTCACGACCAGTAGCTCGTCTCGAGCGGGCGTCTACCTTCGGGTGCCGGGCACCGACCCCACTGCGCCCGCGCTGTTGCTCCACGGCCACATCGACGTCGTCCCCGCAATCGCATCGGACTGGAGCCACCCGCCGTTCGCGGCGGAGGTCGACGAGGGCTTCATCTGGGGTCGGGGGGCTGTCGACATGAAGGACATGTGCGCGATGATCCTCGCCGTCGTGCGGGCCTGGGGCCGCACGGGCATCCGCCCGCGCCGCGAGGTCGTCGTGCTCTTCCTCCCTGACGAGGAGGCCGGTTTGCGTCACGGCTCCCAGTGGCTCGTCCGCAACCGTCCCGATATGTTCGAGCGGGTGACCGAGGCGGTCGGTGAGGTCGGCGGATTCTCCCTCACTGTCCGCGACGACCTTCGGCTCTACCCGATCCAGACCGCTGAGAAGGGGATCCGCTGGCTGCGACTTCGGGCTTCTGGTCGCGCGGGGCACGGTTCGATGATCCATGATGACAATGCGGTCTCGGCACTATGCGCAGCGGTCACGGCCGTGAGCAGTCACCCCTGGCCGGTGCGACGTACGAAGACTGTCGATAAGTTCCTCGACGAACTCGCCGATGCCTACGGGGTCGATGTCACCGGGGCGGGCATCGAGGAGGTGGTTCGCACCCTCGGTACGTTCGGCGCGCTCGTCGGAGCAACACTCCGCAACACAGCAAACCCCACCATGCTTGACGCCGGGTATAAGCACAACGTCATCCCCACGGAGGCCACGGCCTCGATCGACGGCAGGGTCCTTCCGGGGTTCGAGCACGAGTTCGACGAGACCATCCGCGGACTCGTCGGCGAAGGCATTGTCGTCGAGACGGTGGTGAGCGACATCGCGATCGAGGCACCGTTTGATACCGCGACGGTCGACCTCATGGCCTCCGTCCTGCGCGAGGAGGACAGCGGAGCCCGCGCCGTGCCATACATGATTTCCGGTGGGACAGACGCGAAATCGTTCTCAACCCTGGGAATCGCCTGCTACGGGTTCTCCCCGCTGAAGCTGCCCGCCGGTATCGACTACTGGCGGATGTTCCACGGGGTTGACGAGCGGGTGCCCGTTGACGGCCTACAGTTCGGCGTGCGCGTGCTGGACCGGTTCCTG
Source organism: Bifidobacterium breve (assembly GCA_945877545.1). Classification (GTDB taxonomy): domain Bacteria; phylum Actinomycetota; class Actinomycetes; order S36-B12; family S36-B12; genus WLND01. The sequence continues at coordinate 3,106 of CAMCSO010000239.1, read as the reverse complement.
CGAGCCTGCTAGCGCCGCTGCGCCCAGCCGGCCTCCGGATAGCCGAGGGGGGGCGCCGAGACTTCGTCGAGCGCCCTGAGGATCTCATCGGGCAACTCGAGCTCCTCTGCTGCAAGGGCAGCCATGAGCTGATTATTGGTACGGGCGCCGAGGATCAGCGCGACCACCCCGGGCCGGTCGCGCAGCCAAGCGAGCGCGACCTCGGTGGGTGAGGCACCCAGACCGTCTGCAGCGATCGCGAGGGCATCGACAATGCTGCGCCCACGTTCGTCGAGGTAGGCCTGAACCCAGCCAGCAGTTTCGGTATTGGCGCCTCGTGAGTCGCTCGGCATCCCGTGCCGGTATTTGCCGGTGAGGACTCCGCGACCCAGCGGTGACCACGCCAGAATCCCAAATCCCAGCGACTGTGCCGCTGGGATGATCTCCCGCTCGATGCCGCGCTCGAGGAGCGAATACTCCATCTGGGCTGACACGATCGGCGTGCGGCCTGGTACTGCCCGCTGCCATGTCGCTGCCCGGGCGGCCTGCGCGCCTGAATAGTTCGAAATACCTGCGTATCGCGCCCGGCCCGAACGAACGGCCTCGTCGAGGGCGGCCAGCGTCTCATCCATCGGGGTCATCGGATCCCACGCATGCAACTGCCACAGATCGACATGATCGGAGCGCAGGCGCGTGAGGGACTCGTCGAGACTGCGCAGGATATGCCCCCGGGAGGTGTCGAACCTGCGCTCGAGCCCCGCCTTCGAACCCGCCTTCGTCGCGATGACGACCTGGTCACGCGCCTCGAACTCCTTGAGAAACTCGCCGAGCATCTGCTCGGCGACGCCATCGCTGTAGACATCAGCGGTATCGATGAGGGTTCCGCCCGCGTCGAGGAATGCGGCGAGTTGGTCTCGCGCGTCAAACTCATCGGTTCCGCGCCCCCACGACATCGTCCCGAGGGCGAAGCGACCAACCCATAAGCCAGATCGTCCGAGGGGTCGCTGCTCCATAACGGCACGCTACTCGGCCCGGGGCGTCCGCGGGTTGCAGGTGCCCATAGGCATAGGCTTCCGAGCATCTTGAGGAGGCACATATGCGCTTGGGCGTGAATCTCGGCTACTGGGGAGCCGGAAACGATGTAGAGAACCTGCAACTCGCGAAGGAGGCCGACCGGCTCGGGTATGCCGTTGTCTGGGCAGCGGAGGCGTACGGGTCCGACGCCGCGACCGTGCTCACCTGGATTGCCGCGCAGACCACCTCGATCGATGTGGGAGCTGCCGTTTTCCAGATCCCGGGACGCACGCCCGCGAATACAGCCATGACGTCGGCGACCCTTGACAGTCTCTCGGGCGGACGGTTCCGACTCGGCCTGGGCGTCTCGGGCCCGCAGGTGTCCGAGGGGTGGCACGGGGTCCGTTTCACCAAGCCATTACAGCGCACCCGTGAGTACGTCGCGATCGTGCGGATGGCTCTGGCGCGCCAACGGGTGTCATTCGATGGCGAATTCTTCACGCTGCCGCTCCCAGACGGCCCGGGCAAGGCCCTCACTCTCACCGTTCATCCCGTGCGGGAGCACATCCCGATCTACCTAGCTGCCATCGGCCCGAAGAACCTCGAGCTTGCTGGCGAAATCGCCGATGGCTGGCTTGCGATCTTCTATTCCCCGGAGCACGCCTCCGAGTCGATGGCGCACATCCGAACTGGCCGCGAGCGCGCCGGCCTCACCCTTGAGGGCTTTGACGTCGTGCCAACCGTCCCCGTCGCATTCGGCGACGACGTCTCCGCGTGCGCGAACATGATCCGTCCCTATGCCGCCCTGTACATCGGCGGAATGGGGAGCAAGGAGACCAACTTCTACCACCAGCTCGCCGGCCGCATGGGATTCGAGGCCGAGGCCGACGAGATCCAAGCCAAATACATGGCGAAGGACTATCGAGGGGCCGCTGGATCGGTACCGCAGGCATTCATCGACCAAACCTCACTCATCGGACCGCGTGAGCGCGTCCGCGATCGCCTCGCCGCCTATGCCGCGGCGGGCGTCACGACCCTTACCGTCACCCCGACCGCGCCAACCATTGAGGGGCGCACCGCCGCTCTGGTGACGATGGGCGAAATTCTTGTCGAGGCGGGGCTGGACGGCTAGTGGTTCCGATCTCCTGGCTAGAGGCCGTGGTTCTCGGACTCGTCCAGGGCATCACCGAGTTTCTGCCGATCTCGTCGAGCGCGCACATCTTCGTCGTGAGCCAATTGCTCGGCTGGCAGGACCCCGGCGCGGCGTTCACCGCAGTGAGCCAGATCGGTACAGAGCTTGCCGTCATCGTCTACTTCAGGCGCGACATCGCCCGAATCATCTCGGCATGGGCAAGGTCGCTCGTGAAGCCCGCCCTGCGCTCGAGCATCGATGCGCGAATGGGCTGGTACATCATCATCGGAACCATCCCGATCGCGGTGCTGGGCCTGGTGTTCTCGCACCAGATCGAGACCGCGGCACGCAACCTATGGCTGGTATCGGGCACGCTCATTTTCTTCGGCATCATCCTCGGCGTGACCGATGCCCTCGGCCGTCACCAACTCGCCGTTGCAAACCTCAATGCCAAGGACGGCATCCTCTTCGGACTCGGCCAAGCCCTTGCGCTCATCCCCGGAGTGTCGCGATCGGGAGCGACGATTTCTACTGGCCTCGCCCTCGGCTACACCCGAGAGGCGTCGGCGCGGTACGCATTTCTCCTCGCCATTCCGGCCGTCGTGGCGTCGGGACTCTACGAGGCGACGAAGATCAGCAGTGACCCGGTGGTGGCATGGGGGCCAACCATCCTCGCGACGGTCATCGCCTTCATCAGCGGATACGCCGTGATCGCCTGGCTGCTGCGCTGGGTCTCGACCCGCACGTACTTGCCGTTCGTGATCTACCGGATCGTTCTGGGCATGCTCCTCATCGTGCTCCTCATGACCGGGGTGCTCGTCGCCTGAGCAGCGCGCCGTCGTCGGTCAGAGCCAGCCTGATCTCTTGAACGCCCGGAAAAGCGAGTAGCAGGCCGTGCCCATGAGGAGAAGAATCGCGGGGTAGCCCCAGGGCTGGTGCAGTTCTGGCATGTAGTCGAAATTCATGCCGTAGATGCCGGCA
>CAMCSO010000238.1 GCA_945877545.1 Bifidobacterium breve | reverse complement strand
GAGTGTTCCCCTTGCAGTCGGACGACTGGCCGTCGATTCCATGGCCGGTGTTCTGACCGGCGCCGTCAGCAGGTCCGGTGTTCTGACCAGCGAGGGTGGATAGGCTCACGGCGTGGATTCGTGGAGCGTGCCCTTAGTACCGTCCCTGCCCGGCCTCAGCAGGGGCCTTGACCTTTATGAAACGGCAACCAGTACCGTTCGGCCAACTGAGCCGGGTCCGGTCGCCCGCATGTATGTCTGCGGCATCACCCCTTATGACGCCACGCACATGGGTCACGCCGCTACCTACGTCGCCTTCGATATCGTCCAGCGGGTGTGGCTCGATGCTGGTCACGATGTCCACTACGTCCAAAACGTCACCGACATTGATGACCCGCTCCTTGAGCGGGCCGTCGCGACCGGCCAGGACTGGCGGGTCATCGCCGATCGCGAGACAGCCCTATTCCGCGAGGACATGTCGGCGCTCAATGTCATTCCGCCGCGCGACTATCTGGGCGCCGTCGAGTCAATTCCGTCGGTGGCACGCTACGTCGAGGACCTCCAGGTAAAGGGCGCCATCTACGCCGTCGACGATGACCTGTATTTCTCCGTCAATGCTGACCCGCGGTTCGGGACCGTCACCAATCTCAACGAGGCGCAGATGATCGCCGAGTTCGCCGAGCGCGGCGGAGACCCGGATCGGCCAGGCAAGCGGCATCCACTCGACTGCCTCGTCTGGCAGGACGCCCGACCCGACGAACCGGCGTGGGACACCCCGCTCGGTCATGGCAGGCCGGGCTGGCATATTGAGTGCGTCGCCATTGCACTCGACACGCTCGGCATGACCATCGACGTCCAGGGTGGCGGTAGTGACCTCGCCTTCCCTCACCATGAGATGGGTGCCTCCGAGGCGCAGGTGCTCACCGGCGAATGGCCCTATGCCCGTCACTACACCCACGCTGGCATGGTGTCGTGGCAGGGGCACAAGATGTCAAAGTCTCGGGGCAACCTCGTGTTCGTCTCGCAACTCCGACGCGATGGCCACGATCCCGCGGCCATCCGGCTCGCGCTTCTTGCACATCACTACCGCTCGAACTGGGCTTGGACGGAGCAGGGGCTCGCCGGCGCCCAGGAGCGCCTAGCCCTGTGGCAACAGGCGGTCGCTCGACCAGAAGGCACTGACGCCGCACCCGTGATCGCGCGGGTGCGTGAGTACCTGAGCAATGACATGCAGTGCCCAGCGGCACTTGATGTCATTGATGCGTGGGCGGTGGAACAGCAGGCGGGCAAAGGAACCGATCCTGTCGCGCCGGGGCTTATCGCCACGATGTGCGATGCACTCCTTGGCGTGCAACTTCGGCGCTGACGCTCATCAGTTTGCTGCTGGGGTGGCCTTCTCGTCATGACCGCCGAACTCCTTGCGCATCGCGCTGAGTATCTGTCGAGCGAACCCGCCTGATCCCTGCGATTCGAAACGTTCGTACAGTGCCGCGGTGAGCACCGGGGCCGGTACGCCCTCCTCGATCGCGGCGAGCGTGGTCCACCGGCCCTCACCACTGTCGGACACCCGGCCGCTGAATTCCGTGAGTTCAGGCGACTCCTGCATGGCTGCCGCAGTGAGATCGAGGAGCCATGAGCCCACGACGCTGCCACGCCGCCATACCTCCGCGACCGCGGGAACATTGATGTCGTACTGGTAAAACTGCGGGTCGCTCATCGGCGCTGTCTCGGCATCGGCATCGCGTGGGTGCAACCCTGCATCGGCATGCTTGAGGATGTTGAGCCCCTCGGCGTACGCGGCCATGAGTCCGTACTCAATCCCGTTGTGGACCATCTTGACGAAGTGACCTGCGCCGCCGGGGCCGCAGTGCAGCCAGCCGCGCTCCTCGGGGGCGATATCACCGGTGCGCCCCGGGGTGCGTTCCGCGGTCTGGAAGCCGGGGGCGATGGTGTCCCACAGGCCGGCCAGACGCGTGACGGTCGCCACCGGGCCGCCGATCATGAGACAGTACCCTCGCTCGAGGCCCCACACGCCACCAGACGTCCCGACGTCGAGGTAGTCGATGCCTGCGGCTGCGCTCGCCTGGCCCCTGCGGATGTCGTCGCGGTAGTAGGAGTTGCCGCCGTCGATGATGCAGTCGCCGGGGGACAGGAGCGCGATCAAGTCGGTGACGACGGATTCGGTGATGTGGCCCGCCGGCACCATGACCCAGACGGTTCGCGGAGCGGGGAGCGCCGCAATGAGTTCCTTGATGCTCGATGCACCAGTCGCGCCGTCGGAGACGAGATCGGCGACAGCATTCTGGGCGCGGTCGAAAGCCACGACATGGTGGCCGTCGCGCATTGCCCTCCTGGACAGGTTGGCTCCCATGCGGCCGAGACCGACCATTCCGAGCGAGATGCGTCCTTCGGCGAGCGTGGTCACGAGGGCTCCTGTTGGTTGAGGGGGCGGGATGGCACCTGACAGGAACGCTAGTGGAAGGCTGCAGGCATGACGAGTGTGTTTGCCGCCGACCCGACCATCACGCCCGCATGGGGGGAACTCACCTCGCTGCGAGAGGCGAGCCGCACCGTGAGTGTGCGCGACTTGCTTGACGCCGACCCGGCACGTTGCAACGAGTTCACCGTCACCGCAGCCGGCATCAGCCTGGATATTTCTCGCCAGCGAGTCGACTCAAACATCCTTGGGGCCCTTCAATCCCTCGCTGCCCAGCAGCGGGTGCTTGAGCACCGCGATGCGATGCTCGCCGGTGAGCACGTGAATACCACTGAGGACAGGGCGGTGCTCCACACAGCGCTGCGCCTCCCGCCGGGTTCGTCTCTGCTGACCGGAGGCCGCGACGTCGCCGCCGATGTCGCGGAGGTCCTCGGCCGGATGTCCGCGTGGGCCGAAGACGTGCGGACGGGCGGTTGGCGCGGGACGACGGGAGCGCGCATCAGCGACATTGTGAACATCGGCATCGGGGGCTCGGATCTCGGCCCAGCCATGGCATATCTGGCCCTGCGCCACTACAGCGACCGCGCGATCAACTGCCACTTCGTCTCGAATGTCGACCCCACCGACCTCACCGAGGTGCTGCGTCCGCTCGACCCAGCGACCACGCTGTTCATCATCGCGTCGAAGACATTCACGACGCAGGAGACGATGACCAACGCGTCAGCAGCGCGCGACTGGCTCGTCCGCTCCCACGCCGAGGCGGCTGTGAGCCGCCACTTCGTCGCCGTGTCGACAAACGCCGAACTCGTCACCGCGTTCGGTATCGACCCCGCGAACATGTTCGGTTTCTGGGACTGGGTTGGTGGTCGCTATTCGATGGAGTCGGCCATCGGACTGTCAACGATGGTCGCGATCGGTCCAGAGCACTTCAGGTCGATGCTCGATGGATTCCACGCGATGGACGTCCATTTCGCAACTGCCGACCCGAGCGACAACCTCCCGGTTCTCATGGGCCTTGTCGCCGTATGGAACCGCGACTTCCTCGACATTCCGACGACCGCGGTGCTCCCGTACTCGCAGTACCTCGCGAGGTTCCCGGCCTACCTCCAGCAGCTCACAATGGAGAGCAACGGCAAGAGCGTGCGCGCCGACGGCTCGCCTTCATCGTGCCCGACGGGAGCCATCGTTTGGGGCGAGCCCGGTACGAATGGCCAGCACTCCTTCTACCAGCTGCTGCACCAGGGCACGAGCATCGTCGCGTGCGATGTCATCGTCGTAGCCCGGACCCCGAATCCGCTCGGCCGCCAGCAAGACATGCTCGTCGCGAATGCCCTCGCACAGGCATCAGTGCTCGCACGCGGCCGGACGGCCAATGAGGTGCGCGCGGACGGCACCCCCGAGGAGCTCGTCGCTCACAAGGTCATGCCCGGCGACCGGCCCACCTCCGTCCTCATGGTCGAGGAGCTCAACCCGTACACGCTTGGGGCACTCGTCGCGCTCTACGAGCACAGCGTGTTCGTGCAGGGTGCCGTATGGGGGATCAACTCATTCGACCAGTGGGGGGTCGAGCTCGGCAAGAAGGTTGCGCTCGGGATCCTCGACGCCATTGAGACGGGCAGGCCGACAGCGGTCAGCGACCCAGCATCGGTGCGGTCGATCGAGCGGTACCTCGCCCTCAGGTAGCCGCCTACGTGTCGTCAGCGCGGCGTCGCAGGTAGCGCTCGAACTCGCGGGCGATAGCCTCCCCGCTCGCCTCAGGCAGGTCGGCGGTGTCGCGGGCCTCTTCGAGTTGGTGTACGTAGTCGGCGACTTCATCGTCCTCCAACGCGAGCTCATCGACGCCTGTCTCCCAGGCCCGTGACTCCTCGACGAGGTCGGCGAGTGGGACCGGCACGT
>CAMCSO010000237.1 GCA_945877545.1 Bifidobacterium breve | reverse complement strand
GCAAGCGGCGCAGCCTCAACCCTGCACGCCGACATCTTCGAGGCATGGGCCGGCAACAGCCTCCAGAACCGGCTCGGCGGCCGCGGCGGCCAGCGACCGGCAATCGCAGGCGGCCCGCAGAACGGCCCGCAGAATCTCCAGCAGAACGGCCCGCAGAACGGTCAGCGTGGCGGCCAGACAGACCCGAACGCTGCAGTCACCGCCGATCAGGCCGGCGCGCCAGCCCAGGCCCAGGCCCAGGCACCGGTCCAGAACACCGCCCCCGGTCAGGGCAATCGCGGCAACGGCGGCGGCCGCGGCCAAGGCCAGCGCGGTGGCGGTGCGGCCCCGGCCGCACCCGCCGCATAGCGAGGCACGATTCAAGAACAACCGGCCAGCCCGACTGCGAACACGCAGTCGGGCTGGCCCTGTGACGTCACGAGACGCGCCCGTGTCAACTGCAGCAGACTTCGTACTGTTGCGCGCTGGAGCGGTATTACAGGGAATGGGACATCCTCATCGATACGCTGCTGCCAATGGATTCGGGCGGAGGCACACATTGAGCAACAGTGAATCGACAACGCCAACCGGACCCGAGCCGGCCACCCAGAACCCCGGCTGGTATCCCGCGGAGAGCGGGATGATCGGCATGCTCCAGTACTGGGACGGCGTCCGCTGGTCTGGCCTCCCGGTCCGTGCAAACCGCTGGGGCACAGCCCCGCGAGATCTCCTCGGCTCCATGGGAGTCTGGCTTGTCGTCCTCGGCAGCGCCGCCACCGCGATCCTCACGGTCATCACGGTGAGCGCGATTACGTCGATGCAGGATGGGGGGCCGGGTCTCGCCGACAATGGGGTGAGCTTTCCCCTCGCGTGGTTTGTGGGCTCAGGCGCTGTCATTGGCGCAGGCACCCTGTGCGGGCTCGCCGCTTCGATTCGAGCAGAGGCCCGCAACTATGCAAGCGCCCAGGCCCGCATTGCCCTCAAGGCCGGAGGCGGTCTCCTCCTCGTGACCATCACATTCGCTCTGACCGGCCTTGCGATTCTCGCGGTCGGCATCGTTGTCGCCGTCATCGTCTTCATTCTCGGCCTCATCGTCCTCGGTGCGATATTCGCTCTCTCCTGATGGTTTTCCATAAGGCGTGACAATCTAGACTCATCGGTGGATCGCGCCCACCCGGGCGCTCGAGAGGACCCTATGAAGAGCAATACCCGCATCAGCCTCGCCATCGCCATGGCGGCGATGGCCACCTCCGCGCTCGCCGCCTGCTCGTCGAGCACGTCGACGGCCGAGTCCGCGGGCCCATCCATGGTTGGCGGCATGACCGAGTGCACCGACGCCGCAGTCGGCGCCGCTGCCCGGCAGTCAGCTGAGGCCCTCGGCGCCGGCAACGTCTTCACCATGGAGAACCTCCAGTGCTCTGACGGCTGGGCCGTCGCAACGGGCACTCTCGGCACCGGTTCGACCGATGCCAATGCACCGCAGGGGGTTGCAACCTCGTTCATCTTCCAGGCCGAGGGCCAGTTCTGGGTGCCGCAGGACAAGGCTAAGGTCTGCGGCAGTGATCCTGCAGCGACGCAGGCTCCCGCCGACGCCACCATCCCGGCCGACCTGTACCTCTCCGGCTGCGCAGCAGGCTGAACCAGTTGGGGAGCGCGCCGAACCTCGCGCGCTCCCCAACAGCAGCGCCTTCTCCTAGGCTCGAATCATGACCGGACCTAATGCCCTGCAGACCGTGCGCGTCGATGCATGGCTCTGGTCGATTCGCCTGTACCCAACTAGATCCGCTGCGACCGCAGCGTGCAAGGCCGGCCACGTCCGCGTGAATGGATCGAGCGCCAAGCCCGCTCACCCAGTAAGGGCCGGTGACACCGTCCGGGCCCGCACCATCGCGGCCGAGCGAACGGTGATCGTGGTCTCGCTCGTCGAGAAACGGACGAGCGCCGCGCTCGCGATCTTGAACTACGAGGACCGCACCCCCGCGCCGCAGGCAGGCGACGAGCGGCCAGCACCCTTCGTCCGCGATAGAGGGGCAGGGCGGCCAACGAAACGTGATCGTCGCCGCGTCGAGCAACTTCGTGGCCGAGCCTGAGGCGTCACTCGACGCGCCCGCCCCAGCTAGAAGGACCCGCCGCCCCCGCCGCCCCCGCCGCCGCCGCTCGAGCCCCCACCACCAAACCCGGAGCCTCCAGACGAACTTGTCCGCTCGGGCGGCGCGGTAGTGCTCGAGGTCCAATTGGTGGACATGGTTGACGACCAACCGGCAAGACCGCCGATCGCCGCCGTATCGAGGCCGTAGGGGCGGAGTTGCTCAGGCGTGATGTCGGGGAAATTGCCGACCCACGTGCTCTCCAGACCCAAAATGACAGCGAACGGGAGGAAGGTCGCGAAGATCGCCTCGGGTGGCAATCCAATCTTCACGGCGTAATCACGTCGAGCATCGGCCGAATCCGAGTCGAGGAGGCGGGTAAACCCGGCAACCTGTCCGAGGAAATCAGCCGAGGCGCGCGTCTGGCGCCGCGGCGTGATGATCCTTCCGATGATGCCTCCGATGACGAGACCAATTCCGGCAAGCATGAGCAAGCTCGCGAGAGCCATGCCCCACTCCGGGATGAAGATGGACAGAAGTCCGACCGGAATGGCGACGCCCCCAAGCACAGCGAGCAGGGTGTAGACACGATCGGGCTTATCGCCCTCGAGGTTGTAGCGGCCCGACTCCTTCGCCTCTGCGGACAACTCACTCGTAAGTGCGACAGTCGTTGACGTCAAGGTCGGATCGTAGGACCCGATCGTCGCGCTGGCGTTCCCCTTGAGTATGGCCCCCGCTAGATCGCTTTCCCACGGGGAAAGAGTGTCCTTGCCCGTGCCAGTCCACGCCACTGACATAGCGTTACGCCGGAACATCCCACCGTCGACCTCCGAGAGGGTGAGGTGACCCCTAGCTGCGAGATCCAAGAGGGTTGCGGTGTACCCACGAGCATCGACCGACCCGTCGATACCGGCCTGCATCTGTGCTGGCCTCACACCATCCGGTGGCTGATATCGAACCGGCGTCGCAGCTAGCACCACGCCCGCATTCGATCGGCGTTGAAGGATCGCCGTCGTGATCGGTGCTGCAAGAGCGAGCAGCGCCAACAACAAAATGAGAGGAAACAAGGTGTCCCGCCGGGCCGCATCATCGGCACTCGGGTCGGGGACGATGTTCGGCTTGGGCATCTGGGTGAACCCATCCGGAGCCCAGGCGACCGCTCCAGTGAGACTTCCACCATCCCGCAGATCAGCGCTGAGCACGGTGGCTGAATCAGGTCCGACGCCCTCCATGACCTCGCATGGCTTCGTGGACCCCTGCGGTCCAAAGAAGCACAGTGCCCCCAGCGCTGGGGTTGGTCCAGTGATAGTGGCCTTCCCCTTGATGACGGGGAAGGGCCACTGTCCACCGATGAAGTCCCAGTAGAGCGAAATATCCCCTGCCGTAATCCCCTTCGGGGTCGTGGCATTAATGCTGTTCGTATCAATGATGTTAAGCGCGCCACCGACTCGGTAGGAGATCACGAAGGTGTGCAGCCCCTGAATCGGCACATTCGGGTCACCGATCTTTAGAGAGATCGCGTCGTCCGAGGTGGACTCGGTGTACAGAACCTGATCACCGTCGCGCGTCACGGAAAGAAGTTGCACGTCGTAAAGCCGCAGGTCCCCACTATCGAGGGAGTCGCGAACCGGGATATCTCGAATAATCCCGCGACGGATCTCCTCGGTCCCAGGGTTGTAGACGATCGTCTCCGTGATGACCATGTCGGTGTTCGGCTGGACCTCCGCGACCACGTCATACGAGACGATCTCTTGGGACGTCGTGCGCGGAACCAGACTCGTGACCCCAGACTGCGCAAACGAGGCCGGCGCGGCAACGAGGGTCAGGCCCAGCGCCACCAACGGCGCTGCGCAGAGAGCCGCACGAAACCGCAAACGCGTTGCGAGCACCGTTTAGAACTCAACCTTGGGAGCGGCACGCCTCGCCTCGTCGGCCTCGGCGTAGACCGGCCGCTCCTTGACCTTCGCGATCCCGGCGAAGAACATGGTGGGCACCGTGACGACAGCCGTGTTCAGGGTCACCACGGTGTCGTTGTAGAACTGGCGGGCAAACTGAAGCTGGCTTTCAAGTTCTGCGAGTTGCGTCTGCAGCATCCGAAAGTTCTCCGTCGCGGTGAGGGCCGGGTATGCCTCGCTCACCGCAAACAGTTTGCCGAGCGCCTGGGTGAGCATGCCATCAGCCTCGGCCTTGGCCTCGAGGCTCTGCGCCTGCATTCCAGCCGTTCGTGCCTGGGTGACGGCCTCAAGCGTGGACTTCTCAAAG
>CAMCSO010000236.1 GCA_945877545.1 Bifidobacterium breve | reverse complement strand
TGAGGTAATCGACGGGGCGCGCGCCCAGCCGACTGATGTTGAACCAGGCGTTGCGGCGCACCAGCGGATCGAAGGTCCAGGTCACGACCGGGATCCCATGCGATGCGGCCCACTCCCGTTGGTGCAGCTTCAGTGCCCTGCCGACGTGTGATCCCCGAGCGCGGGGTGATACCCCGGTCACGTGGGAATGAAGGGAGAGGCGATTGCCATGGTTGCCGAGGAACCCGGCTGAGGCGCCGACGAGTTCCCCGCGGATGAATGCGCCCGATACATACCCTCCCTCGTGAGCGAGGGCTCGAAGCAACTCGACGCCGAGGATAGGTATGCCGGCACCCCAGACTGACTCGAACAGGGCGTCGACACCACGCAGATCGGCCAGCTGCTCGAGTGCACGCACCTCGACGGGTTCGTTGCGAGCGGCTGCGTTTTCGGTTTGCATTCGGCCTCCTGTTGGTCTTCCCAATCTAGCGTAGAAATCTTATGATCATCTCTTACCGTTGGGGAATCAACGGACCGTGGATTTCGGAGAGTGGAGAACTCGAATGCTCAAGGTGCTGTGGTTCCTCAAGCGGGCTGAAGGGCTCTCCCTGGCGGAGTTCTCTGCCTGGTGGGAAGAGCACCTGCACATGATCGCCGAGCGGCAGCAGCCGCAACTGGTGCGCTACACGGTGAACATCCGCGCGACGGATGACGATACGTGGGCGGGTAAGCCGGCTGATGACTGCGAGTGGGACGGTGTTGCCGAGCAGTGGTTCAGCTCCTTGGAGGCCTTCGAGGAGGTCTACGGTCGCCCGACCGCAGCCGAGACGCGTGAAGACACGCTCGCACACGTGTCACGCTTCGAGCGCATCATCGTGCGAGAGATCACGGTCCTTCCGTGAGCGATGTCTCCACGAGTGAACTCGTCCTCCGCGCTGATCCGCAGGATGTCCCGTGGGATCTCACGGTCGACGTGGTGGTGGCGGGTTCCGGCGCAGCGGGCTGGGCGGCGGCTATCGGAGCTGCGCTGGGTGGGGCGAGCGTGCTGGTTCTGGAGAAGGAGAGTGCGATCGGCGGCACCACGGCGAAGGCCGGCGGCGGTGCCGACGAGATCGCGAGCACGTGGCTGTGGATCTGCAATCATCCGTGGCTCGCGAGTATCGGAGTACACGATCCGAAGGATGATGCGCTGCGGTATCTCGCCCGCCTCGCCCGCCCGGAGCGTTACCACCCCGACTCACCTTCGTTGGGCCTGCCGGAGCGCGAGTTCGAGCTACTCGAGACCTTCTACGACCGTGGCACGGAAGCAGTGGCCGCACTGGATCAATGCGGAGCCCTTCCCCTGCGTCCGCTCGAGCAGACCCTGGACTACTTCGCTGATCTTCCGGAGAACGTGACACCGCGCGGCCGGGGCCTGTACTTCCCTCGCGCGGATGGTTCCGAGGGCACCGGCGCGGACATCATCGAGTCGATGCGCGCGGCTGCCGTGGAGTTGGGGGTGCAAGTGCGGACTTCCAGCCCTGTCCGAGGCGTGGTCATTGACGAGGACGGATCGGCTGTCGGTGTATCGACCGGTGATCGAGCTTCGCGCATGATGCTCGTGCGTGCCCGTGGCGGAATTGTCATGGCGACAGGCGGGTTCACCCGCGATCCAGATCTCGTCCGCTCGCACTTGCGCGGCCCGATCGTCGGTGGTCTGGCATCCGAGGGGAACGACGGCGACCTCGTGCGCATCTCCGGAGCGCTCGGCCTTGACCTGGCGAACATGAACGAGGCCTGGTACGCGCCGATGGTGCTCGATCTCAGTCCGTACCCGCTGAGCGCCGCATTCCGGCTGCCGGGCGACAGCATGATCCTCGTCAATCGATACGGCCGCCGCGTGGTCAACGAGAAGACGACGTACAACGAGATGACGCGCGCGTTCTTCTCGTGGGACCCCGCCCGCGCGGAGTATCCCAACCTGCCGCTGGTCATGATCTACGACTCCTCGGTGTCCGAGCGTTGCCGAGCGATGCCCGAGGACGCCCCCGTGACCGAGGGGGGCGGAAACCCGTTGCCTCGCATTCCCGGGGAGGGGCACGAGCTTGTCGCCGATACCTGGGGCGAGCTTGCGGTTGCCATCGACGCGAGGCTTGCCGAGTACGAGAGCGTGCTCCCGGGCGTGCGTCTCGCACCTGAGTTCGTCACCAACCTGAGCGAGACTCTCCAGCGTTGGACACGCATGTCGGAGCTGGGCATCGACCAGGATTTCGCGCGAGGTGGCACGAGCACCGAGCGCCGTCGCTCTGGTGCGCCGCGCACGCCCGACATGCCGAATCCGACCATGCATCCCTTCGCCGAAACTGGGCCGTACTACGCGGTGGTGCTGGTCCCTGGCACGCTCGACACCAAGGGAGGGCCGCGCATCGACTCTTCGGCACGCCTTCTCGCCAGCGATGGCGCTCCCGTGCCCGGCCTCTACGGCGCCGGCAACGCGATCGCTTCCCCCGCGGGGCAGGCGTACTGGGCCGGCGGAACCACCCTGGGGCTGGCGGTGACCTTCGGGTGGATCGCCGGTGTCGACGCAGCCGCGCGAGGGAAAGCGCAATGAGCTCATCGTCACCCCCGGATGTCGTGGTGATCGGCGGTGGAACAGCCGGCTGTGTCGTGGCCGGTCGCCTGGCCGAACGGGCCGATCGACGAGTGCTGCTCATCGAGGCCGGGCCTGACTACGGCAGTCGCACCTCGGGGCGGTGGCCCTCCGATCTTCTCGATGCGAGCACCTTGCCCACCAGTCACGACTGGGGGTATCGCGGGCCGGCCGCCGGCGAGCGTGCCCTCGCCTTCGATCGCGCGCGAGTCATGGGTGGCTGCTCCACTCACAACGGCTGCACCCAGTCCTGGGGCTGGTCAGGGGATTATGACCGGTGGGCTGCGTCCGGCTTAGTGGGCTGGTCGGCGACCGACCTGCTGCCGCACTTCGACGCAGCGACAGAGCGGATGCGCGTGAACCGCTTCGCGGAATCCGAGGTGCAGCCCTTTCACCGAGCCTTTGTCGATGCATGCCAAGCGGAGGGCATTCCGCGAGCCGCCGATCTCGACAGTCTCGATGGCGGCATCGGCGTCGATGTCAGCCCGGTCAACATCGTCGACGGTGTCCGTTGGAATGCATCATTCGCCTACATCGATCCGGTACGCGAGCTCGGTCACCTCGAGATCTGGCACGACACCAGCGCGCTGCGCATCGTCATCAAATCCGGACGTGTTACCGGCGTCGAGATAATCAAGGACAGCGTGATGACCGTGGTGAGTTGCGACCAAGTTGCGCTGTGCGCTGGTGCCTACGGAACCCCTGAAATCCTCATGCGGTCAGGTATTGGGCGAAGCGAAGACCTCGCGAGTCTCGGTGTCGAAACGCAGGTGGAGCTTGGGGGTGTGGGCGGCAACCTGCACGACCATCCGGCCGTCACCCTCGAGTTCGACGCCTCGAGCGAGCTCGTGAAGCAACTCGATGCCTTTCGAGTCGAGCACGGCTGGCTGCCCGAGGAGCAGGCACTCGCAAAAGTGTCGTCGGCGTCATCGCACGGGCCCTTCGACTTGCACATCTACCCGTGGGTCGAACCGCGGCCGGACTCCACGACCGGCTGGGCTGCGATCGTTCCGGTGTCGCTGCTCACCCCCGCCTCACGCGGCCGCCTTCGAGTGGGCCCTGATGGCGGCGTCGTTCCCAATCATGCATACCTGGCAGCGCCGTCAGATCGGGCCTCGATGGCCGATGGCCTGGCCACGGCTCAGCGTCTGTGCGCGGGTGATCAACTGGCGCCACTTCTTGGGACACGCCTTAACCCACAGCAACCAGACGAGGGCATCGATTCCTGGATGACCAGGACGCACAGCCACTACTGGCATCCTGCGGGCACGGCAGCCATGGGCCCCGCCGAACGAGGCGGGGTCTGCGATGCTGACGGCAAAGTGCACGGAGTTGTCGGTCTGACTCTGGCCGATGCCTCGATCTTCCCCGAGGTGCCCCGCTCCACCCCCGCACTGCCCGTCGTCGTCGTGGGCGAGCGCATCGTGTCGAGCATGAAGTGAGGAGCATCAATCGTGAAGAGTGAACCGCTGACATCGCCGCGCGGCGGGGCGGATGAGCCGTTGGTGCGTGATGGGCGGCTTGACGTTCGGGGCCTTCAGACGTGGTACCGAGTGACAGGCGATCTCGACTCCGGACGTGTTCCGGTCGTCCTGCTTCACGGCGGGCCGGGCTACCCGTCCTACTCGCTGGAGCCGATGGAGGCACTGGCTCGCACCGGCAGGGCGGTGGTGCGCTACGACCAGCTCGGGTGCGGGGAGTCCTCGCTCAAGCACGTGCCGCACGACCCGGCGAT
>CAMCSO010000235.1 GCA_945877545.1 Bifidobacterium breve | reverse complement strand
GCACCGGACCGCGTCGAGGAGCTCGCGGTGCTCGACGACGGCATCCTGCAGGTGCGTGATGGTCGGCAGCGCGAGGAACCAGATGCGCAGGGCGTGGGTGTAGTAGCGGTCGAGGTCGCTCGCGAGGTAGGGGTTGTGCGTGCAGTGGTAGATGCACTGGTGGATGCGCTCGTCGAGCTCGATGAGGTGGCCGGGGTCGACCTCGGATCCGAGCGCATCAATCGCCGAAAGGAGGGCGTCGATCTCACGGACGTCGTCATCGTCGCGCCGCTGCGCCGCGAGACCTGCCGCGAACGGCTCGAGGCGCTCGCGGACCTCGCTCAGCGCCCGAAGGTTGCGGGGGTCGACTCCGGCGACGAACATGCCACGGCGCGGGTAGATGTCGATGAGGTGCTCGGCGGCCAAGGTGCGCAGGGCCTCGCGCACCGGGGTGCGTCCGAGGGAGAGCTGCTGACCGAGTTCGGCCTCGCTGATGATCGACCCGGGGGCGAGCTCAGCCGTGCAGATCAGCCGGCGAATGCGCCGGTAGGCCTGCTCGGAAAGGGACTCGCTCACTGGGCAAAGATATATCAGTGTGCGGGGGACTGGTACACGGAATGCCGAAACCCAACCAATCCCGTCACGACAACTCACCCTCCCCTCGGTCATTTCATCCGGATTCCGGGCCGCCTGAACGATTTCAGGCCCTAATCCCGGAACTTCATTCAGTCCGCCCAGAATCCGGGTGAAATGACCGAGGGGAGGCGAGTTGATCCTGCAAACTTCACGCGAATATGTCCGCGCTCGGCAGTCACGCTGGTCGGTTGTCGCTACGGCGCGAGAAGTTTTTGCATGGTGTCGATCTCCACTTTCTGCCCGGTGATCACTGCGCCCGCGAGGGTTATCACCTCGGCACTGCTGCTCGAGCCCTTCACCTGTTCGGCCATGCTGATTGCTCCTTGATGGTGAGCGATCATCAGTTCCAGCCACAGCGAATCAAACGCTGAGCCCTGAGCGTCGGCCAAGGCGCGCATGTCGTCGTCGCTCATCATCCCGGACATGTTCATATCGCCCATGTCATGACCGCTGTGATCCTCGCCCATCCCCATCGGCGCGCCCCATCGCTGAAGCCACATTGACATCATCTCAATCTCCGGGTCCTGCGCTGCCTTGATCTGCTCCGCCAGTTCCTTGACCTCCGGGGACGTCACCCGCAATAGTGCAAGGTCCGCCATTTCAACTGCCTGCTGGTGATGGGGAATCATGAGTTGGGCGAATGAGATATCTGAATCAGACACATTGGCTGCGGTACTCGCAGATGGCGATGAGGTGGCAGAGATATCTGCGCTAGTAGGACTCGAAGCGTGCGGCGCTCCGCATGCAGCCAGGAATGCGACGAGTGCACTGGAAATAGCGAGTGCGGATAGGCGGGTCTTCATGGGTTCATGTCTCCTCAGTGCATCGATCCTGCGGACGTAGAGCACATCATGCGTCAGGTTTGATCATGGGGAGCAGGTGAACACATGAAGGTTCCATGAAGAACCACGTAGGTCGAGCCTGTGTTGATTGAGCCTGGTCAGCCTAGGTTGGCAAGGGCCAATCCATCTCCGGTTGTAGGCCCGCCGATCACTCCTTTCGCTCGTGAAGATTCGATCAAGATTCGAACAGCACGTGGATTTCCGTTTGCCGCATGCAGTGGAACCGCACACACTCGTAAGGATCATTTACTTGAATGAATCACCACCGCTCGACATTGCTAGGGAGAAAGAATATGAATTATTCAAAAAAAATTGTCGTCGGGTCCTTGGGAGTCGCCGCACTCACCCTTGCGTTGGCTGGCCCAGCTCACGCCGACGCGAGCAAGCCTGGTACTCATATCAAGACGATTGCAGGATTAGCCTCGTCACTTGAGGCCGCCGGAGTCGTGTTGTACGGCAAGGGCGGTGCTACGAGCGCTGTCATGGGCGACTCCGTAGCCGCGCAAAATGGACAGGTGGTGTTCCACGTGCCGATCACGAGTTCAAAGAACACGGTGAAACACGTCGGAAGCACGTTGGTGCTGTTCAACACCACAACGAACAAGCAGGTTGAACTGCGCAATCCAGTCGTCGATCTGAGTTCTGGCACCGTCCGTGCCGCAGTTGGAGTGGGACCCGTTACAACGGTCTTCACCATCACGAATGCAAAGACGCTGAAGCCCGTGGTGAAGAAGGATGCATCAACAGGGATCCGCACGAGCATGTACGACGGAGTTGAGTTGTCATTGGCCCCCGGTATTGCTGCTGCCGTGGTGGATGGCCTTGGCCTTCCTGTGGGGTCGTTGGCGGACGGGTCAAAGTTCGCAACGGCTACCGTGACACTTCAGTTGGCCTCGTGAGTCGTGACCTTGGAGCAGGTGCGTCGCCGGCGATGACGCGGCGCACCCTGCTCGTCGCTGCTTGCGGCGCTCTCGCTGTGGGGGTGATGGCGATGCCTGCGGCCGCGGACAGCAATGTTCGAACGCTTGCCGATGGACGTCTGGCCGTGCGAGTGAATCGCATCCCGGAGTTGTCTCGTGTGGGTGGCGCGGTGTACGTGGGGACAGTGAAGGGAACACCGGTTGGTGTGGTGAGGGCGGCTGGGGGCTACCGGGCAATGTCCCTCCGTTGCCCGCACCAAGGCGTCGCAGTCAGGCGTGACGAGTCCGGTTGGGTGTGCCCTGCCCACGGATCTAAATTCACGGCGGCAGGAGCGCTTGAACTTGGCCCCGCAACGACGGGACTGGCCCGTGTCGCGTCGTCACTGAAGGGCGGCACGCTCACCGTCGGCTAAGGAAGCGCTGATCTTCGGGGTGTTTGCCGCGTGGGTTGTTTCCGGGCATGCTTGGATACTCAAGCTTGCGCCGTTTCGGCCAGAGGCACCCTGAATCCCGATGAGTCCCTCGCGAGAGGTCAACCCATCGCGATTCGGGGTGCAGATGACACAGGTGGCACATGTGTGCGCAGTGTCAGAATTGGCTGCTCGCCCACCATGGAAGGAAACCCAGTGACGGATTCTGCCGCCGGACGACTGCTCTGGCAGCCTGAGGAGGCGACCCGCGAAGGGTCTCACATGCGGGCGTTCATGGACTTCGTCGGACGCACGCGCGGCCTGGACCTCGTGACCTACGACGACCTCTGGTCCTGGTCAGTGCGCGAGCTCGAGGACTTCTGGGCAGCGGTCTGGGAGTTCTTCGGCCTCGGCGATGCTGGCGACTACGAGACGGTGCTCGTCGACCGGGTGATGCCCGGCGCCCGCTGGTTCCCCGGAGCGCGCGTGAACTTCGCGTCGTTCCTCCTCGGCCGCGGCGACGCGGCAAGCCCCGCGATTGTGTGCACGGACGAGAGCGGCGTGCTTCGCACGACCACATGGCTTGAGTTGCGCAGTCAGGTGGCGTCGGTGGCGCAGCACCTTCGGGAGCGGGGCGTCGTCCACGGCGACGTCGTCGTCGGCTACCTCCCGAATGCAGGTGAGGCCGTCATCGCCTTTCTTGCGACGGCCTCGGTGGGCGCGATCTGGGCCGGAGTCGGCATGGACTACGCCGCTCCCGCCGTCATCGACCGTTTTGCCCAGCTCGAGCCGAAGGTGCTGATCGCGGCGGACGGGTACCGATTCGCGGGCAGGGACATCGATCGGCGCACCGAGCTCGACGTGATCCGCGAGGGGCTCCCGAGTCTGGTCCACGCCATCATCGTTCCGCATACGGCCGGGCCCGACCTTTCTGCGGGCTGGACGCCTTGGCAGGACATCGTCGGCAACGACTGCGAGTACGTGGCCGACGACGTGAATTTCGACCATCCGCTGTGGGTCCTGTTCTCCTCTGGCACCACCGGCCGGCCGAAGGGACTGGTCCACGGACACGGCGGGATCATCCTGGAGTCGGTGAAGCAGTTCGTCCTGCATTGGAACCTGTCGGCCGACGACCGGGTCTTCTGGTTCACCTCGCCGAGCTGGGTCATGTGGAATCTACAGCTCGGAACCCTGGTCTCCGGCGGCAGCATCATCTGCTACGACGGCTCGCCCACCTTCCCGCAGGCCCAGGCGCTGTGGTCGGTCGCCGAGTCGACGCAGGCGACCTTCGTCGGGCTGAGCCCCGGCTATCTACAGGCGTCCAGCAACGCAGGCGTCGTCCCGATCCGGGAGTTCGATCTTTCGCATGTCCGCGCCATGGGCAGCACCGGCTCCCCGCTGTCGGCCGCGCTGCACGAGTGGGCGAGGGAGGCGGTCGGCGATCTCCCGCTTTGGTCCATCAGCGGCGGCACCGACGTCGCCACGGCGTTCGTCGGCGGTGCGCCGCTGGTGCCAGTCTGGGCCGGTGAGATCTCGGTCCGCTGCCTAGGGTGCGCGATCGAG
>CAMCSO010000234.1 GCA_945877545.1 Bifidobacterium breve | reverse complement strand
ATGACCTTGGGCACGGGGCTCGGTTGCGCCATCTACGACGGCGGCCGGCTCGCACCCCATCTGGAGATGTCCCAGGCTCCGCTCCGGTGGGGACTCTCCTACGACACCTACATCGGCGAGCATGAACGACGCCGACTCGGCGATGCCCTCTGGTCACGGCGCATCGCACGTGTCATTGAGGGCTTGCGCCCGGTGTTCCTGTGGGATCGGCTGTACATCGGTGGCGGAAACTCCCGGCACATCACTCCGGTCGTCCTCAACCGCATTGGCGATGATGTCGTCATCGTTCCAAATGCCGCCGCGCTCGTCGGTGGCGCCCGCGCCTGGCTCCTCCAAATGGACTGATGTAGGTGAGTGCCTGGCGATGAGCACGAACCGAACATGATTCCGCAGCCCCGACACCGTGGTCGCTGGTGTTGGGACCACCGTGGTGATCCTTCCCCCTGGAACGACCTCATCCCTTTCACCGATTCCCCGTTGGTCGGCTTGCCGCCCACACCCATGCGGGTGGTCACGGTCTGGGGAGTGCTGCTCCGTACCGTCGCGCCGTTCCCGCTCGTCCTCGGATCGCATCGGCGCATCGGCGCATCGGCGCGTCGGCGCTCAACGTGCCGGGATCGTTGCGACAACCGAGCCACTCTGGGCTGCGCTCATCGCGATATTCGGCCTGAGCGATGCAGTGACCTAACTCCAGGAACTCGGTGGCCTCGTCGTCGTGGCCGGCATCGTCACTGCCGAAACCTCACCGTGCAGCGACGCTACCGACCCGGGGGAATCTCTCCCGAGCCCCGTATGACGAGCACCGACGGCACGACGTGGGTGGCGGTCGGCAGTTCAGGTGCTTCGATGCGGGCAAAGGCCAATTGGGCAGCACGCCGCCCGATCTCACGTGGGTCCTGCGCCACCACCGTGATGCCTGGGTCGAGCGCATCGGCCATCGAGAAGTCGTCAAATCCGACAAGGGCGACCGAATGCTGGAGCCCACGCAACTGCAGGGCGCGAACCGCACCCATCGTGATGAGATTCTGTGCCGCGAAGATGGCCGTGGGAGGCATCGGGGAGTCGAGGAGTGCGAGCACCGCTTCAGTCGCAGAGTCCAACGTGTGAACATCACGTCGGACGAGGTCTGAAGCATCTGGCGCTCCGGAAGAAATCATTGCCCTCGCATACCCGGCATGTCGTTGGCTCGCAGTCGTGATGTTCTCGTAGTCACCGACGAAGGCCACTCGTCTGTGGCCACGTCCAAGAAGATGACCGGTCGCGATGGCGGAGCCGGCCTCGTTATCAGTGACGACGCAGTCCGCCTCGAACCCACGAGGTTCGCGATCGACGAAGACGATGACGAGTCCGCCGCGCCGCTCATGGTTCAAATACGCTTGCTCCCGCACCGTCGGCGTCATGATGATGGCATCAACCCGGCGCTGAGTGAATGCAACGACGAGGTCTTTTTCTCGCTCCGGGTTCTCGTCGACGCTGGCTGCGAAGACTGCCGTCCCGTGCTCGCGAGCCACCTCCTCGATCCCTCGGTGCACCGAGGAAAAGTAGGGGTTCGAGACGTCCTCGAAAATCAGTCCAATCGTCGCGGTTTTCCGGTCAGACCGGCGCAAGTTGCTCGCAGTGAGGTCGTGGCGGTAATCAAGTTCGTCAGCCGCTCGCTCCACCTTCGATACAAGATCCCCTGAGACTCCAGACTCACGATTGACGACGCGAGAAACTGTCTTGAGGCTGACTCCGGCCAGCGCTGCAACATCGCGCATGGTGGGGCGCGACCGAAGCGCCTCACCCGGTGTCGGTGCATTTGATAACGTTGTCATTACGAAACTGAGTATCGCAGATGCAGCGCTTGACAGCGCAAGTGTCTGGCCATAGAAATAGAAGACACCGTTGTCATGAACGTCTATTTGTCGCTTTTTGAATGTGCATGACAGCGTTGGGAGTCCAAGGACTCCGAGCAACACAACCATCCAACCCCTTGAAGGGAAACCACATGATCAACCGCGTTTCTCGCGGGCGCGCCTTTGCCGCTGTTGCGGCATTCGGCGTAGCTTCGATGGTGCTGGCGGCATGCGGCGGCGGTACCTCGTCGACCGAGTCCTCCGCAGCACCGGCAGCATCAGCAGCATCAGCGGCTCCGGCAGACTCAGCGGCCCCGGCCGAGGGTGGGGCGCCCGTCGCCGTCTCCCTCATCACGAAGGATTCGACCAACCCGTTCTTCGTCGCCATGCAAGAGGGCGCGAAGGCCACCGCCACCGAGATCGGCGTCGACCTGACCGTCGGCTCCGGCAAGGCCGAGGGCGACGATCAGGGTCAGATCGATCTCATTGAGAATGCCATCGCTCAGGGCCAGAACGGTATCCTCATCACGCCAATGTCGGTCAACGTCAATGACGCCATCAAGAAGGCTCGCGACGCCGGCCTCTTCGTCATTGCTCTCGACACCCCGACCGATCCGCCGGACGTCGTTGACATCACCTTCGCAACCGACAACTGCCTCGCCGGTGAGGCGATTGGTCAGTGGGCCGCAGGCAAGTTGAACGGCGAGAAGGCCGTCATTGCCCGACTGGTCATCTTCAACGACCGCATGGTCTCGGTTGACTACTGCCGCGACAACGGCTTCCTCAAGGGCATGGGCATTGATGTCGTTGACCCCAAGGTCATGGGTGACGAGGCTCTCACGGGCACGTACGCCACCGGTGCCGGCGGCGACTACGAGATCGTCTGCCTCGAGGCCACTGGCGCCAACGAGGAGGGTGGCCGTAAGGGCATGGAGACCTGCCTTTCCAAGAACCCGGACATCAACGTGATCTACACGATTAACGAGCCGACTGCTTTCGGTGCCGCTGCGGCACTTGAGGCTGCCGGAAAGGTGATTGGCAAGGACGTCATCATCGTGTCGGTTGACGGCGGACTCGCCGGCGTCGAGGCTGTCAAGAAGGGCCAGATCCAGGCCACCTCGCAGCAGTACCCGCTGCGCATGGCAGCCCTCGGTGTCCAGGCGATCTTCGACATCGTGAACTCGGGCACCAAGCCGGAGAACACCTCGGCTGACGGCACGTTCTTCGACACGGGCGTCACCCTGTGCACCGACGATCCCATGGAGACGGTCACCTCCGCTCCGCAGGAGTCGGCGCAGTACTGCATCGACAACGCCTGGGGCTAAATCCCAGCATGTCAACCGCGGGGCAGCAATCTTCTTGATTGCTGCCCCGCGGCGCACCTAGTCCGATAACGTCCTAATCACCTTGTTCCAACGTACGAAAGGCCCCGCGTGAGTCAGACACCTCCGGTCACTGTGGACCTCGCCGACGAATTCATGGGGCCACGAACCCCGATGCAACGCCTTCAGTCGCTCCTCCACCGATACCCCTATGTCAGCCCGCTCGTTGTGCTCGTCTTCGCAATGCTCGTGTTCGCGCTCATCAATCCGCGATTCCTCCTGCCGGGAAACCTGTCCTTCCTCACCCAGCAGACAGTTATTGTCGGCACGCTCGCCATCGCGCAGACCCTCATCATTCTCACCGCCGGCATCGACCTGAGCATCGGCGCCATCATGGTCTTCGGCCAGATGGTCATGGCCAATCTCGCCGTTTCGGTGACAGCGTCCAACGTCCTGCCAATCGCCGGCCAGAACCCCATCATCGCCATCTTGCTCGGCATCCTCGCTGCCGTCCTCGCGGGTTGCCTTAACGGTTTCCTCATCACGCGTTTCCGGCTCCCACCATTCATCGTCACCCTCGGCACGCTATCCGTGTTCACGGCCATCACGTTGATCCTGTTCAAGGCCAGAACTATTCAGGGACCGGAGATCCCCGACGCGCTGAAGTTCCTGGGCAAGACCTTCCAAATTGGCAGTTTCCAACTCATGTACGGCGTCATCTTGATGGTGATCCTCTTTGCGATCTTCTCCTACATCCTGCGCTACACCGCTTGGGGCCGTCACATCTATGCGGTCGGAGACGATCCAGTCGCTGCCGAACTCTCCGGCATCAACGTCAATCGCGTCATCTTCAGCGTCTACGCGGTTGCCGGCCTCATCATGGGTATCGCGTCTTGGGTCTACATCGGCCGCGTCGGCTCTGCCTCGCCCAACGCAGATCCGCTCATCAACCTCGACACAATCACCGCAGTTGTCATCGGTGGTGTGTCCTTGTTCGGTGGGCGAGGCACCCTTATCGGTACATTCATTGGCGCGTTCATCATCACCGTTGTCGAGAACGGCCTCGCGCTTGCGGGCCTCGACCAGGCGTACCGGGTGCTGGCAATCGGAATCCTCGTGATCCTTGCCGTCGCCATTGACCAGTGGATCAGGAAGGTGAAGACATGACGACCACATCAGTCAACACAGCCCAGCCAGTCCTGCAGGCCCGTGGCCT
>CAMCSO010000233.1 GCA_945877545.1 Bifidobacterium breve | reverse complement strand
GACGGGAGCACTGGTTCGACTACTGGGAAGATGAGCACCGAGCGGTGCGTGAGGGGGTCGGCCTCATGGACATGTCGTTCATGTCGAAGTTCCTCGTGCAGGGCCGCGACGCCGGCGCTGTGCTCGAACGGGTCTCCGCGAATCGGGTCGATGGCGCGCCCGGCGTGATCACCTACACCCAGTGGCTGAATGCGGCCGGGCTCATCGAGGCCGATCTCACCGTAACGAAACTCGGTGACGAAACCTTCATGGTGGTCGCGTCCGACACCGCGCGCCAGCACGCGCTCGGCTGGCTCCGTCGTCACATTGGCGACTCGCATGCCTTCGTGAGCGACGTCACCGCGGCCTACGCTCAAATCAACGTGCAGGGCCCCAACTCACGTCAGCTCCTCCAAAACCTCACGACGACAGACCTCTCCAATGAGGCCTTCCCCTTCCGAACCGCGCGAATGATCGATCTCGGGTATGCCCGGGTCCTGTGCGTGCGCATCACCTATCTCGGCGAGCTCGGCTACGAGCTCTACCCCTCGACCGAGCAGGCGATGCACGTGTACCGGCGACTCCTTGAGGCCGGTGTACCCCTCGGCCTGCGCCATGTCGGCCTGAAGGCGCTCGCGAGCCTGCGAATGGAAAAGGCCTATCGCGACTTCGGTCACGACATCGACAACACCGACTGCGTGCTCGAGGCGGGCCTCGGTTTCGCCGTGGCCCTGGACAAGGATCAGGATTTCATCGGCCGTGATGCCGTGGCCGCCAAGAAGGCCGCCGGTCCGCTCAGGCGCCGTCTTGTGCAAGTTCTCCTGCTCGACGCCTCACCGTTGATGTTCCACGGCGAGGTCGTGTATCGAAGCGGACGACAAGTCGGCTATGTGCGCGCGGCAAGTTACGGTCACACCCTCGGCGGGGCGGTCGCCCTCGCCATGATCGAGGCCGATGAGCCGATCACCGCCGACCACCTCGCCCAAGGCGCATGGGAGGTCGATGTTGCCGGAACGAGGTACCCGGCAACGGTCGACCTCAAACCCATGTATGACCCCGCCAACGAGCGGATTCGCAGCTGATCCACCCTCCCGGGCAACCTCGTTGGGCGCTACCCTTCGATTCATGTCAGGAATCCCCGGAGCCTCGATCGGCCCACTCATGCACAATCTCGTCCCGATGGTCTCGACCCTCGGCCTCGAGTATGCCGATGACATCACGCCCGAAAGCGCCGTCGTTGTCCTTCGCGACCAGCCCGCGTACCGCAACCACGTGGGCGGCCCGCATGCCGCAGCGATGTTCCTCGTCGCAGAGTCGGCGACCGGCGCCGCCGCAGTCGCTGCCTTCGGCGACATGCTCGACCGGGCCGTGCTTCTACCGATGACCGCCGGGATGGAGTTCCTCTCGATCGCCAAGGGTGACCTCACCGCAACCGCATCAATGACCGGCGACGCCGACGCCGCGCGCGCGATGTTTGACGCGGGGGGCCGGCCCGAATTCGAGGTCATCGCCGACATCACCGACGCCGAGGGCACGGTTACGGGACGCCTACGAACCCGATGGACGTTGAAGGCTCTCCGGCCCAAGGGGCTCTAAGGAATCCTGGGTAGGCGAGGAAGGCTCGTGGTCGAGAGCACGAAGTTGCCCATAAGCCACGCGTGTCCATTAAAGGCCTGCTCGACCGTTTCCATGTTCGTGGCGGTCGTCGTGAATTCGTGGTAATCCGTCGGGCCGGCAAAGAGACCGTAGCTCCGAAGCAGGCTGATCTCCCTGATGAAGATGACCAGGGTCGCATCCGAAGTCCCTGGTGCCGGCACACTCGCGCCCTCCTTCATGAGGACCCGATCCTTGTCGTCCTTGGCTGAAGATCCGACCGAAAGTGGCAGAAAAGACTGGACGAACTCGCGGCTGTCGGGGGTACTTGCAGTCGACGGATTGCAGGTCCACCGGGCCGTTCGATCAACCTTCAGGGAGTCGTTCGAGGCCTTCGATACCTTTCGGGTGCAGACCTCTTCATCGGTTACGTATTCAATCTTTGTGCGCTTCGACTCGACGCTTCGCAATCGCGTAACGTCACCAATCTGAAAGACATCCCACTTCGGGTCAGGGGTGCCATCGAACACCCAGTCGGCGCCTGCCTTGAAGTCACCGTCCGATAGCGCCTCCATCCGGGCCTGCATGTCGAGCGTGATCGGGTTGGCACGGTATTGAGACGGCGACATGGTCACCCAGCGCTCCCCCGTCTGGGGGTCCACGAACACGCCGTACGGGTCGTTCACGGCGTTCGCGGGAGATGGAACAGCCCCGAGGGCAATGGACACGGTCATCAAGGCCACGACGGTGCGAATAACTGATGTCCTGAGCACGGTACCTCCTTCGACACTCAACGTGGGAGTTCCACTGTGCCCTAGGTCACAAAGGAACACCGTGTTTTCACGGTAGCGCAACCTCGGGGGAACCAGTTGAATACGCAGGCGGCGCACTGCCGCCGCTAGTAGCGACGTCCACATAACATCCATGTCAATAGAATGGAGCCACAATGTCCGTGTCCACAAAGGTGTCCCTCCGCACTCGAATTCTGATCGCGACTGCCGTGCCGGCCGCGATGACCATCGCGATCGGCATGGCACCTGCCGCATCCGCGGCTGGCACGTCCGAGATCGCACTCGTCGCGATCCTCGATGAGCCCCGCGGCTGGTGCGTCGACATGACCGGTTCAAAGCAGAGTGCTAAGACCTCGAGCCCGCTCCAGACCCACACCTGCTACGACTACGAGGGCAGCATCGCCGTCGATCAGGGGGTCACGACGAGTGGTGTTGCCAAGGGCTCCCTTCGGTTCCCATCGTTCAGCGTTTGCGTCGTCGGCACCGGTGTGAGCGCCGGCAGCAACGTCACACTCACCTCATGCGGCGCCTCCGGACTCAAGGCGATCACCATGAGCAAGAGCGGTCAGATCAAGCCGGTCGCATCCAGTTCACTGTGCCTCACCGCTGGCACGAACACCACTGAGGGCGGCGGCGGCAACCCAGTTCACCTCAAGCGCGGCCTCACGTGGGACACCTGCAACGCGAGTGCAGCAACGCGTCAGCAGTGGAAGCTCAAGTCCTAACGGACATCCCACCGCTACCCTGATCGCGTGACCCTCGATGTGCTGCAGCCCGATGCGGCTGCAGCCTTCGAGGGGGCGCGAGCCAGGGCCGAAGAACTCTGCGACCCCGGACTTTTTGTCCTCGTTCAAGATCGGATCCGCGCCACGCTCTGCGGGGCTCCAGCCAGCACCGAGCATGCTCCCTTGTCCGCGATGGAGGCCGACTGCCTCGCCCTCGTCGACCAGATGCTCATTGACGTGTCATCAATGACCGACGAGCAGGTTGCCGCTGCAGATCGTCACTTTGCTCCGGGTGGCTTGTCCGATTTCGTGACTGCCACCTATTTAGCCGAGGCCAGTGTCCGGCTCGAGGTGGCGTCGTCACGCCTCATCGGTGGACCTCGATGACCGAACGCTCGACGCGGGTGGAATGTGGGCCGGATGGCCGTCCCCTCGGCCGTGACCCGGAATTGGCCTCCCTCATGTCCGCCTACCAGGATGCGGTGGTTCGCTCGACGTACCTCGACCCCGTCACCACCGAACTCGTCCGGCTGCGCTGCGCCCGTCCGCACGACTGCCGGATCTGCCAAACGCTGCGCCTCGCCGACGCAGCCGACCTCGGGCTCGACACCGACATGGCTTCGAAGGTCGACCACTACGAGCAAAGCGATCTCGCCGAGCGTCACAAGATCGCCCTACGTATCGTCGATGCGTTTATCTGGCTCCCCACCGGCATCACCGACGACCTTGTCGAGCAGGCCCACGAGCATTTCACCGACGCCGAACTCGCCGAACTTCTCTTCGACATCACAAAATGGAGCACCCAAAAGATCCATGTCGTCCTCGGTACCGACGGGGCCGATCGCTTGCCCGTTGGCAGCGACGGCGTGAGCTACTTCAGGTTCGACGAATCGGGTCGTGCCACCGGGTTCTCGGCGACGATGCCGGACTAGGCGCCGGTGACCTGTCGAAGCGCCGACTGCAGGAGTAGGGGTCGGTGGCTCGGATTCATGATGGCCACCAGTGTCAGGCCAGCCCGGGCAAGGTGCTGTGCCAGCAATGCGCAGGCGCATTCCACATCGGCTGCACGACAAGCCCGCGCTAGCTCAGCATGCTCCGTAGCGCCCAATGACCAGCCGATGTTTCCCTGAGCGACATAGACCCTCCGATAACGCTCGGTGTAGTCAGCCCACTGCTCGAGCATGCTGCGTGTGCGCTCCCCCGCATGGGCGAAGAGCAAGGCATGGAATCGCTCGTGACAGGCCTCCCACTCAGTGAACCCCAGACCAGCGTCAGGGCCGAGACTGCCGACGAGCGCATCGAGTTCGTCGAGTTGCTCAGCGGTGAGTTGCGGGATGCTC
>CAMCSO010000232.1 GCA_945877545.1 Bifidobacterium breve | reverse complement strand
AGCGGGAAGGTCACGAGCCGGAAGGTGGTCCAGCCTCCGGCACCGAGATCAGCCGACGCCTCCTCGACATTGCCCCCGAGCCGGCGCAGGCGAGCCAGCGCGTTGTTGTAGATAACGACGATGCAGAAGGTTGCATGGGCCACCACGAGGGTGAGGAAGGTGAGGCCGCCGAGATATGAGGTGAAGACGTTGTTGAGCGCGATCCCGGTGACGATGCCCGGCAGGGAGATCGGCAGGACTATGAGGAGCGAGATCGATTCGCGACCGAAGAAGCGGTACCGCGCGATCACGAGTGAGACAAGGATCCCGAGGATGAGGGCCACGGCCGTTGCGGCACTCGCCACGATCACCGACGTGAGAAGCGCGTCGCGCACCCCCTCGCTGTCGACGGCACGGCCCCACCACTCCGTGGTGAAGCCTGATGGCGGCCAGGTGAGGGACTTGTTCGTGCTGAACGAGTTAATGAGGATGACGATGAGAGGGATGTAGATGAATGCGAAGGCGAGCAGGGCGAGGAACGTCAGAATCACCTTCGTTGGACGCGAGATCGACACGTCTGCCCCTACAGGTTCTCGAGCGCGCCGGAGCGACGCACTGCGGCGAGGTAGAGCAGCACGATGACGACCGGGATGGTCGACACGGCTGCCGCGAAGGGCAGATTGCTCACGTAGGTCTGCTGAACGACGTTGCCGAGCATTTGCAGCTTGCCGCCGACGATTTGGGCGGTGATGTAGTCGCCGAGGCTGAGCGAGAAGGTGAAGATCGACCCAGCGACCACCGAGGGAAAGATCATTGGCACGATGACGCTCCGGAGGGTGCGCCAGCCCTTGGCTCCGAGGTCTGATGAGGCGTCCAGCATCGAACCCGGCAACCGGGTGAAGCCGGCATAGACCGGCAGAATCATGTAGGGCAGCCACAGGTAGGTGAGCGTGATGACAATGCCGATGAATCCGTACCCGGGGCTTTCGAGGCCGAGGGGGCCGATGAGCCAGGCGAGGACGCCGCTCTCCGGCTGCAGCATTGCGCGCCAGGCGTAGACCTTCACGAGATACGAGGCCCACAGTGGTGTGAGCACCATGGCGATGAGCAGTGGCTGCCACCGGCGTGACGCGACGCGGGCCATAAAGAACGACAGCGGCAGCGCAATGACGAGGCAAAGCAGCGTGACCATCAGCGCGATCCCGAGGGTGCGGGCGACGGTCGTCAGGTAGGCGGGGGTGGTGAAGACCAGTTGGAAGTTTTCAAGGGTGAACGTTCGTACGAGTTGGCCGGTGAAGTCGTCAACCTGCCAGAACGCGGTGATGAATAGGGCAGCGAGTGAGCCCAGATAGACCACGACCAACCACGCCATCGGGGCGGACAGCAGGCCGGCAAGCCGAAGATTGGGGTGCCGGTACCAGAAGCCCCGATGGGTGGCGGTCGTGGTCGTCATCTGTGCCTAGTCCTTGATCTCACTGCGCTAGCTGCGCAGCGCACTCCAGGCGGTGACCCAGTCGCTGTAGGGCACGCACTGAACGTCAGTACGACCATCGAGGCAGGCTGCGGTCGGGGTGTTCCAGTAGTAGACGTCCTCCCAGTAGGCCGTGTCGCCCGCATGGAACGTCGCGCAATGATCCTTGTCCGCCGTGAGCGCACAGGACTTCTCGTTTGACGGTGCCTCACCGAAGTACTCAGTGGCGACGGCATTTGTCTCCGGTGATGCGATGTGCTCAACCCACTTGTAGGCGCAGTTGATGTTCTTGGTGTCCTTCGCGATCATCCACGTGTCGGACCAGCCGGTTGCACCCTCCTTGGCCTTGACGGACTCGATCTTGCCGCCCTCTGCCTTGGCGAGGTTGGCAATGACCTGCCAGGAGGTGCCGACCGCCGTCGTGCCGGAGTTGAACGCCTGGATGGCCTTCGTGTAGTCACTCCAGTACTCGCCGACGAGGGGCTCCTGCTGCTCGAGCAGGGCGATCGCGGCATCGAACTGGGTCTTGTCGAGTGCGTACGGATCCTTGATTCCAAGTTCAGGCTTCGTTGCCATGAGATACACAGCGGCATCGGCGATGAAGATGGGGGAGTCGTACGCGGTGACCGACCCGGCATATGGTGAATCGGCTTCAAAGGTTGATGCCCACGAGTCGATCGGGGTGGTCACCTTGTCGGTATTCCACATGAGGAGATTGGCACCGCGGCCGTGCGGAACGCCGTAGGGAACGCCGCCGACACTGTTGTGGGACTGCATCTTCAGGTCCGAGAAGATGTCGGCATAGCTCGGAACGAGATCCGGGTTGAGGGGCTGGAGGTTCCCGCCGTAGATGAGACGCAGCGTGGCGTCACCGGATGCCGACACGACGTCGTAGCCGCCGCCCTGCATGAGCTTGACCGCCTCATCCGAGGTGCCAAACGTCTTGACGTTGACCTGGCATCCGGTCTCCGTCTCGAAGTCGGTGACCCAGTCGACGGCCGGATCGGTTGAGCCGTCCTCGACGTAGCCCGGCCACGCCAGAATGTTCACCGTGCCCTCGCCATCACCAACCGGGCCCGCGTATGCCGCACCTCCGGGTGCCTCGGCTGAACTCGCCGATGAACTGTCAGAACTGCCACCGCAACCAGCGGCGACCATTGCAACCGCGGCTGTCGCCGCGGCAATTTTCAGCAGGCGCTGAGTGTGCATCTGCATCCTCCCTCGTTATTGCAAGACCACGTGCGGATGCACGTGGGGTAACTACCTGTGGCCTGATCAGCCCAGGGAGTATTCGTGCTCGCTGTTCCAGGAGAGCGTGACGCGATCACCGCGTCGTGTCGCTGCGTCACCGAGATCAGATTGCGAGTTTTGTGCTACGGCCATGAGCGAACCACCAGCATCGAGATCGACGACGTACCTCGTTGACATACCGACGTAGATGACCTCGCGCACGGTGCCGGGAACGGCATGGACCCCTGCGCCAGCGGTCAGGATTCCCTTCGTGACGCGGATTTTCTCGGGGCGCACCGACCAGATGCCTGACCTTCCGAGGACGGCGAGCGCGACGTCGTCGCGCAGAAGGTTTGACGTGCCGACGAAACCCGCGACGAACACGGTGGCTGGGTGCTCGTAGACCTCGAGGGGCGTGCCGATCTGCTCAATTCGGCCCTCGTTGAAGACGGCGATGCGGTCGGACATGGTGAGGGCTTCGTCTTGATCATGGGTGACGAACACGAAGGTGATGCCGACCTCGCGCTGGATCTCCTTCAATTCAACCTGCATCTGCTCGCGGAGCTTGAGGTCGAGCGCACCGAGTGGTTCATCGAGGAGCAGCACTCGCGGCCGGTTCACGAGGGCCCGAGCGAGGGCTACCCGCTGGCGCTGGCCACCGGAGAGTGCAGAGGGAGCGCGGTCGCCAAACCCCTCAAGGCGGACGTCGGCCAGAGCCTGCCGAGCTCGCTCCACCCGCTCGGGCTTTGCAACCTTCTTCACCCGCAGGCCGTATTCGATGTTGTCGATCACGCTCATGTGCGGGAAGAGGGCGTAGTCCTGAAAGACGGTGTTGACGTCGCGGGCGTAAGGCGGCATTCGTGTGACGTCGGTGCCGGCAAGTTCGATCGTGCCGGCATCGGGCTTCTCGAATCCGGCGATCATGCGCAGGACCGTGGTCTTGCCCGAGCCGGACGGGCCGAGGAGGGTGAGAAATTCGCCGTCGTAGACGTCGAGATCCACACTGTCTACCGCAACGACGTCACCGAATTGCCGACGAAGTCCACGAAGGCTGATAGAAACAGCGACTTGCGACAAGGGGTATTGGACCTTTCATCAACGCGGTTACGGGGTCCTAAACGATAGTGGCTTACGGGTTCGGCGCACCGTGATTTCGAGGTCACCCGGTGACATCGTTACCCGATTGTTTCCCGACTGCTGAGCGCAAGGTCACCGGGCGTGAGCACGCGGTGTGGGGTAGAGCCGGCCTCGCCCGGTAACCAGGACGCGGACCCGGTCGCCGGCGATTGACGGGACTAGGCCGGGTATCCGAACATCGACATGCTCCCCGGTGTCGAGCGTGACGGTGATGACCGTGTCGTGACCGTGATACGAGGCTGCGTGCACCTGCCCGGCCGAACCCTCGGCCCGG
Source organism: Bifidobacterium breve (assembly GCA_945877545.1). Classification (GTDB taxonomy): domain Bacteria; phylum Actinomycetota; class Actinomycetes; order S36-B12; family S36-B12; genus WLND01. The sequence continues at coordinate 344 of CAMCSO010000232.1, read as the reverse complement.
GTCGCGGATCCCACGTGGTGCTCATCGACGATGACGAGTTGCTCGGGCCTTAGCGTGAGCACGCCATCGCGCACCGGTGCGCCGCTGATGTCAACCTCGGTGAGGCCCAGGGCAGACATGACGGTCGAATCGTTGACGCGCGTGGCCGGAAGTTCGACGACGGCCCCGATGAAGCGGGCGGTCTCGAGGTCGGCCGGCGCCTCGTAGAGGCGCGATGGAGTGTCGTCTTGGACGATCTGCCCGTGCCGGACGATCGCGACGCGGTCGGCAATCGACAGGGCCTCCTCCTGGTCATGGGTGACGAGGATCGATGTCGTGCCGAGGGAGGAGAGCAGTGACCGGAC
>CAMCSO010000231.1 GCA_945877545.1 Bifidobacterium breve | reverse complement strand
AGATGTGGGAGGTCGGCTGCGGAGATGAGTTGGACGCTCGCCGAAGGCGAGTAGTGCGAGGCGAGAGAGCCCGAGGCTCGCACGGTGGAGCCTGACGGGCATGGCAGTCCGGTCATGCGCGTGACATCATCGGCGGTGATGGCCCCGGGCCGAAGCAAGTTCGGATGATCTCCGGTGCAATCGATAATCGTCGACTCTAGGCCGAATGAGCACTCCCCACCATCGAGCACGACGTCGTCGTCCGACATCAAGCCGGTGAATTCCTCGACGACGTGCCTTGCGGAGGTCGGGCTGACGCGACCGAAGCGGTTGGCACTGGGTGCGGCGACGCCGATGCTCGGGTTGCCGGTGAGCTCAATGAGTTGGGCGATAACGTCTGCCATGAGTGGGTGAGCGGATACCCGGACGGCGACCGAGTTCTGCCCGCCCGTGATGAAGTCGGGGGCGGCCGGCGTTCGTTTCACGACGAGCGTGAGTGGCCCGGGCCAGGTCATCTCGGCGAGTGTGAGTGCGTAAACCGGCAAGCCTTGGCCCCAGGCATCGAGCGCCTCAATCCCGGCGACGTGGACGATGAGAGGGTGGTTGGCGGGCCTGCCCTTGACGGCGTAGACCCGTGCAATCGCCGATGCCTGATCGGCCCGAGCGCCCAGACCGTAGACCGTCTCGGTGGGCAAAGCCGCGAGGTGGCCGTCAAGGAGAGCGAGGGCCGCCTCGCGCGGATCCATCGTCAGGCGCACCAGCCCATCCAATCGCACCACTCATATTCGATGCAGGTCAGCCAAGTAATCGACGTTGAGCCGGGGTGAGAGCAGCAAGTTGAGCCCGGGTCAGCGCATTCACCTGACTGGGGGTCAGAGCCTGCAGCTGGGCGCTGCTCATGGCGGCCAGTGCATCCGGGTCCAGTTTGGCAAGCGAGCTTGGTCGCAGCTTGGCGACCTGAGCTGCGGAGAGTTCACTGACCTGATCGGGGGTGATGGCCGACGTCTGGGCTGGGGTGAGCCTGGCGAAGGCGGTCGTGCGGAGTCCGGCGAGTTGGTCGGCCGACATATTCGCGATGGCGGCAGGCTGCAGCCTCGCCACCGTTGCCGGACGGAAGCCCGCGAGCTGCTCCGGGGATAGCGCAGCCACTGCCGCAGGGTTCATTGCCGCCGCCTGATTCGGACGGATGAACGAGACCTGCGACGGTGACAGTGCCTCAGCTTGCGCGGCGGACATCGAGGCGATCGCTGCGGCTGGCATCTGCGCGAGCACGCTGCCTGGAATCGTGGCGACCTGCCCCGGCGTGTAGGCATCAACCTGTCCGGGGGTGAGCCGCTGCGGATTCGAGATGACGATCGGCGTGACGACGGGCGCTGAAACTGGCGCCCTGCCCGGAGCGCTCACAGGAGGGGCGACGGGCGCGGATATGGGCGTGGTTACGGGTGTGCCGCCGGAAGACCCGCCATCGCTGGAGCCGCCGCCCGACGACCCTCCGCCCGACGACCCTCCGCCCGACGAGCCGCCGCTGGACGAGCCGCCGCTTGAACCGCCGCCGGATGAGGAACCACCTCCGGTGTACGCGGCGAAGGAGCGCGCGTAGAGGAGTTTGTTGGGAGAGCCGAGGACTCCGGTGATGACATCAGTCGTTGAGGCCGAGGTGAGGGCCGCGACGACCTGCGCCGGGGTAGCCGAAGTGTTGAGGGCCAGGTACACGGCGACAGCACCGGCGGTGTGTGGGCTGGCCATCGAGGTACCGGACATGGTGGCCGTTGCGGTTGTCGACGTGATGCCGGCCGAGGTGATTGATGACCCCGGGGCGAGAATGTCGACGCAACTGCCGTAATTCGAATAGTAGGCAAGGGCATCGACGCTCGTGGTCGCCCCCACGGTGATGGCTGTTGGTTCGCCCGCAGGGCTCACATTGCAGGCGTCCTGGGTCTCGTTACCGGCGGCGACCACAACCGTGACTCCGTCGGCGACCAAGTTTGCCACGGCGGTCTCGAGTGCCGAGCTTTTTCCGCCACCGAGGCTCATGTTTGCAACGGCCGGGACGCCGGCTGAGTGGTGTGAGACGATCCAGTCAAGCCCGGCGATGACGCCGCTCATGGTGCCACTGCCGGAGCAGTTAAGGACCTTCACCGGGATCACGGTGGCGGACTTCGCGACCCCCCACGTGGTACCTGCGACAGTGCCGGCGACGTGAGTACCGTGCCCATGGCAGTCGGTGGTCGTTGTGTCGGCCGGGCTCGACGTGGTGTTCCAACCGGTGGCGGTTCGCCCGGTGAATTCGGTATGGGCGGTGTAGACGCCCGTGTCGACGATGTACGCGGTGACGCCGCTGCCGGTGCCGGCCGGGGTGAAGCGCTGGTCAAGGGTGGCGGTGCGCTGGTCGATCCGGTCAAGGCCCCACGTGGCGCAGCCGTATGTTCCGGCCGGTACTGAGGTACCGCAGCTTGACGACGGGGTGGGCGTCGGGGTCGGTGATGCGCTCGCGGTATTCACGATCTGATAAACGTATCGGCCGTTCTTGGCCGTGTACGGAGATCCGCTGGGCGGATTCACCTGGCTCCCGGTGAGGGGTGATGACCCTGAGTTGTAGAACGGGGTCGGAGTCGTACCGCTCCCTGAGAACCGTACGCTCTTCGTGCGATCAGTCGGAACGGAAAAACCAACCTCGAGTGCGTATGTTGACGAGGCGATGTTGCTGTAGTTAAAGACGATGTCGACATCGCCGGAGCGGCGGTCGTCGCGGTTGACGATGAGTGCCTGGGCTGAGTACAGGGGACCGCTGGCGTTGTAGTGGCCGACATTCACCCAGTTGACGCAGTACGCCTGGCGCCCGCCGAAGGTCGTATTGAGCGGACCGAATTGCACGACGGTTGTGGACGAGTTCGTCGTGTCGATATCCGTGAACACCGGCAGCACGAGCGGCCTTAATGTGTTGGTCAAGTTGACATTTTGGTAGGACGTGAAGCGGCCTAGGCCGTCATCCCACGCGAACCCTCCGTTGTTGTTGATATATATCGAAGAGTAGGCAGACCCGTACCAGTTGGCGGTGGTGACCGCCGACACGTCGATCGAATCGGTGCCGTAATCGTCGTTTCGGGACATCGAGTTTGCCGTGCAACCGGAGTCGGTGACGATGGCGCCGCTACCCGAGTCGTCATACGCCGTGCCGATTGATACTGGAAGGTCTCGCTCGATGGCCATGACATCGGCGCGAGTGCGCATGAGAACCGCCTCGGCCGGAGTCATGGACACGGCGAGACCGTTGATCGCCTTGTCGTAGGTCACGGCGACCTCGCCCCCGGATGCTTCCACGGCGGACGCGACCGCGGCCTGTGTCCCCTCCCGGACGGTCACGATGTAGTCGAGTTCGCCGGTTGCGCTCGCTGATGCGGAAGCGGATCCGCTGCTGGTCGCGGATGCACTCGAGGTTGCCGACCCGCTGGCGCTGCCGCTGCCGCTTGCACTGGCGCTTGCACTGGCGGTTGGGCTTGCACTGTCTGACGGCGACGCTGTTGTTGATGGTGACGCAGTTGTTGATGGTGACGGCGACGCACTACTCGTGGAATCACCTGTTCCGGAGGGAATGTCTGCCGTCGCCGTCGTCGCCCACGCGGTGGCGGCGAGCACGGCGGCGACCGTGGAACAGGCGAGCAGCACGCGAGTGTGGGAAGCGATCATGAAGGCATTGGAACAGGCCCGGGGCCATTCGCGCAACGGGGAAAGGCATTCCTGACAGGATCTTTACTCAGTGGGCCGTAAATGTTCGAGCTTTGTAAGGAAGCGGTGAGTATTCGAATTGGATGGCCATCCGATGGAACCAATTGTTGGTTGCCGGTGTCCAATAGCCATCAGAGCCGACGGCGCAGAGCCGATCGGCAGGCTCAATTCAAGGAGGCATCGTGTCAACCCCGACCCCGCCGTACGTGCCGCTCGCCTATGAGCGTCAGGACCCGTATGCGAGCTATCCGCCAGCAGGACGCAAGGAGCGAAGGCGCCGTGGTGGCGCCGGAATCATCGTGGGCGCCGGCATCGTCGCCCTCGTCGCGGGAGCCGCAGGCGGTGCAGTCGGCTACACGGCCGCCAAGTCGGTCGCGCCGGCCCTCACCATTGCGAGCTCAGCGGGTGGGTCCACGTCAGCTGCGGCGACGGGCTCGATATCGGCCGTAGCGGCAGCGGTGCAGCCCGCGGTCGTGCAGTTGAACGTGGGCGATGGAGAGAGCGGTGGCACCGGCTCAGGGTTCGTCATCAGCGATGACGGCTACATCGTCACGAACAATCACGTCGCGGGCGGTGGCGGGGACATCGAGGTGACCTTCTCCGATGGCTCGACAGCTACCGGCAAGCTCATCGGGGCCAATCCGGGCTACGACATCGCCGTCGTCAAGGTCGATCGGACGGGTCTGGCCACGGTTCCGCTCGGTGAATCAGGGGCGCTCCTGGTGGGCGATACCGTCATCGCGGTCGGATCGCCGCTTGGTCTTCAGGGCACCG
>CAMCSO010000230.1 GCA_945877545.1 Bifidobacterium breve | reverse complement strand
GGGCGCCACGAAGGCCGGCGACGAGAACCCGGAAGGTGAGTCTTGCTGACCCACCTGTCTTGTCAGGTGGTGTTGTTGGACTGAAACGGCATGCATCGTCGATGGAGACGATCGAGGGGTCGGGTGAAGGCCACTGGAGCCGCGCTACTGGGTCGTCACCAATAGCCGAACGGGAACTTGACGAAAAGGGGCTCCACCTCTGGCCTGCACGGGGTAGAACAGCGGGGAGGAGCCCTGCGCACACGGCCGCGCCGGCCGACCGGTTCGTCTGCGCAATGCGAAAGTCCGTTGAGCGGCACGTGGATTGCACCCACGAGGCACCCACGACTCGTGCCCGATTGGCCGTCATGCGTGATCGTAAGGCTGCGTGAAGCGTCCGAGGTTCTCTTCCGCTGACATATGCCGGTCACGTCTCCCCGTACCTGCGGGTGAACCCCGGCATGGTCGGCGCGCTGGTAGCACTGGACGTTGTCGTGGGCCCGTGCGTCCGACCCCTTGCCACGCAGTGTTTACATTCGTACACTCATTGAGTGGATGTGGACTGGCGGTACGGAGCCGACCACATGCGCGAGTGTCACGGGGTCAGCGTGGCCGAGGCAGGGGAGGCGATCGCCGACTCTGACGCGGTCCTGTTTCACCCGGATCCCAAGAGTCGCTCTGGTTCCAGCGCGCGCCTGCTGGGCTTCAGCCCATCTCGCGGGCGGGTGCTGGTAGTGATTCTGGTGGAGCGCCTGGATCGCGGCACGTGGTGGGGAGCGAACGGATGGGTCGCCACTGGCTCGGATCTGAGCCGGTATCGAAGGGAGAACGAGCATGAGTGAACAGGACCGGGTACGCCAGGCGGCCATTGAGGCAGAGGCGACGATGAACGATCCGTTGCCCGACGACGCGCCTGCCACCCGGCCGAACAGGACGGTGCCGGTGTCCGTGCGACTGTCGCCGGCCATGGTCGCCGAGATCGAGGCACTGGCGAAGCGCCTGGAGATCCCTTCATCGACCTTGCTGCGGGGCTGGATCCAGCAGGGCCTGGCGGCCCATCACGAGACCACGGTTGCCGGCGCACTGAACCAGCTCGCTGCGGACTTGCAGCTGCTTCGTCAGATCGTGGCATGAGCTGCCAGGGGAGGGCGCTGGCGCCGACTTTTGCCCTTACATGGCCCTTTCATGCTCGGGGCGGTGGCCCTTTCTAGACGGGCCCGGCTGGTTCTGAGAGAGTCCGGGTGGGCCGGAATCCGTTGCAATCGCCTAATATTCGGTTGTCTGCGGTGTGATCGGGAAGGTTTTTAATCCGTAGGTTAGGGGTTCGAACCCCGGCGACCCACTCGAAAATCGTTGCGCTGCAACAGGTGTCGGGCTGCAAAGCGACAATCTTCTTAGTCGCTTTGCGGGGTTGGACCTTTCCCCGGCCCTTTCTTTGGCCCTTTCTTCTTCAACCTACGGATAATCAATCCGCAGCCCATGTGAAATGGGATCTGCCTGGTCCGTCGACGGCCAGGTCTGCGCATCGTCGCTTGCGTCTCAGCTAGTCGGTGAGGAGGGCCTCGTACTTCGCAGGTTGGTCAGCACTTCCTTGAGTCCCCTTCGATTCCTTCTTTGATCCCATGACATCCTCCAACGCTCTCGGCGTTGCGATGTTCGCTGGAATTCGCCTCACTGCCTCGGTCCACCGAAGCCCGGCCCAGGATGGCAGGAGCACCGGGTCGCTTGTCTGCCGGCACAAGGCGTCGGTCGAAGGGATATTCGGATCCGCTCTACGCGGGTTCGGGCTCATTCGATGCGTGGGTGCGACCCGCAACCTTGCAGCCACCGGAGCCTGACGCGCCCCCCCTTCACCACAGTTCGGACCTGCGTGACGGGCCGGAATTATCCCGCCGGAACGGGCATAAAGTCGGCGGTATGACGCTTCACCGAGGCCAAGACGAGCTGCCGGTGATGACAATAACTGCATCCCCCGGAGCAAAGGCAACGATGTTGAACTTGGGCGGATTGACTCGGATCCCACCAGGGATGGCGCCCTTTTGCCCGATGGCCGAAGCTGATCGATAGCCGATGGCCACGGCATCTGTCTCACGAACGGCGGTAATGACCTCTGCGAACGTCATAGAACGTGGTTCGATGTAGCGCTCGATGGGGTGCATTGCGACCGCGCTCCCGCCAGCATCAAACAGATCCTCTAGCACCGGGGCCAGATGTGGACTCTGACTCAGCTGGGTCAGCAGAAGGCTCACGAGGCGCTGACTCACAATGAAGTCATGACCATCTGATGCCCCCGCGAGCTCCACCCGGTTCGGATCCAGTAGTTCAGCTACGACATTGCCACCCCCGCCCTTGGTATGCGCACGCACCTGCATCAAGGCGAGTAGGACCCGTGCATCCGCCTCATCCACTTCGAAGTGCTGGCGCTCGCACAGGAGGATTACATGCGCATACTCGCGCTCGTCCAGTGCTCTGGCGATGACTTCACGACCGATGGCGTCGCCAACGCGCACCGACCACGAGAGGTTGGTCAGCTGCAGGCCGTTCAATTCCCGGGTCAGTGCATCGGCCTCGTGAACGTCCTCATCCACCAACACCACCAAGGTCGACCCAGGGGCCACGTGCGACTCCATCTCGCCGACCACCAGTGAACCCAAGGAGCTCCACCCGATCATCAAGACATTCGCCACGGGCCATGGATCCGCCAGTCGTACGCGTTCTCTGGCGGGCTGCCAAACCGGTGGGTCAAGGTCGATAGAGAAGACCGAGTCATCTGCGGCGATGCCGATGGCCTCGTCTCCGGAGACCAGTACACGGGTTGGATGGGGATTCACGAGCACATCTGCGGTCCGCAGACCGAAGATCGTGCCACGCGAGGATGCAAGTTCCAGCTCCCCGAATGTCCGCCCTATGAGATTGGCGGGAATGGACGTCGAGTACATCTCATCGCCCGCGAAATCGAGGAGTTCCTGGTAGACCGCACCGAGTCCGGACGCTCGTGAAACCTGGGCGGTGATGCGGGCCACAACGCGTGCCGGCGTGACGACGATGAGCCGCTCACCGACGGTCTCCTTCAGAGCTGACGCGACGTCTGGATCGTCGACCTCGGCGACAATGACAGCTGTGGACTCTTTTGGGATGAGCTGATGCAGGCCAAGGACGGTATTCACCACGGCAGCCGAGCCGCCTTCGTCAAGCACGATGGCGGCGCGTGCCAGCTGAGGATTGACTCGGGCGAGGTCGCTCAGTCGTGTTGGCTTGCCATTTCGCACCACCAGACGCGAGGTGCCGAGGTCCTTCAGCTCCCTGCGGATCTCCCGGGAAACTTCCACGGTGTCTCTATCGCAAATGACGACGATGGCGCGGCCACGTTCACTGCGATTCGCCTCGACCAATTCGGAGATGACGAGCGGCAACTTGTCAGACTGGCCGATGACGAGGGTGTGGCCCTCCTCAATGACGAGCGACTGTCCGCGACGCATTTCATCGAGTCGGCGATCGATCCAGCTGCAGATCAGGCCGATGATGGCGGCGCCGAGGAAGATGCCGGTGAATGTCACCAGCATCATGATCAGTCGGAAGACCGTGCCCTGATCATCTCTAAATGCGCTGGCAGATAGTGACCGCGTCATTGCGTACCAAATGCCCTGCATGAATGACGTCGGCTCGTCACCCGGTCCGATCCTCGTCAGCCACATGACGAGGGCGATGGTGAGTAAGAACGTGGCGGCGAGCCCGCCGAGCCACACCAGGACGACCCAGACACTGCGAGACAGGGCATTGTCGAAGCGGTACCTGAAGCGTTGGCGCAACGAATACCGGAGCATGGACTACCTTTCAGCGGAGCATTCGCGAGGGGAACAAGCGGCAGTGGCCAACCGCGGCGGCAACACCGATTCTCGCCCCGATGACACGACCCTCATGCCTCTTCTATTGGACGTTAAGGGTAAATGGATGCTAGTTCGCTGGACCAGGAGGCCCAGCGGAGTTTCCAACCTGTTCATCGGCACTTCACCTGGAAGTCGACCGTAGGGGATCGAAGCAGGAAGGGTTCTTGACTGCTGATGGATGACTGGAGTTTCGGACTCCGAGGGGACCCTGCGAATGGTCACTTCTGAGCACCCGCCAGTCGCAATCGACCGACGTTCTCAGCGCTGCCCCTTGCATCGTGAGCAGGGTTTCCCGCGTCGGCATCCCCGGGGACACCGATCAGCTGAATCGCACCGTCAGCATCGAGTTGCGCTCACGTTTGCTCAGGCGAGTTCCTCAAGTGTTCGTCCCTTTGTGTTGCGTGATCGCAGGAGGAGCGCGGCTGTGAGGAGCCCGGATGCGGCCATGGTGAGTAATGCATTCTGCAGCGTCATTCCGATGAGGATGATGGGTGCTGCTGCGGCACCGAGGTGTCCGATGCCGTCGGTGAATGCCATGCTCATTGGGCGCATCTGATTGCTGAAGTTCTCTGCGGTGTATGTGTAGAACGTCGGGACGACGAGGCCGATCGTGAAGGCGGCGACGAATCCGAAGATCGCGAC
>CAMCSO010000229.1 GCA_945877545.1 Bifidobacterium breve | reverse complement strand
CATCCTCAAGGGTGATGGTGAGCCGCGTGGTACGCGCATCTTCGGCCCGGTGGGCCGGGAGCTTCGCGAGAAGAAGTTCATGAAGATCATCTCGCTTGCCCCGGAGGTGCTGTAGCCATGCCGAAATTGAGAATCAAGAAGGGTGACCTGGTTCAGGTGATCTCGGGCAAGGATCGCGGCGTCAAGGGCAAGGTTATTGAGGTGGTTCCGGACGCGGAGCGGATCATCGTCGAGGGTGTGAACCGGATTAAGAAGCACACGAAGATTGGCCAAAATGCGCGTGGCGCCAAGACGGGCGGGATCATCACGACCGAGGCTCCGATTCATGTGTCGAACGTGATGATCATCGATCCAGAGGATGGGCGACCGACTCGCATTGGCTACCGCAAGGAGCAGGTCGAGAAGCGGCGTCCGGACGGTTCCACATACGAGGCAGAGCGCAGCGTGCGTGTCTCCCGCCGCACAGGTAAGGACATCTGACATGGCGACAGCAACAACGGAACGCGAAGTGCCGCGTCTGAAGCAGCGTTATCGGGCTGAAATCGTCCCTGCACTGATGGGTGAGTTTTCGTTCGGCAACATCATGCAGGTGCCCGGCGTGACGAAGATTGTGGTGAACATGGGCGTGGGCGAGGCCGCCCGCGACTCTAAGCTCATCGAAGGTGCCATCAGGGACCTGACGGAGATAACCGGCCAAAAGCCGCAGGTCACGAAGGCGCGTAAGTCCATCGCGCAGTTCAAATTGCGTGAGGGCCAGCCCATCGGTTGTCACGTGACCCTCCGAAATGATCGTATGTGGGAGTTCCTCGATCGGCTGCTATCGATCGCTCTGCCGCGTATCCGTGACTTTCGCGGCCTGTCGCCGAAGCAGTTCGACGGTAAGGGCAACTACACCTTCGGTCTCAACGAGCAGTCAATGTTCCACGAGATCGACCAGGACAAGATTGATCGCGTCCGGGGTATGGACATCACAATCGTGACGACTGCATCGAATGATGAAGAAGGGCGCGCACTTCTTCGCCTTCTCGGATTCCCATTCAAGGAGGCCTGAGTCAGATGGCGAAGAAAGCGCTGATCCAAAAGCAGCAGAAGAAGCCGAAGTTCAAGGTTCGCGGCTACACGCGCTGCAACAAATGCGGGCGTCCGCACGCGGTGTACCGCAAGTTCGGCCTTTGCCGCATTTGCGTTCGTGAGATGGCACATGCCGGCGAACTGCCGGGCGTGACAAAGAGCAGCTGGTAACCAACGACGTTGCAGGTCCGGGCCGCAGGAGCGGGACGGAAACCACACCGAGGAAGGCCGTAGGCCACTAAATGACGATGACAGACCCGATTGCGGACATGCTTGCGCGATTGCGTAACGCGAACTCCGCCTATCACGACAGCGTGTCCATGCCGCATTCAAAGATCAAGGTGAGCATTGCCGAGATCCTGCAGCGTGAAGGCTATATCGCGGGTTGGTCCGCCTCCGATGATGTTGTCGGAAAGACGCTGACCCTCAAACTCAAATACGGGCCCTCGCGCGAGCGTTCTATCGCGGGCCTACGTCGCGTGTCGAAGCCAGGCCTGCGCGTGTATGCGAAGAGCACGACGATCCCGCGCGTTCTGGGGGGTCTCGGGGTTGCAATTTTGTCCACGTCGGGCGGTCTGTTAACTGACCGTCAGGCACATAGCAAGGGTGTAGGCGGAGAAGTCCTCGCCTACGTCTGGTAGTCGGAAAGGAGTTCGAGGATGTCACGTATTGGGCGTCTGCCGATCCCGGTTCCGACTGGGGTCCAGACAACGATTGCTGGCCAGGACGTCGTCGTCACTGGTCCCAAGGGCTCGTTGAGCCTGACAGTCGCAGTACCGATTGAGGTGCGCGCCGAGGAGGGCAACCTCATCGTCGTGCGGCCCAACGATGAGCGGCAGTCACGTGCGCTGCACGGTCTCACGCGCACGCTCGTCGCGAATATGGTCACTGGTGTCACCACCGGGTACGAGAAGACTCTTGAGATCGTTGGCACGGGTTACCGCGTGGCGGCAAAGGGCCCTGATCTGGAGTTTCAGCTGGGGTTCAGCCACTCTGTCCTCATCACAGCCCCGGATGGCATCGCCTTCCAGGTCGATAGCCCGGTGAAGTTCAAGGTTCAGGGCATCGACAAGCAGCAGGTCGGCGAGGTCGCCGCCAATATCCGCAAATTGCGCAAGCCAGAGCCATACAAGGGCAAGGGCGTTCGCTACGAGGGTGAAGTCATCCGCCGCAAGGCTGGAAAGGCGGGTAAGAAGTGAGTTCCTTCGGTATCAAGTTGGGTTCGGGCAACAAGGTTGCGGTCGGACGAAAGCGCCGTCACATCCGAGTGCGCAAGAAGGTGTCGGGCACTCCGGTGCGGCCGCGTTTGGTCGTCACTCGGTCGGCGCGGCACGTGGTTGCGCAGATCGTCGACGATACTAAGGGCCACACGCTGGCGTCTGCGTCCACGATGGAGGTCGATCTTCGAGGCGTGGTCGATGATAAGACCGCCAAGGCTCGCAAGGTTGGGCAGTTGGTCGCGGAGCGTGCGAAGCAGGCCGGTGTCGAAAGCGTCGTCTTCGATCGTGGAGGCAACAGGTACCACGGCCGCGTCGCGGCACTCGCGGATGGCGCCCGCGAGGGTGGCCTGGACTTCTAAGTCGTAACCGGTTTTCGAAAGAATTAGAGAGGTATTCCTATGTCAGCAACGCAGCGCCGCGGGAGCGGCGCAGGCGAGCGCAAGGATCGCAAGGAACGCAGTCCTCGCGAGGAGAAATCCGCATTCATTGAGCGGGTGGTCGCGATCAACCGCGTGTCGAAGGTCGTCAAGGGCGGCCGTCGGTTCAGCTTCACAGCCCTCGTCATCGTCGGTGACGGAGATGGCCAGGTAGGTGTGGGTTACGGCAAGGCCAAAGAGGTTCCGGCCGCGATTGCCAAGGGTGTCGAGGAGGCGAAGAAGAGTTTCTTCCGCGTCCCGAGGATCCAAGGCACGATTCCCCACCCGATTACGGGTGAGGCGTCAGCAGGTGTTGTCATGCTGCGTCCGGCCGCTCCCGGTACTGGCGTCATCGCCGGCGGTCCGGTTCGTGCGGTGTTGGAGTGCGCTGGGATTCACGACATCCTCAGCAAGTCGATGGGCTCCGATAATGCGATCAACGTGGTTCACGCGACGGTGAAGGCTCTGAAGATGCTCGAGTCGCCGGAAGCCGTGGCCGCGCGTCGTGGTCTGTCATTGGAGGATGTCGCTCCTGCTGCACTGCTCCGCGCACGCGCGGCAGGGTTGAGTGCGTCATGAGTCGACTCAAGGTCACGCAGACGAAGTCGAAGATCGGTGGGACGGCGAATCAGCGCGATACGCTGCGGTCACTCGGTCTGAAGCGAATCGGCGACACTGTCATCAAGGACGACCGTCCAGAATTTCGGGGCATGGTCAACATGGTGTCCCATCTAGTTGTCGTCGAGGAGGTCGACTAACCATGACGCTTAAGGTTCATCATCTGCGCCCGGCTCCGGGTGCGAAGACGGCGAAGACCCGCGTTGGACGCGGCGAGGCGTCAAAGGGCAAGACGGCTGGTCGAGGTACCAAGGGTACGAAGGCTCGCTACCAGGTCCCCGCTCGGTTCGAGGGTGGGCAGATGCCGCTGCACATGCGTCTGCCGAAGCTCAAGGGTTTCAAGAATCCGAATCGAGTGGAGTTCCAGGTAGTGAACGTCGCTGCCTTGGAGAAGTTGTTCCCAGGCGGTGGCGAGGTCACGGTCGCAGACCTAGTTGAAAAGGGTGCCGTCCGCAAGGGCCAAAAGGTCAAGGTCCTCGGGCTCGGCGATATCGCCGTTGCTGTGAAAGTGAGCGCTGACGCGTTCTCCGACAGTGCTCGTGACAAGATTGTCGCTGCGGGCGGTTCGGCCACCGAAATCTGATTCGAATCGTCCATTCATGTACACCGAAACCTGAGCGGGAGGCACAGTGCACATCAGTGCGTTCGGAGCCGCCCTGCGTACGCCGGACCTTCGCAAGAAGATCCTGTTCACACTGGGCCTACTGGCAATCTTCCGGCTCGGGTCGGTGTTGCCGACCCCGGGAGTCGACTACGCGGCTATTCAGCGGTGTATCGATGTTGTCGAGGGTAATTCGATCTATGCTCTGATTAACCTCTTCAGTGGTGGCGCGCTGCTTCAGTTGTCGGTGTTCGCGCTTGGGATCATGCCGTACATCACGGCGAGCATCATCCTGCAACTGCTTACCGTGGTGATACCGAGGCTTGAGACCCTCAAGAAGGATGGTCAGGCGGGTCAGGCCAAGATCACGCAGTACACGCGTTTCCTCACCATTGGTCTGGCAATCCTGCAGTCGACCGCGATCCTGTCGCTGGCTCGGACTCCCGGCGCACTCTTCAGCGGCTGCAACGAGACGATCATCCCGGATCAGGGAGTGTGGATCATTCTCGTCATGGTCATCGTCATGACGGCCGGCACGGCGGTGATCATGTGGTTCGGTGAACTCATCACCGAACGCGGTATCGGTAACGGAATGTCGCTCCTCATCTTCAC
>CAMCSO010000228.1 GCA_945877545.1 Bifidobacterium breve | reverse complement strand
TGCCCGATGAGGTCCGACGCGCCGACGACCGCAGCGTTGCCGACGGAGAACACCGAGTGCAGACCGAGGCCTTTGCGGTGGGCGAGGAGCCCGACTCCGACGTTACCGCTCTGCGAAATGACGGCGATGTTCCCAGGGTCGCTCGGCAGGGCTGCGTGATCACCCCATAGTGCCGCGCGGGTCCAGACGTTGACCAGGCCGTTGCCATTGGGACCGAGTACGGCGAAATCACGAGCGGCACCTACGAGTGCATCGTCCAACGAATCATCACCGACCTCAGCGAAGCCTGACGCAAACACAACGGCGCCACCGCAGCCGAGGCGTCGTGCCTCTGAGATGTAGGACGAGACGGTTGACGCCGGGGTAGCAATGACGACTACATCAACACTTCGCCCAATCTCTCCGAGTCTTGGAACACATCGGAATCCCAGGGCCTCGGCTCGCGTCGGGTGAACTCCGATGACTGGCCCGGTAAACCCGCTGGCGATGAGGTTGGCGAGCACTGAATGCCCATACGAGCCGGGGCGATCGGTTGCGCCGACGACCGCCACCGAGGATGGTGAGATGAGGCGGGTGAGATCCATGGTCGAGTCGGTGGGTGCCTAGGTGAGCATCGCGGTGACACCGCGGCGCTCAAGTGACCGCAGGACGATGATGCGCTGAATCTCGGAGGTCCCCTCCCAGATTCGGTCGACCCTCAACTCGCGCCAGAAGCGCTCGGCTGCCGTTGTGCGCATATAGCCTCGCCCGCCGAACAGTTGGACGCTTCGATCAGCACAGCGATTGGCGGCCTCAGAGCAGAAGAGCTTCGCCATGGAGGCCTTTCCGTGGATGAGTTTGCCGTCGGCGCCCTCATCGGCGAGGCGGGCGACGTCGAGCCCGAGAAGCCGGCCGGCTGCGGCATCGGCAGCACTGTCTGCGATCGGAAAGCTGATCCCCTGATGGTCGAGGAGCCGTGCGCCGCCCTGCTCGCGATTGGCGGCCCAGTCGACAGACTCATCGATGAGACGCTGCATGGCGCCGACGCACCGGGCGGCGATGGCGAGGCGCTCCTCGGTGAACCAGAGGCGTTGCAGGTTGTCGCCGTTGCCGAGGCCTCCGACGATGTCGGCGTCGGTGAGTGCGACATCGGTGAAGCGCATTGTCGGGTGCCCGTGTGGGTAGTTGTGTGTGAATGGCACGTCAGCGATGATCTCGACGCCGGGCGCATCAGCAGGAACGGCGAACAGGGTGGGGAGACGACGATCGCCCTCGATTGCATGTGCCATGACGATGATCACCTGGGCGGTCGAACCGAAGGTCACGAACCACTTTTCGCCGTTGAGCACCCATTGGCCAGGCGCGGTGCGACGCGCTGTCGTCGTGATCCCCGAGGGGTCGCTTCCGGACTCGGCCTCGGTCACGGCATAGGCATCGTGGAGCTCACCGCGCAGGGCAGGGACGAGCCAACGCTCGATTTGCTCCGGGCTCGCCGCCTTCCAGACGTTATAGGCGTTGGGCATGTACCAGGAGACGCCGTTCGTTGATCGGCCGAGTTGCTCCTCGACGAGGAACCATTCGGTGGTCGACCAACTGTTTCCACCATGCTCACGGCGGTGGAGACCCCCGTGAAGCCCGCGTTCGAGGGCCTCACTGCGAATCCTTGACTGGTCTTCGGCAGGGAGGGGTCCGCCGGCGAGTTCAGCGGTCACTTCAAGGGGGATGAGGACCTCGTCGACGAATGCGGATGCTCGCGCGCGGAGTTCTTCGACGTGAGTGGGAAGCGCGGTCATGTCTCCTGATCCCTCCTAGACTTCTCGTGGACTCCGGTCGTCGGTGTCCACGAGAAGCGTATCCTGAACGATGGTTCAATATGCGCGGCGTGACGAAATGTTCGCATTGGCTGGAGGCTCATGACACGCGCAGCGCTCGCCGCGAAGGCACCCGAGGAGCGACGTGAGCGCATCATGCTTGCCACGATCGCAGTGGTCCGGGAACGTGGTTTCGCCGGAACGAGAGTCGCGGACATTGCTCTTGAGGCGGGTACGTCGCAGGGGCTCGTGCTCTATCACTTCGGTTCCCTCGCGGGAGCGCTCGCTGCTTGCCTGACGATGCTCGAAGATGAGTTCTACGACGATTTCGCCCAACACTTGGCCGCTGAAAATGGCCCCGTTGAACGACTCCGCTTCATGGCGGAACTCGCGGCGGGGCGGGGGGCCGCGGTCGGCAACTGGGGATTGTGGCTCGAGTTGTGGGCACGGGCCCTTCGTGACCCTGACTCCCGTGCCGTTCGCGAATCCCAGGATCGTCGGTGGCGGACCGTGCTGAGAAGGGTCGTCGACGAGGGCGTCGCCGATGGATCCTTCTCCCCGAGCAGTGCTGCGAAGTCCGTCCTGCGCCTTGCTGCACTCATGGACGGGCTTGCTGTCCAACTCGCGCTGAATGAGCCCGGGATGACGACGCGGAAGTTCACCGAACTGTGGTGGGAATCGGCGGTTCTCGAACTCGGAATCACCGAGCCGGCGAAGCGAGGCAAGTCCCCGCGATAGGGCGCGCACGCGCCGTGCATGAATGCTTGCTGAATGACCACTCAGGATGCTAGGGTCACACAATCCTGAACGGCTACTCAGTATCAAGGATGTGAAGTCATGGCTCTGGAAAGTCGTCCTGACGACTCCAGCGAGCAGATGCTTGCCCGAAATCGACTGCTCCTGAACTTCACCGATCTCAGTAACTTCAACGATGACCCGATCCCGCTCATCGTTCGAGGCGACGGCTGCGAGGTGATCGACGTAGCGGGCCGCCGCTATATCGACGGCATATCCGGGCTCTTCTGCTCGAATCTTGGCCACGGTTTCGGAGCCGAGGTCGGTGCAGCAGCGCAGCGCCAGCTCTCCGAACTGGTGTTTGCCCCGAACTGGTCGTTGACCCATCCGTCGGCGGTCCGCCTCGCCGAGCGGTTAACGACTATCGCGGCACCACTGGGCATGGAGCGACTGTTTCTCACCAGCGGTGGAGGTGAATCGGTTGAGGCCGCTTGGAAGATCGTCCGTCAATGGCATATCGCCAACGGCCAGCCGCAGCGAACGAAGGCGATTGCTCGCAACCTCGCCTACCACGGCACCTCCCTTGGCGCGCTGAGCTTCACCGGTCTCGACGACTGCCGCGAGCCATTCATGCCACTGCCGATCCCTGTGTCATTCGTGAGCAATACCAATGCCTACCGGCATCCTCAAGGCTACGACGAGGCACGATTCACCAAGGCCCTCCTCAACGAGGTCCATGAGACGATTCTCCGAGAAGGCCCCGATCAGGTGGCTATGCTCATCGCCGAACCAATCCAGAACTCCGGCGGTGCCTTTGTTCCTCCGCGCGGCTACTGGCCTGGCCTTCGTGCCCTCTGCGATCGCTACGGCATCCTCCTCGTTGCAGACGAGACCATCAGTGCCTTCGGCCGCGTTGGCGAGTGGTTCGCCTCGACGCGATTCGATGCCAAGCCCGACATCATCACCTTCGCGAAGGGTGCGACGGCAGGGCACGCACCCCTAGGCGGCGTGCTCGTCAATGAGAGGGTGGCCGAGCCATTCGGCTCAGGGCAGGTCACCTACATGCACGGACTCACGTTCGGCGGTCACCCCCTCACGACCGCCATCGCCCTCACCGTCCTCGATATCTATGAGCGCGAGGAAGTCTTCGAGAATGTGCGATCACTTGAGCCCTTCCTCGATTCGAGATTGCAGCAGTTGCGTGGCAATCCCCTCGTTGGCGACGTGCGCGGCGCGGGCTTCTTCTGGGCCGTTGAGCTCGTGAAGGACCGAGAGACTCACGAGACCTTCGACGACGACGAGGCGCAGTGGCTCCTCAAATCGGAGCTCTCCGGCCACATGGACGAACTGGGCCTGCTGTGCCGGCTTGATGACCGCGGGGATCCGGTGATCCAGATTTCGCCGCCGCTCGTGAGCGACGAGGCCACGCTCGACCGGATCGTGTCTATCCTCGGCGAGGCGACCGATCGCGCGCATCGTTCATGGAGTCTCAGTAGGTCGAGGTCTGCGAAGACCGCAGCCGTCCGTAAGCGCGCATCAGCGGCAAGAAGCCAACCAATCCCCGCTTGACGCGGGCGAGGCCGCGTGTTGCCTCGGGCAGGCTCGGTCTCATGCAGTCGAGAGTCGCGAACAGGGGCGGCTCAGGTAGGGCGTATATCCGAGTGAATGTTGTCCGAGGCCCACGCGCTGCAAAACTGCTCAGGCCTATGACTGCGAAGGTACCGAGTGGCATGACGTCCTCAAGGGCAGTGACTGACCGTGACGAGGACGCAACGTCGTTGCACCCTGACAGTCACCGGGTGGATTCAGAGTCTTCCGATGCTCGATTGTGTACACATTCGTGATAGCCTTCGGGAGTGTCTGTTACCAAGGTGTTGACCATGCGAGAACTGCGTCAGGGGCTCGCTGTGGTCGTGGATCAGGTGGCGCACGGTGAGACTGTCTTCGCTGGTGCGCACCGCAAGCCGGAGGTAGTGCTGATGTCGCTGGACCAGTATGAGCAGTTGACCGCGGTGCGCGAGCGCGCGGTGGCGTCGGCCGCGTCCTCGATGGACATGGAGGGCATGCCTGCCAGCGAGGTCGAGGTT